>JANQHF010000066.1 GCA_028282725.1 Saprospiraceae bacterium
GAGTATGATCTTGCCGTTCAGCTAATGCTTCCCCTTGCCGGGTGCATAGAGGACTCTCACCTCCAAGTATCTGCCCCATGCCGGGCGCACAAAAGAAAAACCCCGACGGAGAGTCGGGGTCCTTTTAATAAACCAATCTCATAAAAAGGAAAAGATTATAATAAAAAGACGAAATCCATCATTAATCCATTAAACTCAAGTACGATCACAACAGCTAATGAGATCATACTATTTAAGACAGCTTTCCAATTTGACAATTGATTACGTTTTATTCGCCTTTCTATAATGCTCCGTCTTCAGACGGACTGTCATCCTGAGTATATATTTTTATTTTGCTAATATATAAACCTTTTGTAATACAAAGGTAAATATATATTTATTTTTTTAATATAATTAATCTACATTTTCATGTAAGAAACTGTTCGACGATCTTTTAAGCGGTTCTTCGCCGTCCGTTCCTATTTCAAATCTCGACAGATCGGCCCTCGCCTTGACTTCTTTTGTATCGTCCAGCATGACATTTCTTCTCTTATAAGCCGGTTCATTTTCCATTTCGCTGATCAACTTCGGATCGTCCAGACTCATGGCAAGGTTCTTTCGCATATAGGACCGCCTTGCCTGTTCCATCTTGGCATATTGAGTTTCATTTTGTGCATCGTCCTGTGGATTTTTCACTTCTGATACCGGTGTGTAGTATTCCGCCTTCTTATTGAGTTCTTCGATAGTTCTTCTCACATCATCTACCTCAAAATCCACTGTATTGGATCGCGTACCTCCGTCCAATCCGACGGCGATACCATTTTCCTCAGACAATCCCCTGGCCTCATCAAGTGGAATACGTATTTGTTCGTCGCTGATCTTATTCTCCGTTACGTGATTCGTCTTAAAGCCCGTGGCAATCAAAGTGACACTCACCTTTTCACCAAGAGAAGGATCGTGACAACTTCCCCAGATCAAATTGGTTCCATAACCGGCCTCTTCCTGCACGTACTCGGTAATCTCTCCAATCTCCGACATGGTAATTTCTTTCTTGCCCGAGGTAATATTCAAGAGTATGTGTTGCGCTCCCCTGATATCATTGTCTTCCAGGAGCGGAGAACTCATCGCCTGAGCAATAGCAATTCTGGCACGATCGTCTCCTTCGGCATCAGAGTTACCCATAATAGCCACTCCTGATCCTCTCATGACGGTATTGACATCTTCGAAGTCTACATTGATATTTCCCCAGACGGTGATGATTTCCGCAATTCCTTTAGCCGCCGTCGTCAGTATGGCATCAGCTTCTGCGAAGGCATCTGAAAGACCCAGGTCTCCGTACATCTTAAAAAGACGATCATTTGAAATCACGAGATATGCATCTACATTCTGCTTTAATTCCTCCAGCCCTTCAATAGCATATCGCTGTCTTCTCATTCCTTCAAACTTAAAGGGGAGGGTCACAATAGCAACAGTCAGTATGCCCAGGTCCTTTGCGGCCTTGGCTATGATGGGTGCAGCTCCTGTCCCGGTACCTCCTCCAAGGCCTGCCGTGACAAAAACCATCTTTGTACCATCATCGAGAAATTCCTTTATGTCATCGACGGATTCGAGACAAGCCTGCTTGCCGATTTCAGGTTTGGAACCGGCTCCCCGCCCTTCGGTCAAATGGGGGCCCAACTGAATTCGAATATCCACAGGATTATTTTCCAATGCCTGGTTATCAGTGTTGCAAATAGCAAAGTCAACTCCCTGGATTCCCTCGCGGAACATATTGGCAACTGCATTGCCGCCACCTCCACCGATTCCAATGACTTTTATAATAGAACCCGTCCTTTTTTTAAAATCAAATTCTAATGACATATCACATCATTTTATAGGGTACATAATTGGCTTTTTGAAAATTGTTTTTCTTTCTAAAAGCATTTTAAATTCACACAGGTTGACATTCTCAAAGTATCGGGTTGGCGTTAAAAATCGGTATCTGGGGTGGCCTCAAAAAATTCTTTGGTGTACGTAAATATCTTCTTGTACCATCTGTTGGCACTCAAGTCGTCAGAAGGATGCATTTCCTCCCATTCACCGGGATGGTCCAGGGCATCCTGTACTTCTTGCTTCATTTCTTCATTATTGATCGCATGGATGAGTAGTCCGATGCCTGTTGCATAGATTGGACTCGCAAGTGCAGAACTATAACCATGAGCCAGGTGCTCGATGGGCTGGCCTACCCGGCAGGAGAGACCTGTCTCATATTCAGCCAGCAAATTCACATGCTTCATGAGAGAACCTCCTCCTGTCAGTACGAGGCCTGCAATGAGTTTCTTTTCATAACCGGATCTCTTGATTTCCCAAAAGACGTATGAGAAGATCTCCTCCATTCGCGCCTGGATAATCCTCGACAAGTTCTTTTCTGAAATTTCCTTGTGTTCTCTTCCCTTAAAGCCAGGAATAGTAATAATGCGATTATCGTAAATCTCATCCGACAATGCTGATCCAAATTTGACTTTTAATTTTTCTGCCTGATCATGCATGACAGTGCATCCCTCCTGGATGTCTTTTGTAATGACATTTCCTCCAAACGGTATCACAGCTGTATGACGAATGATACCATCCTTGAAGATGGTGATATCTGTCGTCCCGCCTCCGATATCTACCAAAGCTACACCTGCCATCTTTTCTTCGTCGGAAAGTACTGCCGAAGCCGACGCGATAGGTTCCAGGGTCATATCGACAACATTGAGACCACATTTCTCCACACATCTCAATATGTTTTTAGAAGACGAAATTTGCCCTGTTATGATGTGAAAGTTCGCCTCGAGCCTGACTCCTGACATTCCGATCGGGTCGATAATGTTTTGTTCGTCATCAACCGAAAATTCCTGGGGGATGACATGCAGAATCTTATCTCCTGGTGGCAGTACCAACCGGTACATGTCTTTCACCAGTTTATCAATGTCTTCCTCGGAAATCTCAGTGTTTACGTCACTCCTGACCAGGAGACCCCTATGGTGCAAGCTCTTGATATGTTGCCCTGCGATTCCCACATGAATGTCATTGAATTTCATATCCGAGTTTCGCTCAGCGATATCAATGGCTTCCCGGATGGCTTTGACTGTCTTGTCAATATTGGAAACCACCCCTCTTGAGACCCCTTCAGATGAAACGGTTCCCACACCTACAATTTCAATTTTGCCGTATTCATTTTTCTTCCCGGCAATAGCACACACTTTCGTGGTACCAATGTCAATGGCGACGACCACATCTTCAAATTTTAGTATGTCCTTCTTCATATTTTCAATATTAAGGTTGTTCTGGGTTTCGACCATAGACGACACTCTTGTAGGAAATATCAATTTCTTTGTATTTCCCCCAACTATCCGTTCGGGCCAACTCGCGGTAAAAAGTCTTGAGCTGACCTAACTTGATATCCAATTCGTCCATATGATCTAAAATGATTTTTTCCGTACCGATTTTAGGGATGAGTATGATCCTTCCATTTTTTTCAAAATGGATTTGTTCTATCAGTGCCGTGAGCACCTTGTCTTTTCGAATTGTCTTTGTAATGAGGTAGGCGTCATTCAGCTTAGGAGTATCTTCCAACTCTTGATTGGGTGCAAAATCCTCAACATATCCCGTAACAACGGGTACCCTGGTGGCACGATAGTCGCCCTTCCGAATGTAATGGCCGGACTGATCGATATAGTACTGGTCACTCTTATAATTCATGACCCGTAGTATGGGCCGGCGCTGAATCACTTCAATTACCAGATCGTTCTTCGCATCCAGGAAAACTTCAACATTGTGGATCCTGGAATCTTTGGAAAGCAATCTCTCAATCATTTCAAAATCGATCCGATTGATTTTCTGATTGAGAATGTCATTAGGGAGTTCTTTTGTCACGTACAAATGAATGTCCTCTGTCGTCACGAGATCATTCACATCTTCCATTTGATCAATTTGCACAACGATTTCATTGATGAATTGAACCGAAGTTCTTTCTATTCCCAATATCCATAGAAACAGCAAGCCAATCACAGTAGCGTGAAGGGCCATTTGTCTTACTAGATTTTTATATTTCTTGTTCAATTTGAACATGCAATTTGTGCTTGCTTAATTTTTTCAATTTTTTTATAAACGTCACCTGCTCCAAGCAGTAATATCAGTGGTCTTGACTCCTTAGCCAGATATGCCGGCAATGCATCTTTTGCTACATAGGCTTTCTCCCTTCCTTCAATCCGGTCGAGGATCGAATGAGAGTCTATACCCTCAACCGGTTTCTCCCTGGCCGGAAAAAGTTCTACAAGGATGACCTCATCTGCCTCTTCCAGGGCTTTGGCAAATTCTTCAAGAAAATTCTTGGTCCTGCTATATAAATGCGGTTGAAATACGACCGTTAATTTCCTCTCCCGGTGCTGATTGCGGGCCGCCGCAATGGCTGCTTCTATCTCTTTCGGATGATGTGCATAATCATCAATGATGATCGTCCGGGGGCCCCTGTACACGTATTCGAATCTTCTTTGGATTCCACGAAAGCCATCGATCGACCGACAGATAGACTGAAGACTGACTCCCAATCCGGAGGCAATGACTGCTGCCCCTGTTGCATTCAGCACATTGTGCTTGCCTGGCAGCATTAGTGAAGCTTTGGCCTTTTGGTTCAGTTCAAATTCGATTCGACCCTCTTGCCCTGAGAAGATCTTCGAACGAAAATTTCCTTCCTCTATCCCAAATGTGACCAGCTCAATATTTCTGTCTTCAAGTGCTGACCTCCAGGCCTGGTCCAGTTTTGAATCGGCCAGACTTGCTTCCATGATGAGGATTCCTCCTTTTGAAATTTGAAGACTGAACTGCCTGTAAGCTTCAATCATGGCCGATTCATTCCCGTAAATATCAAGATGATCCGGGTCCATGGATTGAATGAGTCCGATCCTGGGATGAAGTCTCAGAAATGAGCGATCATATTCATCAGCCTCAATGATGACCCAATCGCTTTCTCCATAGATGAAGTTAGATTCATAATTGGAGAGCATACCGCCTACGAATGCCGTAACCCGGACCTGGTTATCCACCAGGATATGGGCCAGGATACCACTTGTAGTTGTCTTGCCATGGGTCCCTGCGATCGCAATCACATGCTTTTCTTCAAGCAATTCCTGAAGCATTTCAGATCGCTTGATCATGGGTATTCGCAGTTGTTCAAAGTACTGGAATTCCAACTGATCAGGCTTGATTGCCGGAGTATAAACCACTTTGTCAATGGGAACATCCAGGTCGTCCTGATCAAACGTATACTGGATGACAATCCCTTCTGCTTCTAACTTTTTAGTAAGCTCTGTTTTATCTCTGTCATAACCGGATACTCTATATCCGGACCGTTTCAGATATCTCGCCAAGGCACTCATTCCGATGCCTCCTATTCCCAGGAAGAAGAAGTGCTCCCTCTGGTTCATGATTGCTTATTTTGAGCAGACAATTCTTCCATTGCATCCACGATCCGCTCTTCTGCCATCGGTCGGTCCATCGCCTTGACTCTTGTAGACAATTGATCCATTAATGACCTGTCTTCAATTGTCTCAGTAATCAATGGGATCAGCTTGTCCAATTGCTCATTGGACAGAAGGATGGCCGCTCCTTTCTCTTCCAGGACTTTGGCATTCTTCGTTTGATGATCCTCCGCAACATTTGGCGACGGAACCAAAATGGCTGCTTTCTCCAAATGGATGATTTCGGCGATCGAAATTGCTCCGGCCCTGCACACCACCAAATCAGCTGCTCCATAAGCCAGTGACATATCGTCAATAAATTCTGTCAAGTGAACATGTTCCAATGCTGCAGTCCGACTGTTCGCATATTGGTCATAGTAGGCACTTCCACACTGCCAATAGATCTGAATGTCATTGAGATTATCAATCTCTTCTGCTGCCTGAGCCAAAGCTTCGTTAATGCTCCTGGCACCCAAGCTTCCGCCGATTATCAAAACTGTTCTTTTATCAGGCTCCAGCTCAAGCATTGATTTGCAAGTCGATTGATCAAAAGGACTTTTCAATTGAGCCCTGATCGGATTGCCTGTCATAATGATCTGACCTTTTGAGAAATACTTTCTCGCCTCATCATAAGCCAGGCATACAATATCAGCACTTCCATTCAAAAGCTTATTGGCCAGACCCGCATAGGAATTCTGTTCAAGGATCAGAGTCGGAATCTTCATTCTTGAAGCCACCCATACGGCTGCGCCACTTGCATATCCTCCAAATCCCGCAACGACATCCGGTCGGAATTTCCTGAGGATGACGAAAGCACTGATCAAGCTGACAATTACTTTTAAAGGAAAAATAATATTGCTCCATGTCAATCGTCTTTGCAATCCGCTGATCCAAAGACCTTTTATTGGAAAGCCCGCTTTCGGTACCTTCTTCATTTCCATTTTGCCCCTTGCTCCGATGAACAGTATTTGGGCATCAGGATATCTTTTTTTTACACTCTGTGCCACGGCAACAGCGGGAAAAATATGTCCCCCTGTTCCTCCGGCACTACATACTATCCGCATCTCTTTCTTCTATATCACTCAACTCAAGTTTGGCCAATTCAGCTTCTTCCACGTATTTGCTTACACTTAATATAATCCCCAGGGACATGCAGGTAAATAATATCGATGTCCCCCCCATTGAGATCAGGGGCAGTGTAAGACCTGTCACCGGTACCAGTTCGACTGAAACCGCAATATTGGCAAATGCCTGTATGACAATGTTCAGACAAAGCCCCATTGCGAGGATTGCCCCAAATGCCTTCGGACACCTCGTCACTATACCGATACATCTGACCAGGAGCCAGAGATACAGCCCCAGGATGAAAACACCTCCGATAAAGCCATACTCTTCGCATATGATGGCGTAGATGAAATCTGCATAGGAATACGGCAGGTAATTTCGCTGGAAACTGTTTCCTGGCCCAACTCCGAACCATCCTCCTTCAGCAATGGCTATTTTAGACTGCTGTATTTGCCAGCCATTTCCCCCTATGAATTCTTCTATTCTGGAATTCCACGTATTTACCCGTATGATTTCAGGAAAAGAGGCTCCCAAAATCCAAACGACCAAAAATCCCAGCAGTCCTACCAGGATTAATATGGATATGTATTTAATTGAAACCCGACCGATAAACATCATCAGCAGGCATGTTAAAAACAACAAGCCCGCGGTGGACAAATTAGCGGGGAGAATGAGCAGGCATACTATGGTCACCGGTATAATGATGGGGAGAAAGGCACTCTTAAAATCCTTGATGACATCTTGCCGGACGCTCAAGGCCCTGGCAATAAATATAATAAGGGCAAATCGGGCGATATCCGATGTCTGAAGGGTAAATCCAACCCAGGGAATCGTCAGCCATCTTCGGGATTCGTTGACGCTGTCCGTAAAAAATAAAGTATAGATCAATAATGGGATGGCCACAGCCAGCAGTAGAGGTGCCAAACGGGCATACTGCATATAATGTAAATTGTAGCAGATGTAGGTGAGTACGAAGCCAAACGAAATGAAGATCAACTGACGAATCAGCGCATACTCCGTATTGCCATCATAGTTTTTGAATGCTTCACTTCCCGAAGCACTATATACGATCAGCAGCGAAAAAACACCTAGGACAAATGTGATCAACCAGATCGCACGGTCTCCTTTAAGGTGTTGTTTTAAATCCGTTACAATATTCATCTACGTTTCCTCAATAGACCCCAGACTTCAGACATAAACTGTCGTCCCCGGTCTTTGTAATTATCAAAAAGATCAAAACTGGCGCATGCCGGGGAAAGCAACACACTATCCCCATCAACAGAGAGATCATTTGCCAAGGCAACTGCATCTTTCATATGCTCCGTTTCAAAAATCCGCATGGAAAGATGATGAAAAGCACTTTTCAATTTTTCATTTTCTTTCCCAAGACAAATCAAGGCTTTGACTTTGTCGGCTACGACATGCTGCAATTGGGTATAATCATTTCCTTTATCTATTCCTCCGGCAATCCAAATGATGGGTGCATGGGCAGACTCCAGGGCATAATATGAAGCATGCACATTCGTCGCCTTGCTGTCATTCACCCAGGTTACACCATTGATTGAGGCCACAATTTGCATTCTATGATCATCATTCCGGAAGGAATTCAGAGAATTGGAAATAATGGTATCATCAATTTCCAGAATGCGTGCGACTTCAATGGCACAACTTGCGTTGAATGCATTGTGATTCCCTTTCAGGGAGGGGTTGTTCACCGAAAAGGAATGAAATGCAAGATTACCTTTGCCAACGGGTTTGAATTGAGCCTCCACCCGACCAAGTCTTTGCACAATATTTTCATCATCATGGTTATAAATGAGAATATCGTCCTTATCCTGGTTCATACAGATTCTCATCTTGCTATCTGCATATTGACCCATATCATATTGATATCGATCAAGATGATCTTCTGTAATGTTCAGGATGACTGCAATATCAGGTTTGAGGGAATCAATACCATCCAGTTGAAAACTGGACAACTCCAGGACGTATAGGTCACGATCCTCTTCCAACAGGAGAGAGCTAAAACTCCTTCCAATGTTTCCACCAATGATGGCATCCAATCCACCCGTTACCAGAATATGATAAATGAGATTTGTCGTCGTAGTCTTCCCATTGGAGCCAGTAATTCCAATGATCTTTCCACGACAAAACCCAAAAGCATATTCAACCTCTGAAATGATCGGAAGGTCCATCGTGCGAAATTCCGTCAGAAGGGGTATATCATCAGGAACTCCCGGACTTTTCACAATGATGTCAGAGTCTTTTAAAATGTCAAAGCTGTGTCCGTTTTCTTCAAAGCGGACATTGTTTTCAATTAGTTTTTGGCGATACACAGGGTCTATTCGGCCAGTGTCACTGACAAATGGCATATCACCTACCTTTACAGCAAGCAGGGCTGCCCCTGCTCCGCTTTCACCCCCGCCGATGATGCCTATTCGCACTACCGAACCTTGAGGGTTATTATAGTCAGGATAGCGAGCAATACTCCTACTATCCAGAATCTCACTACTATCTTTGCCTCGTGCATTCCCAATTTTTGGAAATGATGATGAATCGGAGACATCCTGAAGATCCTGCGACCTTCTCCGTATTTCTTTTTTGTATACTTAAAATAACTGACCTGTATCATTACCGAAAGTGTCTCTATAAAGAAGATGCCGCACAACACGGGAATCAGAAATTCCTTACGTAAGAGGATTGTCAGCGTCGCAATGATTCCTCCCAGTGCCAGACTTCCCGTATCTCCCATAAACACTTTGGCAGGAAAGGAATTATACCACAAGAATCCTATACATGCCCCTACCAGGCTCGCTGAAAAAATCACCAATTCCTGAGACTGGGGAATGAAGAGGATATTCAAGTATTCGGAAAAATTTGAATTGCTGGACAAGTAAGCGAAAATGGCAAGCACTCCTGCTATTATTGCCGAAGTCCCAGCAGCCAATCCATCGAGTCCATCGGTCAAATTTGCAGCATTCGAGACGGCTGTAATTAGAAAAATGACAAAGGGTATAAAGATGATCCAGTATAACTGGTCTTTATTCTGACCCATAAATGCCACCAGGTTTCTGTAATTGAAATTATTGGCCTTTACGAATGGTACATTTGTCAATCCCGTTTTAACATAGGCATATTCCACCATTTCCTCTCCTCCTCTGGGATCGCTGATTTCAATGGTCCTCATGATAGGATAATCCCTCTCCACGGCAACGTGTTGCGGAACTCTCACTACGATATCGCTATGCCAAAACATCACACCTCCTACTAGCAAACCAAGTCCTACCTGGCCAAGAATTTTAAATTTGCTTTTCAGCCCGGCCTTGTTCTTTTTAAAAACCTTGATATAGTCATCTATCGCTCCAATTAGTGTCATCCACACAGTTGCAAGAATCAGCAACTTGATGTAGACACTTTCTAATTTGGAAAATAGGAGAACTGGAATGAGGACTGCCAGGAAGATAATAATACCTCCCATGGTCGGAGTCCCTGCTTTCTCATTTTGACCTTCAAGGCCCAAATCCCTGACGGACTCTCCAATTTGCAAAGATTTCAAAGAACTTATTATTCTATTGCCCCAGAAGATAGAAACGACAAGTGCAACAACAACTGCCATTCCTGCCCTGAAGCTCAAAAATTGAAACAATCCTGAACCAGGAAAGTCTCCAAATATTTCTTTTAAATACTCAAATAAATAATAGAGCATCTTAATTGCCAATCAATTTTTCTACCAGACATTCTCTTTTAAAAAAGCAGTGGGTCCAAATCTTTATTCGGATCACCACTGCAACTGTTAAAACCAACCTGAGAATGATAATAGAACCTATTCTTATATGTCTTTAGATAGTATATCTTTCACTATTTGTTGATCACTGAAGAAGTATTTCACACCCTTGATTTCCTGATATTCCTCATGCCCTTTTCCCGCGATCAAAATCGTATCGTTTTCTGAGGCACTTTTAATGGCCACTTTGATTGCACTTTTCCGGTTTTCAATTTCCAACCACTCATTTTCGCGATCATCCGGAATTTCTTTTTTCATGTCCCTGATGATCTGTTCAGGGTCTTCATTCCTCGGATTATCAGAAGTAAAAATTGCCAAATCACTGTGATCGATTGCAATCAAACCCATTATGGGACGCTTCAGTTTATCGCGATCTCCTCCACAACCAATGACGACTATTAATTTCCCCTCTTTCAACGATCCCTTTAAGGAGTTCAGCGCATTTGTCAAGGCATCGGGGCTATGGGCATAATCAACGATAATTCTGGGTTTCAGAGCAATCATTTCCATCCTCCCTTTCACCGGATTCAATCCACTCATCTTCTCTGCCAATTCTTCAGCCTCAATATTTTCAGCGATATCGGCAACTGCAAAAACCGCAGTAAGATTGGCGACATTGAATCTGCCTGTCAGCCTGGAATGGAAGCGATATCCTGCAATCTCCACATGCATTCCCAATTCATCATCAGAGAGCAACCTTGATTTATAATCAGTCATTATTCTCTGACTGTATCTGAAACATCTTGCTTTTGAATTTTGAACCATGACTTCTCCATTGCGGTCATCGATATTGATCAGTGCAAATGCTTCTTCATCCAGTCCCGAAAAAAACGACTGCTTTGCTTTCAAATAATTTGAAAATGTCTCATGGTAGTCCAGGTGATCATGGGTAATATTCGTAAAAACTCCTCCGGCAAAAGAAATGCCTGAGATCCGTCTTTGATCTACCGCATGAGAACTTACTTCCATGAATACATGGGTGCAACGGGTCATGACCATTTCCGAAATAATGTCATGCAGACTAATTACATCAGGGGTGGTCAATCGCGTTTCCAACTTCTTGTCGTTAACCAATATTTCAACTGTCGAAATCAATCCGACTTTGTAACCTAATTCTTTAAAAAGGTCATATAATAGGGTGACGACCGTGGTCTTTCCATTCGTCCCGGTCACTCCTATGCATTTCAATTTTTCGGATGGCCTGTCGTAGTACTCATGAGCAATCAACCCGATTGCTATCCGGACATTTTCAACTTTCACATAGCTAATTCCTTTCTTCACCTCCGGCATTTCTTCACACAGGACGGCTACTGCTCCTTTACCGATGGCGTGATCAATAAAGTCATGTCCATCTGATAATGATCCTGGAATTGCTGCAAACAAACTTCCGTTTTCTACTGCCCGGGAATCAATTCGCAAACTGGAAATCAAAGCTTGCTCATCACCATTCAAATAATAGTTATCTACTCCTTTAAGCAGATCTTTTAATTTATAATTGCCCACTACCTTTTAATTCAGATAGAGTGTAATTTCTTTCTTGCCTAAGTCCTCGCCGGGTTTCAATGATTGCTTCACTACCTTTCCAAAGCCGTCAACATGCACGTCCATCCCAATATTTTCAAGAACATATATGGCATCCCTCAATCCCATTCCCTTTAAATTGGGAACCCTTTCTGCGCTTATTTTAGCTCTTCCATTCAAAACCTCTCCTTCCTGTCCGGACTGACCTTTGATCCATCTTCCGGCGGATACATAGGTCACATTCAAATCTTGGAATATCGTTTTGAAGTCATTGCCATTGCCATAGACCTTCCCTCGATAATCACCTCTGAAATCGAGATCCAGAGCGACGAGGTCATCCTGTTTCATTGCCACACACCAGTCCATGATCCTTTTAAATATTGGGCCAGCCACCCGGTTTCCGTAATATTCATTTCCCTTCAGGCCATAGACGACAACAATCAAAGAATATCTCGGGGCCTCCGCTGGCCAATAGCCCACGAAGGAGGCATTGTATTTGACCTCTCCATTCCCGGCATAGCCCACCTTTGTGGTACCTGTTTTGCCGGCAAATTCAATATCTTTTGATTTCAAATTTTTTCCAGTGCCATTATTGACTACACCTTTGAGCATTTCCTGCAATTCTTTGATGCTTTCGATACTGGCTATTTCTTTTTTACTTGTGTTGGGTCCAAATGTTTTTTCAATTTGATCATTGGATTTGATCGCATTCACTATTTGTGCATCCATCAGTTTACCATCATTGGCGATGGAATTATAAAACCTCAATACCTGGAGAGGCGTCAGCTTCATTTCATATCCATGTGCCATCCATGGAATTGTGGTTCCATACCACTCATTTTTGTTGATCTTCGGATGTTTTATAAATGGTTTGGGTTCGCCTTCCAATTCAATGCCGGATAATTCGTGTAATCCGAATTTTCTCAATCCTTCTGCATACTGGGTCCACTTTTTCGGCCGCTCGTACGCTTCAAACATCGCACTTGCAATCGCGACATTAGAAGAAATCTCAAAGCCCTCTTTCAGGGTTGACTTGGAGTATCCATGATTGCCAGAATCAAACATGGTCTGATCGTAGAATCTCTTTTTTCCCTTGCTGAAGTCTACCAGTGTGTTGCTATCCGCATAATCATCCTCAAGCAACATCAATACACTCGCCGCCTTCATTGTACTTCCCGGTTCGGTGCTATGCGCTACGGCAAAATTCTGAAATTCACCCAGCCGACCGGAATCGTTGTACGACAAATTTGATATAGCCTTGATCTTTCCTGTATTGACCTCCATCAAAATTGCACAACCCGCTTCTGCATTATGCTTACTAATACCATTCATCAATTCATTGTGAACGATATCCTGCATGCCCACATTGATGGTAGTGACGAGGTCCTTGCCTTTGATGATCTCGTATTCCGTCGGATCGTAGACAGGAATAAAAAGATCTTTGGATACCCTTTTCATATAGGCCTTTTTCTCTTCTCCTCTCAGTAGTCTGTTAAAACTGTTTTCCAGCCCTACCCTGTTCTCAGTTCGATCCACTCCTATCGTCCGTGCCGCCAAAGAGCGATAAGGCTTTTCGCGTTTGTATTCCCGCACTTTGATAAATCCTCCATCAAATTGACCCAATTTGAAAATGGACAGAGAAGACAATTCTTCCAATTGAAAATGATCAACATTTTTAGCAATCAGAAGGTATTTGGACTTCTTCTTTCGACCCTCTTCCAGATAGGATCTCCATTGAGACGGTGATCTCCTGTTATCAAATTTGGACAAGCCATTGCATAATGACTCAATATCCCGGTTCCATACACCTGTATTTACAACTGTCGGATCCATCCGTATTTCAAAGAACTCAACTGATGTAGCCATTAAATTCTGGCCATCATCTGCATATATATTTCCCCTTTGTGTCTTCAAGGGGCGCCACTCCATATATCGATGCTCTTTTTTTGCCCTCCATTTCTCTCCTTCAAGGATGGACACTTTTGCCATTCTGTAGACTATCAGTAAAGACAATATGAAGAATGTAAAAAGAACAGAATAAACGCGATAAAGGAGTTCATTCTTCCTGCTAACCGGCATCAGTATATTCTATTTTCTTTGGGATCCGGACTTCACTTTCCAAATCCACTCCATGAACATCTTTTGCCACTTCGTACAACGTACCTTCGTGCTGTACCTTTTTCTTGATCGATATATACTCTCTCCTAAGGTCTTCAATTTGCCGGTGCTTCTCATTGATCTTTCGGATCTTCTTCTCCGTGCTATGCACCGTAGCTATATAACACAGGATCAGCAGACACACGAGCCCGAAGTATGGCATCCAATCGAAAAGCCTGGTAATTTGAAATCGCTTAGTCACTTATAATTTTTCTAATACTCTAAGTTTTGCACTTGAAGCTCTTCTGTTTTCAAGTATTTCTTCTTTAGATGGAGCAATAGGCTTCTTAGTCAGAATTGTTGCTTTCATCCTTAGACGTCCGTACTCATCATAGTCCTGTGCGTAATCCCTAAAAACATTCTTGACCAATTTGTCTTCAACCGAATGGTAGGAGATTACAACCAATCGTCCTTTTTTTTTCAACAGTTGAAGAGCATGCTCCAAGAATATTTTCAACGCATTCATTTCATCATTGACCTCAATACGTAGTGCCTGAAACACTTGTGACATATATTTTAATCTGTCACCGATGTATAATGCATCAATTACCTCGATCAGATCAGATACCTTTTCCAGTGGCCGCTTGTCTCTGACAGAACAGATTTTCTCACTCAAGCTCTTTGCATTGCGCAATTCCGCATAGTCAGAAAACATGCTTTGCAGAGATGGAGCATCGTATTCCCATAAAATCCGCCTGGCTGTCAAAGAAGAAGATTGATTCATCCTCATATCCAACAGTGCATCATACCGGTATGAAAATCCCCTGGAAGGCTCATCAAAATGAAATGAAGAAACACCAAGATCAGCTAAGATCCCGTCCAACACCGAAAAGTCATAAAATCTCATAAAATGAGCGACAAACCGGAAATTGGCTTGAATAAAGCAGAACCTTGGATCATCAATCACATTTGATTGTGCTTGTTCATCCTGGTCAAATCCAAATAGTCGCCCTTTGGCATTCATCTGGTTTAAAATCGATTTGGAATGTCCACCCCCACCGTAAGTTGCATCGATATATACTCCTTCAGGGTTTATATCGAGCCACTCAATACTTTCTGTCAATAAAACAGGAGTGTGATAATTTAACTTTTTGACCATCACACATTAGCAGCTCCGTCGCCGAATACCTGATCTGCCAAATCTGAAAAATCTTCGGGCTCCTGCTCTATCATGGCATCATACAGGTTTTTCGCCCATATTTCTATTTGGTCCTGATATGCAAACAATACGACCTCTGATTCAATCCTGGCGTAGTCAAGTAAACTCTTTGGAAGCAACACTCGATCTGCACTATCCAGTGTAATTTCTGTGGCACCCCTGTAGAAGTACCTGATTACCTCGCGATGCTGCTTCTTGTAGATGTTCAACTGGTTTATTTCTTTCGTCCTTCGTTCCCAAACTTCTTTGGGGTACATGATAAGGTGCTTTTCAAATCCCCGGTTCACAGTGAATATTCTTGCAGATCCGTCCATTTGACGAATCAATGATGAAGGAAGCCTTATCCGGCCCTTTGCATCAATCTTACAATCATATTCTCCGGTCATCAGGTATACGCTCGAGCGCCTTATGACTCAAAGGTAAGACGACTTTCCCACTTTCTACCACTATCTACCACTATTTTTGTTAATTACATATACTTTTTAATTATACATAGCTAATTGTAAACGATCCGCTTACAAATTGTAACCCATTCTATTATGTCTGGATAAATCAGTACCAGATCGTGGTTCAGGTTGGGTAAATGTTCAATGCATTACTCTCAAATTTAATATATTACTCCATGAATAACAACATGTTATAAATAAATTCTCAATTTCCAGTCCAATACAAGCCTTTACGATCCAGTCGAAAACTTAAGTGTATAAACCGTTTGGTACAATTATCGCAGTACATATTACAATAATGTATAATGTGATGAAAGAGCTCCGTCTTACCTCTTTGCTGCTTTTGTCTCTAATCTCATCCCCTGCAGCTCAAACGGAGGGTGCTTCCTCTTCAAGAATTAAATATGCCATTGTACAAGCTCATCTTACCTGGATCCTAGACATTGTTGACAGTATAAGATATGGGACAGATCTGTGCAACTCATGCTCCTCCCCACCCACATTTAAAAGACATGAGGACGAATACGGTGAAAAAATATTACCGTCTGAGGTATTCATGTGATACCTATAATTCCAATATCAGGATTTATGATCAAGCGGGAAAACTGGTCGGAAAATGCAGAATCGAAGGTGACACAAACGATTGTGAAGATTTTTCCGCCCATACTGCATTTACATTCAGCAAAAAAGTCCTGGACATATGGTCTTGTCGCTATGGCTTTAACTGTATTGCGAAGGACTCCCTTGGATTATTCAGATCCTACGAGATTCAGGTGGAAGGCTCAGTCTGTAAGGATAACCAGAGAAAACTTTCAGAGGAAGGCAAAATTTTGTCATGGTCACCGATGAACATGGATGTCTTCATGAACATTCCATATCCGTTGAACCTGAAGACATTTCAAGGGATGTACTCACCGCCAATATCTTCACACCTGATGAAGCTGATAACAATCAATTTTTATTACACAGTGAAGACGATGCTGCCTATATCAACAGATTCCGGGTATTCACGAGATGGGGCGTCCCCGTACATGACGTGGGGAGGCATCAAATCAATGACGAAAGCAAGGCCTGGCTTGGAAACAATCACGGCGGCACTCCCCTTCCTGCAGATGTCTATGTTTATATTGCTGAAGTCCAATTCATTGATGGCTCTAAAAAAATGATCAGGGGAGATATATTGCTTGTCCGGTAATCAAAATTATAATTTCAATAATTCGTTAATTATAATTTGATATTCATTATCCGACCACAGGATAAAATGCGAACCATTTTCAATGTTTATATCCCTGTATAATTTTTCGGGAAAATACCTTTTGCAAAATTCAATATTATCAATAGGTGCAAGCCAATCATCGGAGCCGTGAATGTGAATCGTCGGCGAAGTGATTTTAGTCCATTCGCTTTTTAAATTTTTCAAATCTTCAATGTGTTCAATTTTTTCAACCGATGCCCTTTTTAATGGAATGGAAGAAATTAGACTAAATGGCACTTTTAAGGGTATGGGAGAATACCAAAATACTTTTTCCGAATCCGGATCTAATACGGGAGCTACCATAACATGACCGATACACCTGTCTTGTAATTCGCCTGCTATCAGTGCTGCCACAGGGCTTCCATAGGAGTGACTTAGAAGAGCCACGGGCAAACTGTCGATACCGTTTCGGCTTAATAATTCCATGATGATCTCTGCCTGCTGACGAATGCTATACGACTCAGACACCCTACCGGTTCCACCATACCCTATCCTATCTGCTGCCAGGAGAGAAAATTCATTTCTTAAACGCCCATCGGACAGGTATGCCAAAAAATCTCCCGATGATCCCGGTGACCCATGAATCATCAACAATAGAGGTGCATCAGTTGTATCCCGACCAGATCGAAGTATCCTGAAATTATTATCGTCCAGATTCCAGTATTCAATTTTGACGGGAAGATTTTCATTCTTGATCCTGAGGGCAAGTTCATCATCTTCCATGTAAAAGGTCAATGATAAAAAGTATATAGTGGTAGCTATAAGAGAAATTAAAATTAGAAGAGCAACAAAGGTCAAGAATATCTTAAAACGTGACATGTGAGGTGATGCATCATAAATTTGACAAAAATCTTAGGTATAATATTTTTTGATATTTCTCAATCTCAATTTTACAACCCCGGTCACCGCCTCTTTTATAATTCCACCGCTCATCTTGGAAGTGCCTAATTCCCTCTCTTTGAATATGATTGGAACTTCTTTGATTTTGAATCCAAGTTTCCATGCAATATACTTCATTTCAATTTGGAAGGCATATCCGGTAAATTCAATTTTGTCCAAATTTATAGATTCCAAAAATTGTCTTTTATAGCATATAAATCCAGCGGTGGGATCCTTCACGGGCATGAATGTTAATAACTGAACATACAGAGAGCCGCCCTTCGAAATAAAAATTCTGTCTTTTGGCCAATTTTCCAGGCCTCCTCCTTTTACGTACCGAGACCCAATTGCAACATCTGCGCCGTCGATGCATGCCTGTCTGAGTCGCATCAAATCTTTAGGATTATGACTGAAATCCGCATCCATTTCAGATATGTAGTCAAAACCATGATCCATCGCATATTTGAAGCCAGCAATATAGGCGGTTCCCAGGCCCAGTTTGCCTGCCCTGCGGATCAGATGAATTCTTTCTTCATCACTTTCTTCTTTCAGGGTTTGGACGATATCCCCCGTGCCGTCCGGTGAGTTATCATCGACAATCAGTACTTCCATCCCGGGCATTTTCAGGACGGCCTGAATAATCGACTTGACATTCTCGCTTTCGTTATATGTCGGAATAATGACTAGATGCCTCACTAACAGCCCGGTTGAGTCACAATATTAGTTAAATATTGAATATGTTCTGAGACTTAAAATGTTAATTGATCAATATTTGCCTGATTAGAGGTCAGAGACAAGGTTAAAGCAGTATCAGGATTCAATACATCATTTCTTCAAAGACCATTTCATAAATGATCTCCACAATATCTTCTGTCTGAGGTTTGGAATAGTAATCTCCATCATTTCCATAAGGTGTTCGATGTTCCTTGGCGCACAAGGTCCTTGGTTGGTCATCGAGAAATCTAAATCCACCTTGTTCTTCCAGGACTTGCTGCATCATAAAAGCTGAAGCTCCTCCCGGTACGTCTTCATCGACAAATAGAATCTTGTTTGTTTTTCTCAAAGAAGATACAATCACTTGTTCGCTATCAAATGGTTGCAAGGTTTGAACATCAATTAACTCAACGGATATACCAAATTCTTTGACCTTTTTGACTGCCTTCATCGCATACCTGACACAGCTGCCATAAGTGACCAGTGTGAGATGGTCGCCTCGGGTGAGGATTTCAGGAATTCCGAGCGGAACCGTATACTCTCCCATATTGCTCGGGAGCTTTTCTTTCAATCGATAACCATTCAGACATTCGATCACGAGACCGGGATCATTTCCTTTTAACAAGGTATTGTACATTCCCGCCGCCTGGACCATGTTGCGAGGTACAAGAATATGAATGCCCCGCAATGAGTGAATGAGCATGCCCATGGGAGATCCCGTGTGCCATATTCCCTCCAACCGGTGACCCCGGGTACGAATGATCATAGGAACCTGCTGTTGACCCTTACTCCGATATCTCAGGGTTGCGACATCATCGGTCAAAAAAGGTAGTGCATACACGAGGTAGTCCAGATATTGGATCTCAGCTATAGACTTCAAACCCCGCATAGCCAATCCGGCTCCTTGTCCAAGAATGGTCCATTCCCTGATGCCCGTGTCGAAAATTCTCGCTTCACCATATTTAGCCTGCAGTCCCGCCATGCCTTGATTCACATCGCCGATCTGGCCTACGTCCTCTCCGAACGCAAACAAGTCAGGATGCTGACCAAAGGCCTTGTCAAAAAAGGTATTGATTATTTTGAATCCGGGTATCTCTTCAGATGATTCGTCGTATTCCGGATGTATAACAGGTACGAGAAGCGGCGATCGTTCATTGTCGGAAATGAGATTTGTTCCAAAATTCTGTTGCAACGAATCACTAATGCGTGCGATGAATTCCTTCAGGTATTCGGGGATCAGTACCTCCTGCGAATGTATTGAATATGTCAATTGCCGTGCATTCTGAAGCACTTCACCCTTAGCCGGATATACGAGTTGTTCCAATTCTTTTCTCAGGTCAGCATTTGATTCCTGCTGTGCATCATCCAGACGATTATATAGATTCAAAAGTTCTGTTCTGACCTCATTATTGGGCCCCTGGAATGTCTGCCACGCCTTTTTCTTTCTGTCGTTAACAAAGGTTCTTGCTTCTCTTTTCAGTTCCTCAATCCGCTCCTCTGACAGGATGTTATTGTCAATCATCCATTCCTGCATCTTGACAATACAATCAAATTCCTTTTCCCATTGCAATCTCTCCTTGCTCTTATATCGTTCGTGAGAACCGGAAGTGCTGTGCCCTTGCTGTTGCGTACAATTTTTAACATGGACCAGGGCCGGCATATGTTTTTTTCTGACCTTTTTAGCGGCTCGTTCAAAAGTCAGGCACAGTTGAGGATAGTCATAAGCATCTACCGTGAAAAGTTCGATACCATTTCCCATTTCATCACGCAGGAATCCTTCAAGTGCCCGCGAAATACTACCCTTGACGGTCTGTTTTTCTACGGGTACGGATATTCCATAACCATCATCCCAGACTGCGATCAATAAAGGGACTTTTTCAACGGCAGCGGCATTCAGCGCTTCCCAGAACACTCCCTCACTCGTACTGGCATCACCAATGGTGCAAAAACAAATCTCATTGCCTCTATCTGAAAACCTGCCATGAGTTTCTGAGAGATCTACTTCGCGATATTTCTTGGATGCAAAAGCCAGGCCCAGTGCTCTTCCCATATGACCTGCCGTACAACTAACCCCAACACTCGTATTATATCTTTTGGTATGATTGGTCCATTTCCCGTTATCCCGAACATAGGGAGTAGCAAAATGCCCCGTCATTTGTCTGCCACCACAAAATGGATCATTCTCAACATCGCTGTACAATTGAGCCAGAAATTCTTCGGGGGTCGATATCCCAAGGGCAAGCATCAGGGTGAGATCTCGATAATAGCCAGCGCGGTGATCGCCTTTCCTGAACACCTTGGCCATTGCAAGCTGGGGAACTTCCTTTCCATCTGAAAAGACACCAAATTTTGCCTTGCCCGTAAGTACCTCCCTCCTGCCCTGCCAACTCAATTCTCTGCTCACGAGAGCAACCCAGAAATCACGGATCACCTCGTTGAGAAAACTCTTCTTCTTTCCGCCCTCCTTATACTTGAATTTGTTGAGAATGGGGCTTTGTAGGGTCTCAGGTAAGTTCATACAGCCGAATTATTAGCACCACAAAAGTAAGTTTGTTTCTTCATTTAATGAGTGCTTTATCTTTAAAGAGTCTGTGGAGAATCAGGTTCGGTAGTATTCCATAGGTTAACATATGAATAACAGTACCGTGTTTTACCGTGCTTTCAAGTCAGATGATAATTATATATCTTTGAATCATCAAAATACATATGATGAAGAAGTTTAACATAATGCTCGCGCTGTTCTTCTCAGTAGGCTTTCTTACGCTGGGACAGGCACAGACTGACGACGTGATGGATGGCCCGGTAATGACTTTTGAAAGCCTGATCGTAGACTATGGAGAAATAGAACAACATTCTGATCCTTTGCGAAAAGCGAAGTTTACGAATACAGGAACAGCTCCTCTTGTCATTAAAAATGCGCGGGGAAGTTGTGGCTGCACTGTTCCAACCTATCCTAAAGAACCGATCATGCCAGGTGAGTCAGCTGAAATTGAGATTCGGTATGATACAAAGCGCGTTGGAACCATCAATAAAACCGTTACAATTACGACAAACCAGGAAGGCGAGGCCGTCGTACTCAAAGTAACCGGAAAAATCAACCGGGCTGCTGCGGAAGAAAGCGTACCTAAGGCCAAAAATGGGCTGTTTAAAAGCGGAAACAACTAACAAAGAGATATTTTTTATTCAAGCCGAAGAACTTTTTAGTTGTTCGGCTTTTTTTATTCTATAAATCCAAATTTATGCTCGTTGTCATATCGCCAGCCAAATCCCTGAATCTTCAAAAACAAGATACTGATGATTTTACCATTCCCGCGTATCGGTCAGAAGCATACAAATTGGTGAAATCACTCAGAGAAAAGAACAAAGAGGACCTGGTCAAATTAATGAATGTCAGTGAAAAGATTGCAACTGAGAACGTCAAAAGGTTTAAGTCTTTCAAACTCAGGCATGATGAAAAAAACTCAAAAAGAGCCATCGATATGTTCATGGGTGATGTTTACCGGGGTCTCGATGTCCAGTCATTCTCGGATGAGGATTATGAGTTTGCACAGAAGCATCTTCGAATCCTTTCAGGTCTCTATGGCGTTCTGAGACCACTCGATCTCATCCAGCCGTACCGGTTGGAAATGGGAAGTCGGCTCAAGGTGGGAACGCATGGAAACCTGTACCAGTTTTGGGATGGGAAAATCACCAAAATAATCAACAAGACATTAAAGGAATCAGGTAATGAATACCTTGTCAATCTGGCGAGCGATGAATATTTCAAATCCATCCAAAAAAACAAAATCAAGGCGAAGGTTCTCACAATAGGCTTTAAAGAATATCATAACGGAACCTTAAAGTTCTTGTCTTTCAATGCAAAGGTGGCCAGGGGCAAGATGGCACGCTACATCATTAAGAATAATATCGAATCCGTAGAGGAAATCAAAGGCTTTGATGTAGACCGTTATTACTTTAGCGAAGAGCTTTCATCAGAGGAAAAATGGTTTTTTATCCGGTGATGTTTTGAAGGTGGGAGGTGAGGAGTTATTCCTGAAGATTCGATTCATTTATCTATGATATACCGTCTTTCTTCGATTATAAAAAGTGAGCCTCCGATTAATTGGTACATTTGGTCTATGGACGCTCACGAATTATATGAGCATGCAAAGAATCGTGTAAAAACGAGAAAGAAGTTTTACTCCCACGTTGTAATATGGGTAGTGATGAGTGTTTTCTTCATCCTGCTCAATCTTTCGACCACAGACTACTTTTGGGCAATATTTCCCATTTTAGGTTGGGGGATTGGCGTTGCCTTCCATGGTATACAAGTCTACTCCAACGAATGGGAAGATGCAGAAGTAGAGCGGGAATTCGAAAGATTGCGACACAAAAGAAGGGCCATGCATCCCGAAGAAGGTGATATAAAAGAAACCTCTGCCCGTTGGGACGAAAAGGACTTTGTCTGATCACTATTTTGCTTAATCACAAGCAATGTCCATCTTTACCTATTAGATAGCAAAACGATGTCATATAAATTTGAGCCAGGTCACCGACGTGATCGCATTCACGAGATCATATTTGAAGCTGACACGTTAGAGGGGAAAATATTTGATGTAGTTCTTCTCGTAATGATCATGGTGAGTATCATTGCCGTGGCGTGGGAAAGTCTTCCGACCCTGGATCCGGGTACCAAAAAAAGACTGTACAATCTCGAATGGCTCCTGACCATATTTTTTACTGTAGAATACTTCTTGAGGATCATCAGTGTGAAGAGGCCGATGAAATATATAACCAGTTTCTATGGGGTTGTTGATTTGTTATCCATATTACCGACTTACCTGAGCATCATACTACCCGGATCAAATACATTTCTAGTCATCCGGGCCTTGCGATTGCTCAGGCTTTTCAGGATTTTCAAAATGGCCAACTTCCTCATTCAGGGAGATATCCTCTTAAAATCCCTGAAATCATCGATGGCAAAAATCATCGTCTTCGTATACTTCATTCTGGTTATGGTCTGCATCTTCGGTGCTATAATGTACGTGGTGGAAGGACATGTCAATCCCGAATTTGACAGCATTCCAAGAAGTATTTATTGGGCGATCGTAACCATAACAACCGTAGGATTTGGAGACATCACTCCCTCTACGGCTCTTGGACAGTTTCTTTCCGCGATCCTGATGATCACCGGTTATGCAGTTATAGCCGTACCTACAGGTATCATGAGTGCAGAAATATTCAAGAAACAAAGGAGGTTAATGAGATCCAACCGCATTTCCACTCAAGCATGCAGATCTTGCAGCCTGGAAGGCCATGATGAAGATGCTGTCTATTGCAAATTTTGTGGAGACAAATTACATACCGACGATAACGATCGATAATTACCACCGGATCAGTGCACTGCCCCAGGTAAAGCCGCTTCCAAAGGCCGCAAGACAGACCAGATCACCTTCGGAAATCTTTCCTTCATCTCTTGCTTCTGTAAGGGCAATCGGAACTGAGGCTGCAGTTGTATTGCCATACTTTTGAATGTTGTTGTACACCTGTTCGTCTTTGAGCCCTAAAATTCGCTGGACAAATTGAGCAATTCTCAAATTCGCCTGGTGAGGGATCAACATATCTATATCTCCCGGATTCTTACCGACTTTTTTCAGCGCCTCCGTGATTACCTCGGGAAATTTCTTTACAGCTGTCTTAAAGACCAAAGGTCCATTCATATTTGGGTAGATCAGATGATCATCGATCATTTTTTGTGTGATATAAATTCCTCCGGGATCTGATTCTGAGGGAAAGCCAAACTTTTCTTTACCCAGGTGATGCCCTCCATGAGAACCAGGAGTAATCATGGCCAATTCCTCGGCATTGGTACCATTTGCGTGTAAATGGGTCGTCAGGATTCCCTTTGATTCATCCTCAGTGGGTTGAAGGATGGCAGCACCGGCACCATCTCCAAAAATTACTGTGACATTTCTTCCCCTCGTGTGAAAATCCAATCCCATACTGTGCATCTCGGACCCGACGAGCAATACATTTTTATACATCCCTGTCTTCACAAATTGGTCTGCAACCGATAACCCATACAGAAATCCAGAACATTGATTACGTATATCCAAAGCACCCACCTCCTGGTCAGTAATACCAAGTTCTCTTTGTACCAGAACCCCGCACCCCGGAAAGAAATAATCAGGACTGAGCGTTGCAAAAATGATGAAGTCAACCTCACTTTTATCTATGCCTGCATCATCAATTGCCCTTTGGGCAGCTATAGCTCCCATGGTAGTGGTCGTCTCCTCATGTTTGATTGCATACCTTCTCTCTTTTATACCTGTACGCTCCTGGATCCACTCGTCCGTGGTGTCCATATATTGAGTAAGCTCATCATTGCTTACCACCGTTTCCGGCAAGTAATAGCCGAGACCAGCAATTTTCGTATTGAACATATTCGGTTCAGATTTTCAGCAATATAAAAAATCCTGTTCTTCCATTTACTCGGCGTCGAGCTGTTTCATTCAAATGACGGTTATAAATCCAAAAAATATGATATTTGCACTGCTTATGTCCGGATGGAAAAGATTGAAGTCTCTATGCTGACACATCCGGACATATCAACCAAAATTTTATTCTTTATTCTATCATTTTCCACATTTCATCCGTTATATAATCTATGTCATTTGGCATTGGACGAACATTTTTGTCTTAATATCTACTGAATTCATGAATATTTCTATTCGAGTATTTACTTTGATGGTGAGTTTGTTGTATGCAAGTACAGCCTTCAGCCAGGGAGTTACCAAGGTTTCCGGGACTGTTTTTGAAGACAAGACCGGCAGTCCCATGGCATTTGTAGATGTATATTTCAAAGGGACGAGTGTCGGGACATCTACTGACCTAGACGGAAAATTTGAAATCCAATCCAGATTCGTATCGGATTCATTGTGTGCAACATTTCTTGGCTTTAATGAAGTGTGCTACAGGATTAAGCAGGAGCAACGGACGAGCAACATTAAGTATCGTCTACAGGAAAAGGACTTAAGACTAAAAAATGTCATCGTTGTTGCCAAAAAAGGCAGGTACCGCAAGAAAAACAATCCGGCCGTCGAGCTCATGCGGAAGGTGATTGCCAATAAGAAGATCAATCGCCTTGAAGGAAGGGAGTATTATTCATTCGAGCAGCATGAGAAAATTCAGCTCGATATCAATAACATCACGGAAGAATTCAAGAATCGACGGATCTTCAATAGTTTCGATCTCCTGTGGGATTACCTCGATACGTCCTATGTGAATGGAAAGATCTATCTGCCTGTTTTCTTGCGGGAAGTCCTGAGTGATGTTTATTATCGCCAAAGTCCCGAATCCAGAAAAGAATATCAGAAATCCATTAAGCTGACGAAGTTTGACGAACAAATGGATGACAAAAGCATCAATGATGTCGTTGAATTCCTGTATAAGGACATCGACATTTATGATAATACTGTCCCTTTGCTGGACCATAGTTTTGTTAGCCCTATTTCACCATTGGCGCTCAATTTTTATCGCTTCTATATCCTGGATACGCTAGATGTAAATGGCATCAATAGCATCCGGCTTGGCTTCATACCAAAGAATAAAGCAAACTTTGGATTTACAGGGGATCTTTATGTCTCTAATGATGAGAAACATGCCGTTACGCGTGCTGATTTTGGGATCATCGGGGATATCCATTTGAATTTCGTCAATGACCTCAGGGTGAACCAGGATTTTGAACCATTAGAGGATGGAACCTATATACTGACAAGGGATGAATTGGTTGTGGATTATGGCATTGCGAAGAATGGAGTGGGATTCTATGGGACAAGAACGGTCGGTTATAAAGACTTTAATTTTGATCCGGCCCCTGATCCGGGAGTCTATAATCATCTGGAAAAGGTAATCATCGCAAAAGATGCCTATGACTATAATGAGGAGTGGTGGGATGAAAACCGCATTGTAGATCTGACCACCACACAGGAAGATCTCTATGACATGATCGATACGCTGATCACCTTGCCCGCATATAAACGGCTGATTACGGGTATAAGAATTCTAACTACAGGTTATGTTCCTTTCAAAAAATTCGATATGGGACCTTTACCCACTTTTTACAGTTATAACCAAATTGAGGGCTCAAGAGTCCGGATGGGTTTTGAAACCAATTTGAATTTTGACAGGAATATTTTGATCGATGGATATGCCGCCTATGGATTCAGGGATAAAGCATGGAAATACAGGGGCGCAGTGACCTATAGCTTTAACGAGGATTGGAAGCGAAATCCCAGACATTATTTGCGATTGATCTATCAAAATGAAGTGCTTTTCCCGGGTCAGGAATTGACCTTTGTCCAGCAGGATAATATCCTTTTATCCTTCAGACGGGGTGCCACTGATAAGATGTTTTTTGAGCGTGAATTGAAACTCGATTATACCCGAGAATCTCCCGGTTTTGCGATAGACTTCAACTTTAATGACAAGAACAGGCGGCCTTACGGGAACCTGCAGTTGAACTACCTCGACGAAAACGGCGAACCTGCTATTTTACAGGATATTGAAACAACGACCTTTGGCGTTGGCATTGAAATTTCACCCAACAAACAATTTATCCAGGGACGACAATACCGTAGACCCATTATCAACGAATATCCCATTTGGAATTTCAGATACGAAACTTCCGTAAAAGGTTTGTTGGGAAGTAATTACAGCTACCACAAGTTGGAATTCGGTTTCTTCAAGAGATTCAATATGAGCATCCTCGGACATAGTAATTTTGGCCTGAGGGCTGCCAAAATGTGGGGGGATGTACCCTACACAGAACTATTTATTCCACCGGCCAATCAATCTTTTTCATATCAGCGAGAGACATTCAACATGATGAATTTCCTTGAGTTTGTCAGCGATCAGCAGGTATTTGTGCGAATTGAACACTTTTTCAAAGGATTCTTCTTCAATCGCATCCCTCTCTTCAAGAAATTAAAACTAAGGGAAGTTGCCAGCTTCAAGATGGTATACGGCTCGCTTAGAGATAGCAATAACCCCAATCTCACTCCCGGCATCCCTACCTTCGATACCACCACGGATGATGCTCCCCTGACTTATTTGTTCACTGACGGCCCATACATGGAGGGAAGTGTCGGCGTAACCAACATTTTCAGGGTACTGAGGCTGGATCTTGTCAAACGATTTAATTATCTCGACAATCCGAATGTACCCTCTTTGTTTGGCACCAGAGGTCTGGGCCTCAGAGCTCGATTTAAAGTGGAATTTTAATCTGAAAAACCAGTACCTTTGAACGTCTTTGATGTTCGGGAATGAAATATGAACTAAAGAAAAAACGATACGTAGATCCCGGGTCTACCGGAAGGCCGGAATGGTATCCCATTCCTCCCCAGGACAGCGATCTCCTGTTCTTTATCCAAAGAAATCAAAACCAGGATGCTATTGTCTACCGGGTAAATCGCACTCCGGAGGGCTTAATCAATGAGCATCTTCCTATGGACGCTTATTGGATCAGGTTTACAGAAGGTGGTGTTCGGACTGAGCTCAATGTCTTACAAAACAAATTGGCTTTTGGCTATGATTCCGATAAGATCAATAATGACCTGTACAGATTTCACTTTGTATCATACAAGGAAATCACATTTTATATACACAGAACCAATGATGAAAACTTCAAAGTAATCTACCAAAGAGATGGAAGAAATGTGGTGTTGAAAAACATTTACGTCTACGCCGTGGAATTCGGTGTATTCCCAGATGTTAAGTATATAGAAATATTTGGAGAAGACCTGGATAGCGGATTGGCGGATTATCAAAAACTAACAGTTGAATAATGTCAGGAAAGAAATTATTTGTCTCTAACTCTACGGAGTCAATACGATTATTTGAAAGCGATTGGATGGAAGCTCTGTCCAAGGTTCACTTTTCCGTCCCCTTGATCATTTTTCTTCCGGTGATCGGATTCATGTTCTACCTTGGATTTTCAGGTACTTCTATGGGCATAGGTGCAGCTTTGGTGTGGATTGTTTTGGGATTTTTATCCTGGACCCTGACAGAATATATTATGCACAGGTTTGTCTTTCATTTTGAACCCAAATCTGAATGGGGACAGAAGCTCCATTTTATTTTTCACGGCATTCATCATGACTATCCGTGTGACCGGTTAAGATTGGTTTTGCCACCGTCAGTAAGCATACCGCTTGCCACCGGATTTTTCTTCTTATTCAGAAGTTTTATCCCCGCTCCCGGTCTTTTTGTATTCTTTGGATCCTTCCTGATCGGTTATTTGATATATGACATGTTCCATTATGCCATCCATCATCTTGAAGTGAAAGGAAAACTATGGAACATCCTGAAAACGCATCACCTGAAACATCACTATGTCGATCCTCATAAGGGTTATGGGGTAAGTAGTCCGGTCTGGGATTATATTGCACAAAGTCATTTTGAAGAGAGCAACAATCAACCAAAGGAAGAACTAAAAGAAGTAGAATCCCCGGTGGAAGCCTAGCCATGACACAATATCCTTATATTTACAACCGAATTCTTAATCAGCATTGTCTGTAAAAAGTAATCTGCTATGCTTAGAGACCGTATGAAAGCCTACAATGTGCCGCAAAAGGTGCAAGAAATGGGCTTATATCCTTACTTCCGAACAATCGAATCCGAACAGGATACGATCGTCAAAATCCAGGGTAAGGATGTCCTCATGTTCGGATCAAACAGTTATTTAGGACTAACCATCCATCCAAAACTTAAAGAAGCTTCCAAAAAGGCCATTGATAAATATGGTTCAGGATGTGCGGGTTCGCGATTTTTAAATGGAACACTTGATTTGCACCTCGAGCTGGAAGATCGCCTGGCGAAGTTTGTAGGAAAAGATGGAGCACTCGTATTCTCTACAGGGTTCCAGGTAAATTTAGGAGTGCTTTCTTCGGTTACCGGAAGGCACGACTACATTATCATCGATGAGTTAGATCATGCATGCATCATCGATGGTGCTCGCCTCTCTTTTTCCAAGGTCCTGAAATACAAGCATAATGACATGAAATCCTTGGAAAAGGTGTTGAAGCGCTGTGATGAGGATAAGGTAAAGCTCATCGTCGTGGACGGTGTCTTTAGTATGGAAGGAGACCTTGCGAAATTACCGGAGATCGTAAAATTAGCCGAGAAGTACAAGGCCAATATTATGGTAGATGATGCGCACGGTCTGGGCGTCATCGGCGAAAATGGAAGAGGTACAGCAGATCACTTTGGATTGACAGACAAGGTGGATCTGATCATGGGTACTTTTAGTAAATCTCTTGCCAGCATCGGCGGTTTCATAGCTTCCGACTTTGATACGATTAACTATCTGAAGCACAATGCGAGATCATTGATCTTCAGTGCAAGTATTGCTCCTGCCAATGCCGCAAGTGTGATTGCAGCACTGGATCTTATGGAAGAAGAACCCGAACGCATTGAAAAGCTATGGAAGAATACCCATTATGCCATGAAGCTTTTGAAGGAAGCCGGATTTGACACAGGTCATACGGAGACTCCCATCATACCCATATTTATCCGGGATGACTTCAAGACATTCAATATTACAAAAATGCTTCTTGAAGAAGGTGTATTTGTTAATCCTGTAGTTTCGCCGGCAGTAGCCAGTAGTTCTTCGCTTTTGAGATTTTCATTGATGGCAACTCATTCATTCGAACAAATCGAAGAAGCTATCGATAAAATATCCAAATGTGCCAAGAAATTAGGAGTCCTGGAAAGCATTGCCGCCAGGCAAATCTATGAAGGCTGATATAATCCCGGTAGCTGGCAGTAATTCGCTGCTTAAGACTTACATTGATTTTCCTCACGAACTTTACAAAGACGATCCACACTACGTCCCGGAACTATATCTTTCTCAGAAGCAAATGTTCAACCGGAGCAAGAATCCGTTTTTCGAACATTCAGAGGTTGAATCCTTTCTTGCCAAGACAGAAGACGATATAGTCGGTAGAATTTCTGTAATTCTGAATAACAATTACAATGCCTATCACAATTGTCGGGTGGGCTTTTTCGGCTTCTTTGATGTCATAAATGATTTTGAGATTGCACGATTACTCCTGGATAAGGCAGTTGAATGGTGCAAAGACAAAGACCTGGAGACGGTCTTGGGACCTGCGAACTTTAGTACCAATGATACGGCAGGATTACTGATCAAGGGATTTCATGAACCTCCTAAAATCATGATGACCTACAACAAACCCTATTACAGGGATTTACTTGAGCGGTATGGTTTTGTAAAGGATATGGATTTATATGCCTATTTACTCTATGCTGCAAAGGCCTCTGAAAAATCCATCCGTCTTGCCAGGACCCTGGAAGAGAGATTGGCACGTCAAGGAATTGTATTCAGATCTATCTCTAAAAAGACCTTGTCTGAGGATGTCAATCAAGTGAGAGAGATCTATAATGATGCCTGGGCAAAAAATTGGGGCTTCGTCCCGATGACAGATAAGGAAGTCGAACACCTGGCAGATGAACTCAAGATGATCCTTCATCCGGACTGGTGCTTTATTGCCGAACATGATGGTGAGCCCGTGGGTTTCAGCATTACGCTCCATAACATCTTTGAAGTGACCAAGGGATTTAAGAAAGGTCGATTATTTCCATTTAATGTATTCAGGTTGCTCCGAGGCCGGCATAAGACCAAGTATGTCCGGATCATAACCCTGGGAGTCAAGAATAAATATCGGAAGAAGGGTATCGAGGCCATATTTTTTGCAAAGAACATCCTGGAAGCCCGTAATTCCGGAGTCATTGCCGGTGAAGTCTCCTGGGTCCTCGAGAATAACGAAGAAATGAATGCTTCTGCCTTGAAGTTGAATTCGGAGCTCTATAAAACCTATCGGATCTTCAGATACGATATCCATGGCTAAGGTCTTGATCACGGGATCAAATGGATTTCTGGGAAGCTGGCTTGCCAGAGAGGCAGCAGGAAGAGGGTTGGATACGTATGCCGCGGTCAGAAAATCTTCCGATTTAAGCTTACTTGAAAATGTACAGGTACATATTTGTACTATTGATTTTGAAGACCTGGAGGGACTTGAAGCACTCATGTCGGAACATCGATTTGACTATATCATCCATTGTGCCGGAGTCACCAGGGTTCAAAAAGATGCTCTCTACTTTAAGGTCAATGCGGACTATTCGGTGTCGCTTGCAAAAGTTGCTCTTAAAGTGATCGGGAGTCAGTTGAAAAAATTCATGTTTATTTCAAGTGTTGAAGCCTATGGCAGTGCCGATGAGACCGAGAATGGCTACCTGGATAACAATGCTGAAGCGTCACCAAGGACGACATACGGAAGGAGCAAGCTGCGTGCCGAAAAAGAGCTTACAGCCATACCTTCTTTACCTCTTTTGATTCTCCGGCCTACGGCCATCTTCGGTCCGGGAGAAAAAGATTTGTTTGCGGTATGGAAAACGATCAAACAATTCAGGTTTGCCCCGGTGATCGGGAATGCCCGAATCAAATATTCCTTTATCTATGTCAAGGATTTGGCGAGGGTGATTCTTGATGCAACCCTGTCCAATATTACCCATAAATCTTATTTCGTCAGCGACGGAAAGGTATACCGGATCAAACAATTTACCGGGGCAATAGCCAGTTCACTGAATGTCAGAACATTTGGAATGACCATCCCTTTTGTTCTTCTCGATGGTGTAGTTGCAATCAATAAGATGCTTGACAAGATTACAGGTAAAAAAAGTCTGCTCAACGATGAGCAATTGGCCAAAATGAAGGCCAGGAATTGGGATTGTGATATTTCAGATCTGGTGTCTGATTTCAATTTCATTCCCGCTTACACCCTGGAGAATGCGATCAACGAATCAACGAGTTGGTACCGGGAAAAAGGATGGTTATGATCGGGAAGAAACCTAAAAAATGAGATAAATCAGAGCGATCAGTGTCGACCAGACAATGGCCGGAAGAATGAATACTCTCATGATACCCATCTTTTCTTCACTAGTAGTGAGGGATGATTGATAAGGATCGTGCATCTTTGGCTTGTTTGGGTTTTCAAGTCAAATATATTACATTTTATCGTAATATGATAAATAAATTAGTGAGTTATGAAAATATTAGAGCAGGTAGCCCGGGACGTCAGGAATTTGTTGGCCGGTGCCGAGGGAGGTCATGATTGGTGGCATACTTATCGGGTATGGCAAAATGCTCTTGAATTGGCAAAAACCGAAGAAGTCGATGTATTGACTATTGAATTGGCCTCTCTCCTGCACGATGTGGCTGATGCTAAATTTCATCAGGGAGATGAGTCCAAGGGACCCCAACTCGCCGGTAAAATCATGGATCAATATCCAATCGACGATGCAACCAAATCTGCCGTACTGGAGATTATCAGAAATATTTCCTTTAAAAATAGCTTTGACCGGGAGCAGAGACCCAACCCGGAGTTGAATATTGTCCAGGATGCCGATCAACTGGAAGCACTGGGTGCAATTGGAATTGCCCGAGCCTTTAGCTACGGAGGGTATATCAACCAACCCATTTTTGACCCGGAATTACCGGCGAAAAGATTTACATCCAAGAAAGAGTATAAGAATGCCAGATCCACATCCATTAATCACTTCTATGAAAAACTCTTAACATTAAAAGATCGTATGAATACAGCCCGCGGTAGAGAACTCGCTGAAACCAGGAGTCAATATATGGTCTCTTTCCTCGAACAATTCTATACAGAAATCGGACATGTACCGGGTTGGCACCATAGTCGGTAATCTAACTGCAATAAACAGATTTTTCATCTTGTGTCTGATCATACTGATGGAAATTGCATGTCATGCGATCTTTCCAATATTTCTGGGATATCCCATTTCATCGATCCTTTATATTATATGTGGAATTCTTCTTCCCATTCAGACAGCATTGTTTTTTTTCATACCAGCCAAAAGAGAATCGCAGAAATTTCAATTCATACCCCGCAAATTCGCTTACCTGCTGTTCTTTCTTCTTGCTTGTATTATCCTTTATTACTGCGAATCACTATTTGAAATGAACGCTATCGACTACAAGGTGGCCGATATGCTTCCCGTCATCGATAGAATGTGCCAGAGATTTCTCATCAATCAGGAAGTCTACGCCATCATCCCGGAAATATGGGACGGCATTCAACCGGTATATCTTCCCGCAATGTGGTTGCCATTTTGTATCTCTACCCTATTTGAATGGGACTTGAGATGGATTTCTGTCTTAGCTTTGATGACAGGTATTTTCTTGAGCCATAGGAGCCTGTTATTAAAGAATAAATTGAATGCAGGAATTCTTATGTCCGTCGTACTTCCTCTCCTTGTGCTCCTGATTTCAATTTTGATCCTGGATAATACGATGATTACTCTTACAGAAGAGCCCATTATTATTGGATACTATCTCATACTTGGATTTGCAATAGCCAACAAGAGATGGATTCTTTGTGGCCTTGTCCTGGCACTGTGTATAAGCAGCCGCTTCATTATCGTACCCTGGCTGATCATTTGGATGTGTATGCTATTATTCCTTCGCTATCGATACATATTCACCAGAGTCACAATACCATTCATTGTCGTCACCTCTGTTCTCTTTATTGGTACGGATGCATTCAGACATATAGAGCTTTTTTTTACCCTGCCCGATCATTATTTGCAATCCGTATTGGGTCAACAGGAAAAATACAGGCCCATTATCAACGAAAGTCTGGGTATTGCCAAGTTTCTGCCATTCCAAAATCTCGGCGTCTTACATAATCTCATGCTGGTTCTTTCTGTTGCCATTCCACTAATTGGCCTGATCCATTATTCTAAGCTCAAGCACCTAATACCCTTCCACATATATTCCTTGATCCTGCTGAAGAGTTACCTGGTCGTCATTTACAATACCCTGAGCCTACCATATTCCTACCTGTTCTATACATCCACATTTTTCTCATTGACCCTTTTGGTAAGCATGCTTCAAACAGATGTAAATCCGGAGGACCCAAACCCTAAGAATCTCGAAATGTACTAATTGGCTGTAACTTGTAATTGAAGAATGTGTGCCACCAATTCACGCAAAATGCCTTGTGGATTTTTCCTGTTCAATCCTTTTGACATGGCATCAGCTTCGGTAATTCTGGAATACGCGATCGAAAGGTTTTCAACCCCGTAACGACGAGCCATCTGCCGGTATTCTTTTACAAAATTTGGGTACGTTCCGATCATCCTGGCCAATTGAGCATCGTCTTTCCTGAAGTGTTGCGCCACGACAAAGACTTTTTCGAAATAAGAAGCCATGCCCGGGAGGATCTTTTGCAGTGGATGTTCTTTGCCATGTTGCTCAAGATTTCCCGTGATCATGTGCGTTTTGGCAACATCCCCGTTGCTGATCGCTTTTAACAGGGCAAAGACATCGAAGTCCCTGGAGATACCAATAAATTTCTTCACAGTCTCCGGTCCAATCATTTGGTCGGGATTTGAAATCTTTAATTTTTGGATTTCGTTGGTTATTTTTTTGAGATTTGTCCCGAGGTATTGACACAGGACTGCAATCGCTTCATTTGTCAAACTCAGGTTTTCTGATCCGGCATATTGCTGCACCCAGTCGAAAATCCTGTATTCAGGAATTCGATTAGAAGTAAAAAAGCCAACTCGATCTGACTTCTTGGCGTCTTTGACCCACTTGACTCTTCCGTCAATTTTTTTCTTGTGAGCAATGGCGAGGACTGTCGATTCCGACGGTCTTTTAAAATACGTCTCCAATGACTTTAAATCCCTCATGAATTGAGCCTCTTTTAACAGGACAATGCGTCTTTCCGACATCATCGGAAATTGCCTTGCGTGATCCAGGACCTGTTTGGCATCGATCTCACGTCCATAGAGTATCGACAGGTTAAAGGATTTCTCTGCATCTGTTAGTAGTTGATTTTCAATAAGATCAGTGACCTCGTCAATAAAGAAGGGCTCATCGCCCTGTAACAGGTAAATGGGTAAGACGGCACCCTTGTCAATATCCCTCCGGATGGCTCCTACCGACGAATACTCCATAGATGATTCGGTGTGTTAAAATTCAGGATTTAAAAATACACCGAAGATCCATAGCAGGCTTGCCATATAGAGAAATCCTGCACTTTAGTCCCGGTATTTATTCTTAACATCTAATTAATTATTCCATTAACTTAATAATAACGTAATTCCCGTAACGATTACATGGAATGATACGTCTTGAATGTATCTGTATAATTTGAACTGTCTGTTCATAATTATCAACCTAAATCAACAAACATGATCAGAACATTTACTTTAGGATTCTTTCTCCTCCTCTTCCTGGCACAGACCAACGCACAGCGCGAAGAAACGCTCTTTAATAATCATGGGGGGATAGACTTCACCGGTGTATGGGGAGGAAGCACGAATGCGCTCGTGGATTTCAACAACGATTTTAATCTCAACAGCGGTGGCTTTTTTGTTTTTGAGCTCAACAATGATTTTCTCATCGGATGGTCAGGTTATAAGTCAGACATCACGGATATGGGTGAGAATATCGAAATCAAGGGAAATGACCTCTTCCTGGGGTATACTTTTAACAGTGAAAGATTGATTCATCCCCTCATCTATCTTCAGACGGGAAGTGGAAAATTAGAGGTTGAAGATGTGGGAAGCGATCGCGTCTTCGTTGCACAACCCACAGTCGGCGTCGAAGCAAACATTGCCAGGTTTTTTAGATTGAGCATCGACGGAGGTTATCGATTTTTCAGTGGAAATGACCTTACAGGATTCGAGGACAGGGATTTTGCCGGACCTGTGCTCAACCTCCGACTTAAATTTGGGTGGAGCTGGGATTAGGAAATCTATCCAAGTCGATCAGAACATGGGTGAACGATGGTGAACTATCTTTAGTTCATGGAACTTGCTTCAGAATGGGTTGATATTCTGTCCCGTCACTTCAATCAAGAAATTGAAAAGATCATAAAGGTGCATGGCGGAGACATCAACGATGCTGTTCGTTTTGATGTCCGGGGTCAATCGTATTTTTTCAAGTATCTCGAAGGAAAAGTAAAACACCGCATGCATCTTGCCGAAGTGGAGGGATTAAAGGCCATAGAAGGCACCGGTACCGTTGCCGTACCTTCTGATTATGAAGTGTTGGAATCTAACCGGGGGTCAGGCATTGTCATGAAATACATTGATACTGCTCCGGAATCCCGCTCATATTGGAAAAAATTGGGGACGGGCCTGGCATTACTCCACCAACAATCATCAGATCAATTTGGATTCTCCATCGACAACTATATTGGCACACTTGACCAGAAAAATTCGTGGCAAAGCGATTGGTCTGCATTCTATGCCGCTCAGAGAATTTTACCCTTGATCGCGTTATCATTCGACAACTCATATCTGGGAAAGGCAGAACTCCGAATGGCAGACAAGTTCTGCAACCGAATCAATGAAATTTACCCTGAGGAAAAACCCTCCTTGATCCACGGCGATCTCTGGTCAGGTAATGTGCTCTGTGATCATCATCAAAATCCCGTTCTCATTGACCCTGCCACTTTTTATGGTCATAGAGAAATGGACATTGCTATGTCCCAACTATTCGGAGGTTTTCATGAGGACTACCTGGAGAGCTACCATGAACAATACCCGTTGTGTAAAGGGTGGCAATCCAGGCTGAGATATGGTCAGTTGTATTATTTACTTGTCCATCTCGTACTGTTCGGCCTTTCCTACAAGGCAAGTGTTCTGTCCATTCTGAAGGAATTTCAGTGATCACCACAGACGTAAAAATTATGGGTTCCATACTGACAAATTGCTGAAGTGCAAACCTCGCTACATTAGTTTTGCTAACTTTGAATCTTTCGTAGAATTTTCCATTGAAACCGACAAAGAAAAAGGTAACCCCCTTGATGAAGCAGTACTTCGAGATGAAATCGAAGCATAAGGATGCTTTATTACTCTTTCGTGTTGGAGACTTTTATGAAACTTTCGGCGAAGACGCGATCAAGGCCTCCGAAGCCCTGGGAATTGTCCTCACTTCGAGGAATAACGGAGGATCCAACATTGAATTGGCCGGTTTTCCCCATCATTCCCTGGACATGTATTTACCCAAGCTCGTCCGTCATGGTTTCCGCGTTGCTATTTGTGAACAGTTGGAAAAACCCAGTCGCGAAAAAAAGATCGTAAAGAGAGGTGTCACGGATGTCGTTACGCCGGGCGTTGGCACTCATGACAATTTGCTCGATCATAAAGAAAATAACTACCTGGCATCCATCCACGTATCCGGTCATGACCAGGGTGGAGTATCATTTCTCGATCTTTCTACCGGTGATTTTCATTTATTTGAAGGAGATCTAGGCTCCATCGTCAAATTGATCAATACCTATAATCCAAAGGAGGTCCTTCACGCCAAGAAAACCGCCCGGCTCATCAGCGACCATTTGGGCTCTTCATTCTACACCTATGCTCTCGATGACTGGATTTGGCAATATGACTATTGCCGCGATCAATTACTCGACCTGTTCAAGGTAAAGAATTTGAAAGGATATGGTATTGAGCAATTTGAGCAAGGACAGATTGCTGCAGGTGTCATCCTTCACTACCTGGAGCAAAACCATCATTCCGATTTACAACATATCAATAAAATCAACAGGATAAAGCTGGACCAATACCTTTGGCTGGATCAATTTACCATCAGGAATCTTGAGCTCATCTCAAGCAACCATCCTTCGGGGATTCCTCTCTTTCAGATCCTGGATCACACGATCACGCCAATGGGGGCCCGTCTGTTGAAAAAATGGATCATGCTGCCACTGACCAATCTAAAAGCCATCCGGCATCGATTGAATATTGTCACTGGCCTCTTTCAGAATGACGAAAGCGTGAAGGACCTGGACGAACATCTGAAAGGCATCAGTGATCTGGAACGAATTATAGCAAAGGTGGCTTTGGGAAGGGTCAATCCGAGAGAGGTTGCCAACCTGTCTTCATCCTTGAACAATATCGCAAAGTTAAAAGAGGCCTTTCCAAATGCAGACACACCCGAGTTCCTGGAACTTGTTGATCAATTAAATCCATTAAAAAAGCTTTGCGAGAGAGTCGGACAGGCAATCAGGGAAAATCCACCCCTCCAAATCAATAAAGGAGGTGTTATTGCCGACGGCTATAACAATGATCTTGACGAGTTACGCGGTTTGATCAAAAATAGTAAGGAATATCTCAATGAACTATTACAATTTGAAATTACCCAGACGGGCATCTCAAATTTAAAGGTCGGATTTAATAATGTGTTTGGCTACTATTTCGAAGTAACCAATAAATACAAGGATGCAGGATTAGTGCCTGATCATTGGACCCGGAAACAGACCTTAACCAATGCAGAAAGATATATATCAGAGGAGTTAAAGAGCCTTGAATCGAAAATACTTGGAGCAGAGGAAAAAATAATCAGTCTTGAATCAGATCTCTTTGGCGATTTAATTGAGTGGCTCAAAAACTTTATTGTTCCCATCCAGAGAAATGCCACAATCATCGCTGAACTGGATTGCCTGAACTCATTTGCCAAGCTTTCGCGAAGAAACCAGTATTGCAAACCCAAAATCAACGATGGACTGGACATTGTTGTTAGACAAGGACGACATCCCGTCATAGAAGCACACCTTCCTCTTGGTGATTCCTACATTCCCAATGACATTCATATTGGAAATGAAAATGAGCAAATCCTGTTGATAACAGGTCCTAATATGTCCGGAAAGTCCGCAATCCTCAGACAGACGGCACTGATCTGCCTGATGGCACAAATGGGCTGTTACGTTCCTGCCCAGGAGGCTTCGATCGGAATAGTGGATCGAATTTTCACCAGGGTCGGAGCTTCGGATAACATTTCCAGCGGGGAATCCACCTTCATGGTCGAAATGACCGAGACGTCATCGATCATGAATAATTTGTCCAAAAAAAGTCTTATTCTCCTGGATGAAATTGGTCGGGGAACAAGCACATATGATGGCATTTCTATTGCATGGTCGATCGTAGAATACCTGCATGAATCCAAAGAACGTCCGAAGACCTTGTTTGCAACGCATTATCACGAACTCAGTCAACTTTCTGATAAGTACGATCGCATCAAAAATTATAATGTTGCCACTAAAGAGCTAGGAGACCGGATTGTCTTTCTGCGCAAACTCATTCCTGGTAGCTCCAATCAAAGCTTCGGAATTCAGGTTGCCCAAATGGCTGGCCTGCCTAAAGAAATTGTGAACAGGGCTAATCAGATCCTGAAAATTTTACAGGAAAAATCCGTTGATGACAAATCAAAGACTACAAATAAGCTGGACCAATTGGATAAACATGAAACGACGGGTCAACTTATGATGTTTGCCCCGGATCCTAAATCAAGTGAGATCATCAAGGAACTGAACAAGATCGATATCAATGTCATGACACCAATCGAATGCATGCTGAAGCTTCAGTCCCTGATTAAAAAATTGAAATCAAACTAAAAGACCCCGAAAATTACGAGGCCTTTTTGAAAAAACGTTTCTAACTATTTTATCTTCCTACTCTTATAATTTAATAGCCAGAATTTTTGTTCCCTTTATACTTTGAGCCGGGCCGCGAACTTCCAAAACTTCTCGAACCTGCATTTCTTCCTTCCGGTCTTCCCATGTTGAAGTCCGTAGCTTCACAAACTCTGAATTCAACTCTTCTGTTTACAAATTGCATTTGTTCTTCTATATCCGTAGTGAAATGATTGTCCTTTAAGTTGGATATAAGAGGGTTGTCTTCTCCCCCATACATCAGATTGAATCTCGATCGTTCGATACCATAGGCCTTTACAAGATAATCGACAGCCTCCTTAGCACGATTATAGCTCAACATGCGATTGTAAGAATTTGAGTTGCGCACATCGGTATGACCATGAGCCGTAACGCAAATTTCCGGGCACTTGCGCATTACGCTGGCGATTTGATGAAGACTGATATAGGCTTCCGGCCTCAAGGCATATTTGTCGAGGTCAAAATTGATCATTGGTAAAAACCAATTGCCGCATCCGGTATGTATGATCCGTCCGATGGAAGGTGTTCCACCAGTTCCGGATACTCCGCCGGTTCTAGGATCTGCTCCCTGTTGACCGGTAGCTCCGGCAGGACCTGTAGCTCCCTGTTGACCTGCAGGGCCTTGTTGGCCCTGAATCGTTTGGCCGGTGCCTAAAACCTCTTGCCCGGCAGGGTCTTCATAATATCCGTAGCTTCCATTTTGGCAAGCATCGCAGTTATTCTTTATAATGGTAATCACATCCTGTTCGGTCAGGATGGGTGTAGTATCCTTATCGATCTGAGCGATGCCATCTGCATCGACCGGAAATCCGGGAGGAGAAAATGGTTCTTTATCCTTGCAATCCACTACCCCATCTCCATCGCTGTCAAGTGTGACACCTTTTGTATCCACCAGACAACCCTCGGGCGTGTCCAACTCCTGGTCAATTAAATCCTGGACGCCATCATTATCGTTATCGATCCATTCGAATTGAGGTCGTGATTTAATCTCGGCGACTTCACTGAATACTGTTTCCATCGGATTGATCCAATAAAGTGGTTCCACGCGTTTGTCGAAGCGACCCATATTGATGGCCAGTCTCAGATTTGTATAATGTGCTATGTCTACATTATTGGACTGATCCGTGCTCGTTCTGAATTTAATTCCATCCAGGTAATCATTGTCAGCAGCCATCACCTGGTGTTCAATGCCTATGTTGATTCGTTTGGAAAATTTTCTGGCTATTCCCACTGAGCCTGTAAACACACCATGGATGTTGAAATCATCACCAAGTCTGAAAATGCCCACCTTTTTAAATCCTTCGGTCTCATATTCGCCATCGTAAATACTCTCAAGGGCATTTCCGATCTCCGATCGTCCCGATCTTGTATCGAATAGTTGCCTGTTGAAATTGGTTCGCTCCCTTAAATTGACATATGGGTTACCGGATGCATCAGTCAAATCCAACATGGCGGAATGATGATCCAGTCCAACTCCAATGCCCACATAGGTATTCCACTTATTGCGTTCTTTATGGAAGATGACATTTCCAATATTAAAAACCAATTGTACGGCTCCGTAGTAGTAGGACGTCTTGTAGGAAGGAAACCAATCCAATGCTTCGGGATTACTTCCATTATAGGATTCCCATCCATTGAAATTATTATTGGATTCCACAAGTCCCCCACCTACGGAACGATGCCTCCAGGGTTGTTTTTCCAGCCCCCTGGTCACGCCGTAAAATCCATCGAAGCGGATCGAAGTAAAATATGTTAAGGCTTTCCTGATATGAATTCCCGTACCTATTCCATTGCCATGATCGACATCACCGCTGATGAAGAAATAACCGGTGTGCAATCCCAATTCCCACATGTGTTTCGGTTGCGCCGGATACTTGTATTGCCCAAGCCTCCAAAGCCTGTTTTGTTCCGGATCGCGGGTCATGTCGTCCGTAATGACCGGGGCAAGCCATGCACTGCCTTCTCTATTTTCCAGGTTCATCGTATCTACCTGGGACATGCTCTCGAAGCTCCACCCGAGTACGATGAGAAAAATGAGAATTACATTCCTTACAATCATTTATCTATTGTTTCTTAGATCGAATCAAAATGACAAATCCAACATTACCGTGTGAAATAATGCAATGTTGGTCAGCGCTATAAATTCATCTTGATTTGATCACATATACCTGGTTCATAAGGTTCTACCAAAGGACCACAGGTATCCAATGTAATCTCGGGTGGGTTGAAGTATAAAAAAATCTAATATATTAAAGGCTAAGGTACAAATACATTATATATTATAAAAATTATTTATCTTTTAACATATTACGATTTTAGCTTATATTTGAGCAATGGATCCAACGTATATAGAAAGCGACGGAATGGCCATTTCCAAGGTTGATTCCATCCCTTCAAACGATAAAATTGCATTCCTGGGTCCCCCAAGTGGAGGAGACAAAATCAGGTCGGAGATCAATCTTCTCGAACTTCACAATGTCGCAAATTATCTATGCGATTTAGGCAACTATACCTCAGCCGGAAGTAAAATCCTCGTGGAAATCATCCGGGAGTTTGTCGAATCGGGGCAAAAGCTTGTGTGCTGTCTTTCGCACAAGATTGAAGAAAATGTAAAAGAAGTACTTCCTTCCACCTTTCTTCAAACTGTATTCATCTCCAACACACCTGAAATAAGATATCAGGATCAGACATATCTGGGTATTCAGAGACATCTGACTCCTCCGGGTTTTGATATGGACGCCACGAAGCACATACCCCTTGGGGCATTGAGGTGTAATATCGAAAATGCAGAAGTAGTGATGAGAAATGCCGAATGCGTATGGGTTGATCTGAATGTGCTTAAATACTCTGAGAATTTAGGATCGATGTCTTCTTCAGCTGCTGGTTTGACCATCGAGGAATTGTGCATGATCACCAAGTACGTGGGAGCCTCCAATAACCTCAAAGTCCTCTTCCTTGTGGGTTATGACGAAAATTCTGACCCTTTCGGTATGTCGCGAAAGAATCTCGCTTCACTGCTTTGGTATCTCCTTGAAGGCTTTGGCATCAGGCTTGCTGAATTGAAGACCACTGTGGACTTCCAGGAATATACCGTAGTACCGGAAAATTCAACAGCAGAACTCGTTTTCATTGAAGACCGCCGAAGTGGAAGATGGTGGGTGGAATTATTTTCCGAAGAAGCGGACAAAGATGTCAGGGTTGCATGCACACGGCAGGATTATGTGGACGCTTGTAATAATCGAATTTCTGATCGGATCACCTCACTGATCACTCATATTTAAACACATTCCGGTCACAGCTGATCAAGAGTCCTTTCCAGGCGGATTCCGCGGCTACCCTTAACCAGGACATTACATTCATTTATTGCCAGCAGTTCTCCGCTCTCGATAAGGGCATCCACATTGATGAAAGTGCGCTTCGATTCATTCGCAACTTTGGAAAAGACTTCTCCGACGAGAAAGACATCACGAAAACTCAAATCATCAATGATGCTCAACATTTCCCAGTGGTATTGATCGGTATTTGGCCCAAGTTCGAGCATATCTCCCAGGATCAATACCAATCCGGACGGATACCTTTTATAAGCACTTTCAATACTGGCCTTCATACTCGTGGGGTTGGCATTATAGGCATCGAGAAGAACGCGATTCCTCCTGGTCCTGACCAATTGAGACCTCATTTGACCAGGTATGTATTCTTCCAGGGCAGCTATCATTTCCTTCAGACCAATTTGAAATGAATGGCCCAGGGTAAGGGCTGCGGAAATATTCTCAAGGTTATAGTCTCCGGAAATATGGGTGCTCAGTCTGAATTGTTCAGGATCATGATTGATGAGAAGGCGTAAGAAAGGAGATTCGCCAGTATCTTCTTTTGCCAGGGTGCCATAAGGACCCTTGTGATCGGAGTAAAAAGAACATCGCTTACATAATGGCTTTAAATCTTTTAAAAAGGAGTCTCCCGTATTCAGGAAAAAATGACCGTTGGAGCTAGTTGTAAAATCGTACAAGGACCTCTTTTCTTCAAAAACTCCTTCAAGAGATCTCAACTTTTCCAGGTGACTTTTACCAATGTTGGTAATTAAACCATAATCCGGTTCCGCAATTTTGCACAGGAATTCAATATCACCAGGTTGATTACTCCCCATTTCTACGATCAGGATCTCAGAATTCCTATCGGCATTCAATAAGGTCAAGGGTACGCCAATATGATTATTCAGATTACCCTTGGTAGCAGACACCCGGTATTTCTTGTCCAAGACTGCTTTGATCAATTCTTTAGTAGTGGTTTTGCCATTGGAGCCGGTGATTCCAATGACCGGAATGGAAAGTTTCCTTCTGTGAAAATGGGCCAGTTCCTGGAGCGATTCCAGGACATCATTGACAAATATCAACTTGTCATTTGGTTCGAGACTTCTATCATCAACAACTGCATAGCAGGCTCCTTTCCGAAGTGCGGACTCTGCGAATCGGTTACCATCAAAAGATGGACCCTTTAAAGCAAAAAAGATATGGTTCTTTTGGATCTTCCGGCTATCGGTCAAGACACCTTCGCTCTGTAAATAGCGGTCGTATATGGATGAAATCAGATTCAAGTATCTGCCTAAAAAAAAGTCCTTACAAACTAATTATTGTAAGGACCTTTATAATTGAGTTATATTTTTACCGGTACTTACGTTTAACTTTCTTTCCCTTTTCTTTGAATATGATACCTCCTGTGTCTTCATTTCCTGTCGGACCTCCAACGCGAGTCATAGCACATCTGAAGCCAATGGTCCTTGAACCTTTATTCTGATCAAAAAATCTTCTGGTTCCCGGAGAGAGCCAATACAGACGGTCTGCCCATGACCCCCCTTTGATCACTCGTGAGCTATCATTGATCAAGGTATACTTACCATATTCATATTCTACAAATTCGTCATCCCCATCTTTGAAATTCCTTGCATCACCTCTGCGATAGTTATCTCTTCCGGCCAATTCTTCATCAGTAACGTAGCGATATTTCATCCTTCCCAGGGAGTCCTTATCCAGGTAATTGCCATATTCATCTTTCATGACTTCTTTGTAAACATTCCCTCTGAACGGATTCAGATCGTGGTTTTCAGAATCGCGAAGTGTTATACTTGTTAATGGTCGATACACGTCCTGAACCCATTCCGAAACGTTGCCCGACATATTGTACAATCCAAAATCATTTGGCAAAAAGGACCGGACAGGAGAGGTCGTTGAAGCACGGTCGTTCAAGTTTCCGGCTGTTCCCATATAATCCCCTTTTCCTCTCTTGAAATTGGCCAGCATTCTTCCTTGCTGCTTATTTCTATTCTGGTACCTGGGTGATTTACCATCCCATGAATAATACCGGCGTTGAGAAATCAATTCATCCTTTGGATTGTCTACATTCCCGACAAGGGCCAGGGCCGCATATTCCCATTCTGCTTCCGTAGGTAACCGGTAGGTCGGTAATAATATACCATCCTCGTACCTGACCGGACGCTCTCCACCTGTGCGTATATCCGGCAAGTTCTTCCGGACATTACCTTCATACTGACCGGCAAGATAGGCTTCGGTATCAAACACATCCGAATCCTTTTGATCAGGAGTAGGATTCAAGACACCTCGCTCAATCAAAATCATTTCATTGACTTTGTTTGTCCGGTATTTACAATAATCCTGAACCTGTTCCCAGGATACACCTACTACCGGGTAATCATCATATGCAGGATGACGGTAATAAGTTTCGACCAAAGGGTCATTATAGGACAATTCATCGAGCCAAACCTTTTCATCCGGAAGTGCATTGATGGCAACTTCAGGAAATGACTCGTAATATCTTTCGAGGTCATAAATATATTCCTTCCAGTGAGAATTGGATATTTCTGTCTCATCCATATAGAATGACGACACGGTCACTCTCCTGGATATGTTATTCCATTCATAAGTTACATCCTCGTCTGTAAGACCCATGGAAAAGGTTCCGCCAGGGATCAGGACCAGATTAGGACCACTTACCTGCCCTTCATAGTCAATTTTTTCAAATCCTCCCCATTCTGCATCATTATACTTCCAACCGGTCGCTTCGGATCTGCCATCTCCAGATCCTTTTCGATTGAATATGCACGAGGTGGTCATTGAGCTTACCGCGAGCAGTAAAAAGAAAAACTTATAGTTCATTTGGGTAATAATTATCTAAATATGCTAAAGCAATCTTCGTACCGGGATGATTTGTTTGCAATATTTCCGACATTAATGACTACGCCAATCTCGTGACTGCCTGCTGTTCTCGTTATGAAAGCATCGCTCAAAGTCAGATCGAAACTGTAGCTCAATTTGAGCCAATCCGTCCTCCAACCAAAAGAAATAATGGCAGCATCGAGATTTTTAATCGTATGTCTCAGCCAGATTCCACCAAAAACCTGGTCCCGGTTGTACAATGCACCTGCATTCAGTTGATCTAAACCGGATTGCCTTGTATACAAAATACTCGGAGCAATAAACGAGCCAAATCCCTCCTTATTGTAGCCATCGAGGTCAATCTGCATACCACCATGTAAAATAAGTCGCGACGGTAATCCGGAATATGAGTTGCTATTGTCAGAAACAAACATCAGATTGGGGTTATTGATGTGCTTTAGCGAGATGCCTATGTAGTATTTATCGCTGTACAATACTCCTCCCATCGAGATGTCCAGGTTGAATTTATTCAGGTCTGCCGGTTGCACCTCTGAAGTCGGGAGAAGAACCCCTCCGGGAGTGCCATTGATCTCCCCCGGGACGAGTTGATCCAGGAACAATAATTTGGTCCAATCCAGCCGGGTATTTATAAAACCTGCTTCGAGACCGATCCGTGCCTGCAAATTCCTGCTGAATCTGAGCCGGTACGCATAAACGCCGGTAACCTTGGATGTCTTGAGCACACCTTGTCCCGCGTCATCAACAAGGACTTGTACACCCAGGCCACTGTTCAGAATATCGAAGAATTGATCGTAAGATGCTGCATATGTTGTATACACCTGCGGCCATGATGGCCATTGATTTCGATAGTTCAGGGCGATCTGCGGATTGGTGGATAAGCCAACAAGCCCCGGATTCAGTTGGATAGGTGCATTATAAAATTGACTAAATACTGGGTCCTGACCCTTGAGCGGAATGAATCCGGTAAGGAAAATCAAGAAGATCAGGTATATAAATTGTCGTTTCAGTAGCAGATATTGTCGTTAAGCCTCTATCAATAATACGCTAAACTTGCTAATGGTTGCAAACAAGAACTACTTTTGAACGCAAAGAACTCCAGGAAAAGTAATGTATAGAACATTTCTTATCATTCCTTTAACATTGGGCTTGATGATATTGAGTTCGTTGTCCACTCATCACCACGGGCAATCTATCTACCAAGATTCTTCCGAAATATTGAACAACGGGGAGATTTTGAGGATCGCAGTAGAGGAGTCTGGTGTTTATAAAATCACGGGACAATGGCTTTTTGAGAAGGCAGATATTGCCCCTGGATCAATACCTTTCAATACTATTGGCTTATACTCGATTTTCGGAGGACATCTCAGACATGATTCACATTATCCGGACACGGAACGTCTTCAAAAATTGAGCATACAGATCCGGGACAACGGCAACGGCATGTTTGACACCGAAGATTTTCTGCTCTTTTACGCGGAAGGTCCGAATCGCCTGGAATACAATTCCGACCAATCGGCGTTCACATTTGAAATCAATCCTTTTTCTGATGAAGCCTATGTCTTCCTGAAATTGGATGATGATTCAGGGCCAACCAATATAGAACCGGAATCTGAAAATACATTCCCAACTCAGCTGACCCCGGACTTCCTGTATTTTGCTGTCCATGAAGAAGACCGGATCAACCTCCTGGATGATTTCATCAGCGGACAGGGATCAGGTCAAATGTGGGTCGGTGAAAACCTGACCAACCAAACCGAACTCGAGCTTTCCAAATTGATCGACATTCCACAGGACGGGATTGAGGATGCCACCCTGAATGTTCGGGTGATCGGAAGAAGTCCCGTACAAGGCCAAATTTCATTATCGGGAAATGGATTTATGGAGGCAATCGACTTTGCACCAGTAAACACGACGGATATTGAAGCGCTTTATGCGCGCAAAGTCCATTTGTCAGCTTCTGTTACTTCCCTGAATCCCGATCAAAATATACTCCTGCAGAATATCAAAAACGACATGGACAACAAGGTGTGGTTGGATCAATTCAACATAAACGGGACGGCCCGGGCTGTTTTGAGGGATGAGCAACTTAGATTGAATAACGTCATTGCTCTGAATGCGGATGACACCTCTGCCGGATTGTCTATAGCGGGGCCGGAAGAAATAAAGATCTGGGATATTACGGATCCGAATGCTCCCATTGAGAAATATATCCATCATCAAGATGAGTTACGGATTATTCAAACCGGTCTGAACAGGGTTGAATACTATATTTGTTTTACTCCTTCACAGACAATGATTCCCCCGGCTGCTGAGAAGATCAAACCTGCAAACGTATTCCAGGATGGTTTACCGGAAATGATCATTATCAGTCCCGAACTCTTTCATGAGTCTGCGATGCGATTGCAGGAACACAGATGGGATCGACAAGGATTAAATTGTTGGATTGTACGTCCGGATCACGTTTTTAATATTTACAGCGCCGGAAAGCAGGATCCTACGGCACTGCGCAACTACTTCCGGGATGTGAAGAGGCGGTACCCGGAATTCAAAAGCGTACTGTTGTTGGGAGATGCCTCATTTGATTACAGGCATATCAACAAAAGTCATCCGGCCGATAATTGGGTGCCCACCTTCGAAACCTTTAATTCCCTGGATCCCTTGCTTGCTTTTCCGTCAGATGATTTCTACGCCCTTCTCGATGATGGTGAAAATGGCAATTTATCAGGTGATTTGGACATTGCCATCGGAAGACTTACGGTGACTTCCCCCCGGGAAGCCCGGGATGTCATCAATAAGATCATCTCTTATGATCGACTTCCGGATGAGGTTGAAAAATGGAAGACACGCGTTGCTTTTGTGGCAGACGATGAAGATAACAATCTTCATATTAATGATGCGGACCTGATCGCCTCGGAACTTGCAGAATCGCAGCCCCTCTTCAACCAGGAAAAGATATACTTTGATGCCTTCCGACAGGAGTCTACCCCAGGTGGCAATCGTTATCCCCAGGCTGCCGAACGCCTCAGCCACGTCGTGGATAATGGTGCACTTGTGATCAACTATCTCGGTCATGGCGGACCCAATGGCTGGGCCCAGGAAAGGGTCCTCAAGATCGATGACATCAATAATTGGTCAAATTTTGACAGGTTGCCATTGATCGTCACAGCGACCTGTTCGTTCACAGGATTTGATGATCCATCTCTTCTTAGTGCCGGAGAAGCTGCACTGTTAAAGCCTAATGGAGGGGCACTTTCCTTGTTCACCACCGTCCGTTCCGTCTATGCCTCCAAGAATTTTCAATTGACAAGATCTGTATTCAGGAGACTTTTTGAGCAGGATAATGGTCGATATCTGACCATTGGTGAAATCATGAGGCGAGCCAAAAATGACAATCCCAATGACCATACCAACGCCCGGAAGTTCTTCCTGATCGGTGATCCTTCCATTCGATTGGCACTGCCTCCATTGATAGTAAAAACCGGCACCATCAATGGTGTCGATATCAAAACATCCCGGGAAGATATAAGAGTCAGTGCGCTGGATCAGGTGAATTTGAGTGGAATGATCACGGATAGCCATGGTCAAAATCTCGATCAGTATGATGGCATCCTGGATATAACGGTCTATGATAAGCCGTCTCAAGTCCGGACCTTTGCCAATGATGAAAGAAGTTTTGTCAAGAACTTTGAAAGTCAGCAAAACATCATCTACCAGGGAAGAACCCGGATCACGCAGGGAAGATTCAGCACCGGGTTTACTGTCCCGTTGGACATTGACTTTTCTATGGGGATTGGAAAGATCAGTTATTTTGCTCAATCAGATTCTGACGGGCAGGCTGCGGGCTTCACCGAGCAATTAGTGATCGGTGGGCCGTCCATCAATCCCGTCCGGGATGACACCCCACCGGTTATCCGGGCTTATCTGAATGACCGTTCTTTTTTGGATGGAGATTTGGTCCCTTCCTCTAATAAAGTCATCGTGGATTTTTCAGATGATGTAGGTATCAACATCAGTAATGCCGCCATTGGCCATGAAATCATAGCAGTCCTTGATGAGGACAGAAAAAATTCAATCGTGTTGAATGACCTGGTTGAGGGCTCATTGGACGATCCAAAAAGTGGGACGATTGAGTTTGAAATCACAGATCTTGCTCCCGGTCTCCATGAATTGACCGTGCGTATGTTTGATGTAGCCAACAATCCGGGTGAGACAACTATCGGATTCGAAGTCAGCAATGCCATTGACAGAAATATAAAAGAGATATCAAATTTCCCGAATCCATTTGGAACTTACACTATCTTTGACCTCAGTCATGAATTGCTCGATGGCGCTGTGCTGGTAGAAATGGACGTGTTTGATTTAAATGGAAGGTTTATTGAAAATGTAACCTGGCAGAGCGTTTCCCGGCAAGGCAAGATGATACTGGAATGGAGGCCAATTTTGAATGCTGACGGTGTTTATTTATGTCATTTCACCTTATTATCGGATTTGACGGGAGAATCTACCGAGAGCTTTGTCAAAAAAGTAGTTCACCTAAAATAATATCGTCTTAATCGCAGTTCTTGTCTATATTTTATACAATCATCATCGAATGAAATTAAAATTACTATCTATACTTATAGTATTTGTGTTTCTTCTTCCTTCTCAGATGAAAGCGCAGGGCGCCGGCGTGTGGGATCCGGGGAGAAGATGTGTATTGGATCCTAATTCACAGTGTGTCCCGAACACCTTGCTTTCGGCAGTTCCTTTTCTGCGCATCATACCCGATGCCGTAGGTGGTGCTATGGGCGATGCGGGTGTAGCCACAGGAGTCAATCCATATGCTCTTCACTATAATGCTTCAAAACTTGCTTTTGCAGAAAGGCAATCCAGTTTTGCTGCCTCCTATACTCCATGGTTAAGAAATTTGGGACTTACGGATGTCTATCTCGCATACCTGGGAGGGTATATGAAAATTGATGATTTACAGAGCTTCGGTGCTTCCTTCCGGTATTTTGCCCTCGGTGAGATCAACTTTACCAATGTAGACGGACAACCTATTGGAACGGGTCGACCCCGTGAATTTGAATTTGCAGTAGCCTATGCCAGAAAGCTATCTCCCAAATTCTCGGCAGCAGTTACGACTAAATTCATCTATTCCAATTTGGCCTCCGGCTTCCAGGTAGGTGGTTTTGACATCACTTCCGGAAAGGCATTTGCCGCAGATATCAGTGTTACGTATCACTCAAACCCGGATTTAACCGGTGTTGGAACCGATTTTGCATTGGGTGCGGCCATTTCGAATCTCGGTAGCAAGATATCGTATACGAATTCCAGTGATAAAGAATTTATCCCTGCCAATTTTGCATTGGGTGCAGCTTACAAGATGAATCTGGATGAATACAACTCACTGACTTTTGCCCTTGATTTCAATAAATTGCTCGTACCGACGCCCTACCCTGTCGACCATCCGGATTATGACAATAATGGTAACGGAATTGGGGATTACCGGGAGCAATCTACCTTTGGTGGTGTGTTTGGTTCATTCGGAGATGCACCTGGTGGATTTTCAGAAGAGTTGAAGGAATTTGAAATATCGATTGGTGCTGAATATTGGTATGACAACCAGTTTGCCGTGCGGGCAGGATATTATTATCAGCATCCGTTAAAAGGTGATCGACAATATCTTACGATTGGCGTTGGCTTGAAGTACAACGTGGTAGGAATTGACATTGCTTATCTCGCTCCGACCAATGCGCAGCGAAGCCCTTTGGATAATACGTTGAGGTTTGGCTTTACCTTTAATGGCATCAACCAGGAAGCCCAACAATAAGCGGAAAAAGAACATTAGAAAAGAAGCGATTGCTTTCGACAATCGCTTCTTTTTTAAATACACCTAGTAAGCCGGATTCTGTTATCCGCAGAGCAGATCTCCATCATTTATCTAAGCTGTCTACCCCTTCTGACTCATCCAGGCAAGATTACCTCTTTCACAAGGTGAAAGAATTCAGAATATACGTGACATTGCAACTCGCAAGGTTTATCCATCCTGGCAATTGCTCACCAGCATCGGGGTCTCTTACACCTCGTTTTCACCCTTACTCCAAAAAGTCGCGAAGATAAATCCGTGACTCCCTCGAGCGGTATAGCTTTCTGTGACACTTTCTGTACCCGGATATCCGGGTCCCACTTTTCAGGTGGTGCGATGCCTTGCGTTGTCCGGACTTTCCTCCCCTGACATTCCAGGAGCGATGGAGCCTGGTGTAGGTTCAAATTTAAATGAATTTGAATGTTCCTAAGACCTTCTTCCTGCAAAACAACACAATAACCATAAGAAAGTTTCTTCTGTCGAATACACTGTATGTCGACAAATTTCATTGCATTGAGTAAAATATTTGGTGAGAAAAACATATTATAACTATATTTAATATTTAAATTGCAGATATACAATGCGTTTGTCACTGACAAAGACAACAGAGCTTCGAAATTTCCTGGACAACCGGCCGCTGACCAAAGGCATCAGCCTGATTGTCGTCAGCGTGATTATCTCCGGACTGATCGGGAATCCTTTCATGATGCTTGCCGTACTCTTCCTGGCTATGCTCTTTCCCATGTCGATCTATATGAGGAGATCTTCCAACTTCTCCGACCTGATTGCCGTACCGGATAACATCCGGATCATCAGTATCGGAGCCTTCAGTGCATTGGCAATTTCATTTTTTATCTGGAGCATCAAGACCATAATCGGGCTGAATTTGCTGTCGGTGTCCGGGATTCTCCAACTCGAAGGGTCGGCCATTCTGACCCTGACATTATTGGTTGTTTCCGTGCAGGGGCTACACCTGATCCTCTATCTGCTGCACAGAAAAGTTGTTGCTCATCAATCGAACAATAATAAATTTCTATTCTACCTGGCCGGCTTGGTCATCATGTTGTCGATGGCTGGCCTGAATCCGAGATTAATGCTCATTTATGCCGTTTGCTACATCGTCTATTCCCTGCTATTGGATCTGTTTATTGAAGAGAGCAAGACGAATTTCATCTGGCTCGTATTGTGGACGATCATACTGGGCTCATTTCTGAGTATGTCCATCGTGGATGGAACCAATGCCACTTTGGTCAACGGCCTGGTTCCGATCATCAATGCGTTCACACTGTTTTCCATCATATTTATCATCAGTGGATTTCTTTACACCATCTATGGCTTTGTCAACAGATCGAATTTTCTCTTACCCAGTGAATGGGAGTTCAATTTCCAGCAGACCCTTCACCTGAGAAACAGGATACAATTGTCTATCCTGTTGACCCTGATCTTCAGCTTTATCGCCATTGGCCTGATTTCTATTTATCACTACCAATTGCTTCCTTCCAGCGAGGCTTCATTTGATTTGCGTTCAGGATTTATTCCTGCCCTTTTGAACACATACGTGTTTTTGTTCCTGATCGGATTTTCCATTTCCTTCAGTCTCTCACAATACATTCGAACACCACTGATTGAATTGGGAAAGACATTAAAGGAGGTCAAACTCAACAAGAACAACCGAAAAATTGAGTGGAAGGGCAAGGACGAAATCGGAAAACTTATCAAAGAGTATAACCAGATGATCCATAAGCTCGAGGTAAACGCTTCACTCCTCGCAGAGGTGGAAAGAGATAATGCATGGCGCGAAATGGCCAAGCAAGTGGCACATGAGATCAAAAATCCCCTGACTCCGATGAAGCTTAGTCTTCAGCATCTCCAGAGAAGCATTCATTCCGGAGCAGGCGATGTCGAACATCTGACGATCAGGATGTGTGATACCCTAATGAATCAAATAGACAATCTACAGCAGATTGCGGATGAATTTTCCAATTTTGGAGCCCTGCCAAAATCAGAAAATCGAAAAATATTGCTCAACGAGGTAGTAGAAAGGATCCATGACCTATTCAGAAATCGGCAGGACATGGATATTCACCTCATCGAGCCGATTGACGACATTGGAGTTTATGCGGATAAAAATCAATTGATTCGCGTACTCACGAATTTTGTTAAGAATAGTATCCAGGCAATTCCCGAAGACCGGAAGGGTTATATAGAACTTCGATTATGGAAAGAAGATAACAAGGCCATCATTGCCATCCGCGACAATGGGATCGGTATCTCGAAAGAGCAAAAGTCAGAAATATTCAAACCGCGTTTTACGACAAAGTCCAGTGGATCAGGACTGGGTTTAGCGATAGCAGCCAATATGATTGATTCTATGGGCGGTACGATTCGCTTTGATTCCATTCCGGGTGAAGGCACGGAATTTTTTATCGAATTGCCGCTTATTCGTACCACCTTCCCCAAATCCCTCAGCAGGGTCACACTTGACTAAAATTTGTCAGGCGTATTGTGCCTTCATGTTCAGTTTTGTAGATTTGCGGTGTGAGTCAAGCATTATTATATATCCTGATTACGATCCTGACCTACTGTATCATGGAATTCGTAGCATGGTCTGCCCATAAATATTTAATGCATGGGCCATTGTGGAGTTGGCATGAGGATCATCACAAGCCCAAATATGAGAAGACAGGATTCTGGGAGAAAAATGATCGTTTCTTTCTGGTCTTTGCGATTCCCAGTATGTTTTCATACATGGCAGGTAGTTTGTATGCAGATTACCGCTGGTTACTCTTTGTGGGTATAGGGATTTCCTTGTACGGATTGACCTACTTCCTCATTCATGACGTATACATACATCAACGCTTCAAGTGGTTCAAGCAATTGGACGGCCGGTATTCCCGCGCCATTTTGAAAGCGCATGGAGCGCATCATGCAGTACTTACAAAAGAGGACTGCGAATCTTTCGGTCTTCTTGTTGTCGATCCCAAATACTTCAAGAAAAAGGCGACGACAAAAGAATAACTCCCACTGGTCGCTAATTATTCGACATTCAGAATTGAGATGTCGTATCTCATCGTACTATCTTTAGACCATAATCAGAATCATTATGCTTGTATTGAAAGATATTGCCGAGCTCAAGGCGTCCGTAGGCACGAATATGAAGACATCTGAACCCTTTGAAGTGACGCAGGAATTGGTCAATTTATTTGCAGAGGCTACAAAGGACTATCAATGGATCCACATTGATGTGCAGCGGGCTAAAAAAGAATCACCTTTTGGAGGCCCCATCGCACATGGATTCTTTTCTCTTTCCCTGATTCCAAAATTCATGGAGAAGATGGTCAATGTGGAAAGCGCCAGGATGGGTGTCAATTATGGTCTAAACAAGGTCCGCTTCCCGGCCCCCGTTCCCGTAGGAAGCAAGCTGCATTGTTCTGCGACAATAAAAGAAGTGGAAGATCATCCGATGGGAGGTGTAAAGATCATATGGGATTGCAAGGTGGACCGGGAAGGTGGTGACAAGCCCGTATGTATTGCTGAGATGATTTCGCTAATGTTTGAATAGATGAGATTTCAGGACAAAGTTGTATTCATTACGGGTGCAGCCTCGGGGATTGGCAGGGACAGTGCCATTCAATTTGCAAAAGAAGGAGGACATGTGGCCATCGCAGACTGGAATGTCACCGGTCTTGAAGAAACAAAGAAACTATTGAACGAATATGGAGTTCAGGTGCAATCTTTTCAATTGGATGTCAGCAATTATGACCAGGTAGCCCAGGTGTGCAAACAGATAACCGCGGACTTTGGCAGGTTGGACATTGCATTGAATAATGCCGGGATCGGGGCAGTCAATAACTTCAGAACGGCCGAACACACCCTCGAGGACTGGGATCGGGTCATAGCCGTCAACCAATCCGGGGTATTCTACTGTATGAAGGAGGAATTGGCCATAATGGCTCTACAGGGAAGTGGGGCCATCGTAAACATTTCATCCATTGCAGGTTTGCGGGCCTTACCCAGACAAATCGCCTATGTCGCGAGTAAACATGCCGTCATCGGAATGACGAAGACTGCTTCTTCTGAGTATGCCAAATTTGGAATCAGGGTAAATGCCGTATGCCCGGTCTTTACGAACAGTCCCATGCTCGAATCCATGTTTTCACTCAGAGAAGATTTGCGCAGCAAATTGGTTCATACGATTCCAGTCGGACGATATGGTGAGACATCAGATATCGTCAATGCCATCACATGGTTGTGCGATGATGAGAGTTCTTTCATTACGGGTCTTGCACTACCTGTAGATGGAGGGCAGACGGCCTAGGGTTTTTCTATCCTGTCCTTTTCTTGGCGAACAGGAATCATCAATCGATATGACGACGTATTAAATCAAGGTGAATCGGTAACAAACTGAACCTCTTTTTTGTCTTTTCGAGTGTAGCGAAGTGGAATCGAGAAAATAGGGAGTACTAATGACGGGTGCAGTGTTTTGAACACTGACTTTCTTCGATTCGGTCGAGGAGACAATAAAATTTGGGGAGAAATCTCATTCAATATGTTCCTGCTGGCGAGCATATGCATCACCCAACTTTGAGGTGGGTGATGACTTTTCGCGGGAGGCAACTTGGCTTTTGTCCTTACAAAAAATGTAACAATTGGGCATTTACAGTCACAGAAGACTGGATAGTATTTTACAAGAACACCTGTCTGTTACTTTTTCAACCGCAGAAAAGTAACCAAAATGCTCGCGGAATTAAGCCAACACCCGCAAAGCAGGCATCTCCCGACCCACCAATTCCGCTTTGCAAGCGCTCTTCACATTTTTAATTATAGGTCTCAGTCTTGAACAAAGAGGAATGACTAATAGCGCGAGGGGTATATACCCCCAATTAAGAGATTTTGGCAAGAATAATCTTCCTGTACGGTATATGAACGACTGATTTCTGAAAGAATGAATGTCTGGGAGACATTCAAAGGAGTGAACCGCTTGCGGGTGATAGTTTGACTGATATTAATGGCCAGGTTTGCTCGATAAGAGCAAAATACCATTACAGGAAGGAGCCTTTTAATCACTTTTTTGGCGATTGAAAAAAGTGATATAAAATATATGTAATATCTATCTTCTTCCCCTTTTTTGTGATCTTCGCATTTCATAATTTTCCTACATATGACAAGTGTAAAAACGGATTTATTTCAGGCTCCAGACTATTATATTCTGGATGAATTGCTTTCGGAGGAGCACATTTTGGTGAGGAATGCTGCACGGGACTGGGTCAAAAAGAAAGTAACTCCTATTATTGAAGAGTACAGTGAAAAAGCGAAATGTCCGGTCCACCTGTATAAAGGGATGGCTGAATTGGGGGTTTTGGGGCCAAGTTTACCCATTGAATATGGAGGAGGAGGAATGGATGAGATCACATATGGTCTGCTGATGCAGGAGTTGGAGCGCGGTGATAGCGGGATCCGGTCGATGGCTTCGGTCCAGGGATCACTGGTCATGTACCCCATCTACAGATATGGATCTGAAGAACAAAAACAAAAATATTTGCCAGCCCTGGCCAAGGCCGGAATGATCGGTTGCTTTGGACTGACAGAACCCAATCATGGGTCCGATCCGGGTAGCATGATATCAAACATAAAGGATGATGGAGATGCCTATATTTTGAATGGTGCCAAGATGTGGATCACCAATTCTCCGATTGCGGATATTGCCGTCGTTTGGGCCAAGGATGAGGACGGCGTAGTCACCGGTTTGATCGTAGAAAAAGGAATGGAGGGTTTCAGCGCTCCCGAAATTCACGGCAAATGGTCGCTTCGGGCTTCTATTACAGGTGAACTTGTATTTGAAGACGTTCGAATACCTAAAGAAAATGTATTGCCTGGTGTCAGAGGATTAAAAGGTCCCTTATCCTGCCTCTCGAAAGCCCGATATGGTATAGCCTGGGGGGCAATTGGTGCTGCAATGGACTGTTATGATTCTTCACTTCGGTATGCAAAGGAGCGGATACAATTTGGAAAACCGTTGGCACAATTCCAACTGACACAGAAGAAATTGGCAGAGATGATCACCGAAATCACGAAGGCACAACTGTTGGCCTGGCGCCTGGGTGTACTGGCCAATGAAGGAAGGGCAACGCCGGCACAGATCTCAATGGCGAAAAGAAACAATGTCTGGATGGCATTGCAAATCGCCCGTGAAGCCCGCCAAATCCATGGTGGAATGGGGATCACCAGCGAATATCCCATGATGAGACACTTAATGAATCTTGAAACCGTTCTGACCTATGAAGGAACCCATGACATTCACTTATTGATCACGGGCATGGATGTTACCGGGTTGAACGCTTTTAGCTAAAAAAATACGAGAGAACATGTCAATTGAGACGCAAGCTCCTATTACATTCAAACGGGGTAATCTCAATGAAGACCTCCTCAGACAACTGTATACGGATATGCTTCGATCCCGGTTGATCGAAGAAAAAATGCTCATCCTCTTACGTCAGGGAAAGGTCAGTAAGTGGTTTTCAGGGATCGGCCAGGAAGCTATTGCCGTGGGCGCCACGCGATCATTGATGAGCGATGAAATGATCTTCCCCATGCACAGAAATCTCGGCGTCTTTTTATGCAGGGATGTACCGCTCGAGCGTCTTTTCGGCCAGTGGCAGGGAAAAGTAAACGGCTTTACCTATGGACGGGATAGATCCTTTCATTTTGGGAGCCTTGAGCACAACATTGCAGGCATGATCTCCCATCTGGGACCTCAATTATCATTGGCCGCCGGTGTCGCCCTGGCTTATAAACTCAAGGGCCAAAATAAAGTGAGCCTGGCATTCACCGGAGAAGGCGGCACCAGTGAAGGAGAGTTTCACGAAGCTCTCAATGTTGCCGCCGTATGGGAGCTACCCGTGATTTTCCTGGTCGAGAATAATGGCTATGGCTTATCCACTCCTACAGGTGAACAATATGTTTGTGAGCGTATATCCGATAAGGGAGCCGGTTATGGCATGCGCTCACTGACCATAAATGGCAACGATGTTTTGGAGGTCTATACTACCCTGAGCGAGGAGATCATCAGGATGAGGGAGCACCCTCAACCCCTGCTTATCGAATGTCTCACATTCAGGCAAAGAGGTCATGAAGAAGCAAGTGGCACCAAGTACGTGCCCGAAGACCTGATGGAGTATTGGAAACAAAGAGATCCGGTGATCAACTATCAGCAATATCTTATTGATGAAGGAGTGATCGACGATGACTACATAAAGAAGTGTACTGGTGAAATCAAGATGGATATCGATGCTGCCTGGGACCATGTAGAGCAGGTCGAATTTCCCGATGCAAATATTGAAAAAGAATTGGGTGATGTCTTTGCCTCTGCTGACCAGGACCTGGCCGTTCCGAGGTCCGGGGAAAAGCAAACGATGCGTTTTATCGATGCCATATCAGATGCATTGGACCTGGCGATGCAAAGACACGGCAACCTGGTCCTTATGGGACAGGATATTGCTGAATATGGAGGAGTATTCAAAATTACCAAGGGTCTGATCGAAAAATATGGCGCTGGTCGAGTGAGAAATACCCCGTTATGTGAAAGCGCCATTGTTGGTATTGGTCTGGGATTGAGCTTCCGGAACATGAAGACAATGATTGAGATGCAGTTTTCGGATTTTGTCACTTGTGGATTTAACCAAATCGTAAACAATCTTGCCAAAATTCACTACAGATGGGGTCCGAATGCCGATGTTGTGATCAGAATGCCTTGCGGGGGCGGTGTAGGTGCCGGACCCTTTCACTCCCAGACCAATGAAGCGTGGTTCTTTAAAACACCCGGATTGAAAATCATCTATCCCTCCAATCCAAGGGATGCAAAGGGACTACTTCTTGCTGCCTTTGCAGATCCAAACCCGGTCCTCTTCTTCGAACACAAAGGTTTGTACCGCAAGATCAGTGACGAAGTGTACACCGACTACTACACATTCGAAATTGGCAAGGCCCAGATTGTTCAGGAGGGCAACGATGCGACGATCATCACCTATGGATTGGGTGTGCACTGGGCTTTAGAGGCTTGTTCGGAAATGCCGGAATCCATCGAAATCATCGATCTTCGGAGTCTCGCTCCACTGGACTATGAATCCATTCACAAAAGTGTCATCAAGACGCATAGAGTTCTTGTGTTGCATGAGGACACCCTGGTAGGGGGAATTGGTGGAGAAATAGCGGCCTACATCGGCGAACATTTATTCAAACACCTTGATGCCCCGGTGATGCGTGTGGGTAGTTTGGACACTCCCGTACCCTTTACTAAGAACCTGGAGGAGCAATATTTGGCTAATTCGAGGTTGGTGGGGAAGTTGGAGGAGTTACTCAGTTATTAGTTGATAATCTGTTTCCACTTGTTGATTACCGATGAATGACATACGACCAACGGTTGACGGCGGACGGATTTCATCATCAATGGGTTATTGAAAATTAGGAGAAATTATTATTAATTGGCAGAGTTAATTGTATTGGTTAGTCGTGGGTCAACTAAAGTAGTGGGTAGTCTATCCTTCAGGGTTAGGGAGCGGGTGGCACAACCGTCAATAGTTTATTGTCAATTTTGAGTTCTGTCGGGACGATTACTGACGATGCTAAAGCATATCCGCACAGGCATTAAAGTTTGATGTGCGGGATGCTGCACAAGGCTTCGCCTTTGTCAGTATGTTCTGAGTTCGAACCCTGAGCGGACTCGTGCCGACACCCGTCCCGGGCAAAGTCGAAAGAAGCAACCTGTACTGACAAGACGAAGTTTTTGTCAGTAAGCTTCGCCGGTAGCCGAAGCGTGAGTTATTGAAATAATTATCAATGAACAATTAGAATATAATGTCGTGAATTATAGTACAAAGGTTCTATTGATTGTTTGTTTTACATTTTCAATTTCACTCCTTGAAAGCATATCTGATACCTTTACGACCCTTGATTTATCTATTGTCCTGATTTGATCTACAGCTATTCTACCTTCTTTTTTTTGGTATTTGACTTTTACTCTAGTCGGATAAGCTTTGATTGAGGTGGTCAAAGGTGCAACAACTACAGTTCGCAAGAATTTATTCATTTCGTTTGGTGAAATCACGGCACAAGGCCTGGTTTTTTTGATTTCGCTTCCCACTGAAGGATCAAGATTGACTATTACGATTTGATACTGCTCTATTCCCATTCTTCCATTTCTTCATCATCAAAAACATCCGGAATTAACAATTCGTCATCTCCTTGTTTAGCCATATTTGCAAATTGTTCTTCCCATCCTTCTCTTGGATTCATGGAAGGTTTGATGATTATACAATCCTCTTTGAGGATGATTTCGACTTTTTCATGTATATCATATTTCTTCAATATCGCCTTACTCAGCCTGAGCCCTTTTGAGTTGCCTATTTTGATGATATCAGCTTGCACTATTTAAGTTTTTGTTATTACAAAGTAATAACATTGCAACCTTGTCTGCAAATTTTGTTGTTGATAATTGATGGGCAATATTCAATTTTGACTTCTGTCCGGACGATTACTGACGATGCTAAAACATATCCGCACAGGCATTAAAGTTTGATGTGCGGGATGCTGCACAAGGCTTCGCCTTTGTCAGTATGTTTTCTGAGCTTGAACCAGACCATCGACCATCGACCATCAACTATAATCCTAAAACAACCCACTGATCTCTCCATCAATGCTGATATCGATTTGTTCAGCAGATGGAGTGGAAGGCAGACCGGGCATCCTCATAATGTCCCCGGTGATCGGTATCAAAAACCCGGCTCCCGAAGCAATTTCTATTTCTCGCACGGTGACCACAAAGTCCTTGGGCCTCCCCAGCAATTTGGGATTATCGGAAAGTGACTTCTGTGTCTTCGCAATACAAACAGGAAGATTATTCAATCCCAGTACATCAATTTTTTTCAAATCCCGTTCAGCCTGCCTCGCATAATCGATCGCCTCGGCACCATAAATTTTGGAAGCTACTTTTTCAATCTTGGTCTTTACCGGTTCGTCCCAATGATACATAGGCGTGAAATGACCCTCTGCACTTTCGGCTACTTCGGAAACCACCCTGGCCAGGTCCGCGGCTCCGTCCCCACCCTTTCCCCAGACATCCGATACAACACAATGGACGCCCATGGAAGTACATTTTGACATAACGATGTCTATTTCTTCTTCGGTATCCGTGGTAAACTGATTGATGGCTACGATGGCGGTTCGTCCGAATTGTGCGATATTTTCCAGGTGTTTCTCCAGGTTCGCCAAACCCCTTGTCACATTCTCCGGACCTGGTGTAGTCAACTCTTTCAAGGAATGGCCCCCGTGATATTTCAATGCCCTGATCGTCACAACCAATACCACAGCCCTGGGTGATAATCCGGCACTTTGACATTTGATATCAAAAAATTTCTCGGCACCCAGGTCGAATCCAAATCCCGCTTCCGTGATTACATAATCCGACAATGACATGCCCATTTTGGTCGCAATGACCGAATTCGTACCCTGTGCAATATTTGCAAACGGACCACCGTGAATGATGGCCGGCGTCCCTTCCAGGGTCTGCACTAAATTGGGTTTGATTGCGTCCTTCATCAGCGCGGTCATCGCTCCGTGTGCATTTAAGTCTCTGGCATATACCGGTTGCCGGTCATAGGTGAATCCAACAAATATATTGCCCAGACGCGTCTTGAGATCCTTGAGATTTTCGCTCAGACAAAGAATGGCCATGACCTCTGAAGCCGCGGTGATGTCAAAACCGGTCTCTCTTGGGATACCAAAACTCGTCCCCCCCAGACCGACGATTGTCCTTCTCAAGGCCCGGTCATTCATATCCATGACCCTCTTCCATAAAACGGTCCTCGGGTCAATATTCAAAGACCTCGTTTTGGACTGAATATTATTGTCAATAAGAGCGGCAAGGAGGTTATGCGATTTTTCAATAGCAGAGAAATCCCCGGTAAAATGCAGGTTGATGTCCTCCATGGGGATGACCTGGGAGTATCCTCCTCCTGTCGCCCCTCCCTTGATGCCAAACACAGGACCCAAGGAAGGTTCTCTCAGCACGACACATGCCTTTTTGCCAATCTTTTTCATACCCTGGGCGAGACCAATGGACACCGTAGATTTACCCTCTCCTGCAGGTGTCGGAGAAATGGCCGACACGAGTACCAGGTGGCTGTTTCGCGTTTTTTCTTCATCGATTAAGGACAAGGGAAGTTTTGCTTTATATTGCCCGTAGTACTCGAGTTGTTCCTCAGATATGGAGAGTTGTTCTGCTATGTTTCGTATGTGTTGGGGGATGACACTCCTTGCTATTTGAAGATCAGTTTTCATTACCATCCATTTTTTAAATCTCGATCAATCATAAAAAAAAGTGAGACCCATGAGAGGTCCCACCTTTATTCTTTCCAAATCATCAATATCAGACTGCTTTTGTTACACCTGGCATGGCAATCTTATACTTCCCATCAGAATCCGGCATGACAGGAGGATCAGCATCCCATGCATATGTTTCAGGTGACAAGTCTATATCGCTATTCAGCGCATCTTCCCAGGTAACGACTTGCCCGGAATAAGAAGCCATACGCCCCATTATCGCTGTAAGGGTGGCTTTCGCACCGTTGGTCGCATCTTCAAACTTATATTCACCTGCGGCAATAGCGGCAAATAGCTCATCGTGCTCTACCTGGTATGGGTTGGGATCATTCGAATCATCATGGTCCATGATCACATGACCGCTCCGGGTCTTAATTACACCTGGTTTTGGCGCACTCCCGTCAGTACCATGAAATGCTTCGCTGACCCTGTTCATACATCCCTTGATATGGCGGCATTGGCTAAACATTCTCGATCCGTCTGCATACTCGTATTCGAGGAAGTGATGATCATAGATTTCACCATGATCCTTCCCGTTCCTGACCTGTCTTCCTCCCATTCCATGGACCTGTGTCGGGTAGTCCTGGTGCACCCAATTTCCTATATCCAGGTTGTGTATGTGCTGCTCGCAAATATGATCACCACAGAGCCAGTTGAAGTAATACCAATTTCTCATTTGATATTCCATCTCCGTTTGCCCTGGCTTTCTTGCTCTTATCCATACTCCAGCTCCATTCCAATATACACGGGAAGAAACGATGTCACCAATGGCTCCTTCATGCAACGTCTTTACCCAATTTCGATAGATCGTCTGGTAGTGACGTTGTAATCCCACTACGACATTTAATTTCTTTTCCTTAGCTTTTTTGGCTGCAGCCAATACCTTTCTGACACCCGGACCATCCACCGCAAGCGGCTTTTCCATAAATACATGCTTACCTGCATTTACAGCGGCTTCGAAGTGCATGGGTCTGAATCCCGGAGGTGTGGCGATGACCACCACATCAGACAATTCGATCACTTTCTTGTAACCGTCGAATCCGGAGAACCTTTGTTCTGCTGCCAAGGAAATCTTGCTACTTAAATCAACTGTGCCACCTGTCGTCCAATCCGTAAAGTTCGGACTGCTGATGGTCTTGTAACATTTTTCTACATTATCCTTAAAGGCATCTGCCATAGCTACCAATTGTACATTTTGGCCAGACATCAATGCCTGGACGATAGCTCCTGTTCCTCGCCCTCCACAACCGATCAAGCCAACTTTAATGGTATCGTCACCATCAATAAAAGCCTTCGCAGCAATTTCATTTACCGGAATGGCGGAGGCTCCGGCCAGAACCCCTGCAGTATGTAAGAACGAGCGTCTGTTTTGTCTTTTCATGATTATAAGAATTGAGTTTGTCTAAAGTATTAAGAAATCACCAAACGATAGCAGGTTTATGACTGAAGTTTATTGAAATCCACCGTCAGAATTTCATGTTGTAACGGATTGACAACCTTCGAATACTGAAAAAAGCCGACCTTAGAGAGCATGAGTAGTATGTTTGACTTAACCGGAAAAGTAGGGATTATCACTGGTGGAGGTGGGGTCCTGGGGGGAGCTATGGCACTTGGTCTCGCTCAACAAGGGGTGCAAGTGGTGCTGATGGGAAGAAACCAGGATCGACTGAATCGCAAGGCGCAGAAAATAGAAGAAGCCGGGGGTAAGGCCATTGGTATTTCGGGAGATGTCCTGAGTCGCAATGATCTACAAAAGGTAAAAGATGAGGTAACAGAAGCATTTGGAAGCATTGATATCCTGATCAATGCAGCCGGAGGCAACCTGAAAGGAGCTACCATTTCTCCCGAAGAGACCTTTTTTGATTTGTCACCCGGGGATTTCGAACGAGTTTTCAGATTGAACCTCAGCGGGACAGTATTGCCGTGTATGATATTTGGTGAGGCGATGAAAGAACAGGGTTCTGGTTCGATCATAAATATTTCTTCTCTTACGGCCAGCACACCATTTTCGAGAGTGGTTGGTTATGCAGCTGCCAAAGCAGCAATAGACAATTTTACAAAATGGCTGGCAGTTGAAATGGCCATGAAGTTTGGTGAAGGGATCAGGGTCAATGCCATAGCCCCTGGTGTGTTTATTGGTGAACAGAACAGGTTGCTCCTGCTCAATGACGATCAATCGCTCACGGAACGCGGACAATCGATTATCGACCGGACTCCTGTTAAGCGGTTTGGTCAGCCTGAGGAACTCGTATCTACTGCGGTGTACCTGTGCAGCGAGGCATCCGGATTTGTTACGGGAACCATCATTCCGGTGGACGGAGGTTTTCTGGCTTATGCCGGGGTATGAAAATCAGAAAAAATGAATTTTCATACGATTGATGATTTTTCATACGTTATTCACTTCCCGTGACGAAATTTGTTTACATCTTATTTTTCCTGGCACCACTATACGTGGTTGGACAAATACCCACCTCACTTTCCATAAGTCCTTACTCTGGAGTAGAAAGAATCCAATTCAATCCGGCATTGGGCACTTATACTCCATATACATGGGATGCAACATTAGTCGGAGGGCATATCTTCGCATATTCCAATTACGCATTTGTACGCAAAGCGAGTTTATTGAACCTGGGAGGTCAATTACAAGATGCGGTCGTCATCGATGCTCAGGGAGAAATCCCCGAGACTTCAAATGTACCTCTCGTATTATTTGACCTGGATGGAGGCAAAAAGGAAGGGTTTCTTCGTGGTCGTATCATCGGTCCTGCCATTACACTGGATTTGAAAAACAATATGCGCGTTGGGATATTTTCCAATTTCAGAGCATATGGATCAACTTCAGATATTCCTGAAAACTTTGGAATTTATGAACTCAACAGATCCTACGGAACAGAGATCATAGATGTGGATATTGGTTCGATGTCTGCCGCAACCTGGCTGGAAATTGGAGGGCACTTCTCAAAACAAATTGAAAACATGTCCTTTGGTGCAAATATTAAATATATCAGAGGCAATGAAGGAGTATTCATCGAAAGTCAAACTGATGATGACTATGATTTTATTGACAGTGTGGTCA
>JANQHF010000111.1 GCA_028282725.1 Saprospiraceae bacterium
GGTTATTTCGCAGCGGCAAAGGACATCAAAACTTTTATGTTCTTATGTGGTAAAGTCTTCTCCGTTCGTACCATTTAAGGACACATGAGGTGTCTGTTCTCCTCCGGTTATTCCGTAGTTGCAAAGGACATCAAAACTTTTATGTTCTTATGTGGTAAAGTCTTCTCCGTTCGTACCATGTAAGAACACATGAGGTGTCTGTTCTCCTCCGGTTATTTCGTAGCAGCAAAGGACACCAGGTACTCATATGTTCTTATGTGGTAAAATTTCCGTTCGTACCATGTAAGAACACATAAGGCATCTGTGTTCTCCCCCGGTTATTTCGTAGCGGCAAAGGACATCAAAACTTTTATGTTCTTATGTGGTGAAGTCTTCTCTGTTCGGACCGTTTAAGAAATGTGTTCCCCGCGTCGAGAGCGCAAAAATCATTTCGACGATAAATCTTACTTATCCTTCATTTAATTTGAGGACCTGGAGGAAAGCCTTTTGAGGAACTTGAACACTACCGATCTGCCTCATTTTCTTTTTTCCTTTTTTTTGCTTTTCTAGCAATTTTCTTTTCCTGGTAATATCTCCCCCATAGCATTTTGCAGTTACATCTTTTCTCAATGCAGAAATTGTCTCACGGGCAATGATCTTTGCGCCAATAGCAGCCTGGATGGCGATCATGAATTGTTGTCTCGGTAATAGCTCCTTAAGTCTCTTACAGATTTGACGTCCAAAAGATTCAGCTTTCGAGCGATGGACAAGAGAAGAAAGGGCATCAACAGATTCTCCATTGAGTTTGATATCCAGTTTTACCAGATCAGACTTTCTGTAATCAATCGGATAATAATCAAACGAAGCATATCCCCGGCTGATCGATTTCAGTTTGTCATAGAAATCAAATACAATTTCTGCCAAAGGCAACTCAAATGTCAGTTCCACGCGTTCTGTCGTAAGGTAGTTTTGGTTGATCATCGTGCCCCGCTTGTCCATACACAGGTTCATAATCTGGCCAATATATTCAGGCATGGTTATGATCTGGGCTCTGATATAAGGTTCCTCGATTGAATCCAGCAACATCGGATCGGGCATGTCCGCAGGAGTATGAATTTGGATGGTTTCTTTCTTTTTTGTGTGGGCGACGTAAGATACATTGGGAACCGTTGTAATTACTTCCTGATCAAACTCCCGCGATAATCTCTCCTGTATGATTTCGAGATGAAGCATTCCTAAAAATCCACAACGGAATCCAAATCCCAGGGCAACGGAAGTCTCAGGTTCGAAAACAATAGAAGCATCGTTCAACTGCAGCTTTTCCAGGCTGTCCCTTAGATCTTCGAAGTCATCATTATCAATGGGATAAATCCCGGCAAAAACCATGGGTTTGACATCTTCAAACCCATGAATGCTTTCAGAACAAGGCCTGTCACGTAAGGTAATCGTATCTCCGACCTTAACTTCTTTAGATTCTTTGATTCCCGTAATGATATAGCCCACATTACCTGCACTCAATTCTTCTTTAGGTATCTGGCTGAGTTGCAACACACCGATTTCGTCAGCCTCATATTCGCCACCGGTATTGACAAATCGGATCTTATCACCCTTTGCCATGGTCCCATTCATAATTCGGAAATAAGCGATGACACCTCTGAAAGAGTTATATACGCTGTCAAAAATCAATGCTTGTAATGGAGCATCCGTATCACCATCGGGAGGAGGGATCCTGTCCACAATGGCAGCCAGGATGTCAGCTACTCCTTCCCCTGTTTTTCCACTTGCAAGAATGATATCCTCCTGATCGCAACCTATAAGATCAATGATCTGATCTGACACCTCATCGACCATAGCACTTGGCATATCAATCTTGTTCAGTACAGGGATAATCTCCAGGTCATGTCCAATGGCAAGATAGAGATTGGAAATGGTCTGTGCCTGAATGCCCTGGGAGGCATCCACGAGCAGGAGTGCACCCTCACATGCGGCAATCGATCGGGAAACTTCGTACGAAAAATCCACATGTCCCGGTGTGTCAATGAGATTATACGTATAAACTTCACCATCTGAATGATGATAATACATTTGAATGGCATGACTCTTAATGGTTATACCTCTCTCTCTTTCCAGGTCCATATCATCAAGGGCCTGATCTTTCATATCCCGTTGCGATATGGTCTTTGTCTCTTCAAGCAGTCGATCCGATAAGGTACTCTTACCGTGATCGATATGAGCGATTACACAAAAGTTGCGGATATTCTTCATGCACTCCTAATTGAGCGCAAATATAGCTCTAATCACTTCACCAGTATGAGACATTTATTCTCTATTATTGCTGGGCCTAATGGACTAACAGATCTATTCATTTTGATGACATGATAAATTTGATTTCTGATACAGTCACAAAGCCCTCTCCGGCCATGCTTGAATATATGATGACGGCAGAGGTCGGAGACGACGTATTTGGAGAAGATCCCTCAGTAAATCGATTGGAATCATACACAGCCCGTCTTTTTGGTAAAGAAGACTCTGTATTTTGTCCATCCGGGACGATGACCAACCAGATTGCCATCAAAGTCAATACACAACCACTTGACGAATTGATCTGCGATCATTTTTCGCATGTTTACCAATATGAAGCAGGCGGATATGCATTTAATTCCGGAGTGTCCATTAATCTCATTCATGGGACCAATGGCAAAATCACCGTAGATCAGGTCAAACAAGCCATAAAGCCTGAATTCGATTGGCTCCCGAGGTCAAGATTGGTTGTATTGGAAAACAGTTGTAATAAAGGAGGTGGCAGTTTCTATACCCTTGATGAGATTCGTCCCATCAGGAATCTTTGCCTGGAAAACGAACTCAGAGTTCATCTGGACGGGGCGAGATTATTTAATGTGCTCGTAGAAACTGGAGAATCTCCGGAAGATGTGGGACAAATGTTTGATTCTATATCGATTTGTATTTCAAAAGGGCTGGGGGCACCGGTGGGCTCCTTGCTGATTGGAAATGAAAAGGACATTCAAAAAGCAAGACGCTTTCGGAAGGTAATGGGAGGCGGTATGCGACAGGCCGGATACCTGGCGGCCGCGTGTCAATTTGCCCTGGAAAACAACATCCGGGATCTGAAAATTGATAATGCAAGAGCAGCTGAAATCGGGCGTCTGCTTGAAAAATGCAGTTGGGTAGAAGAAGTTCGACCGGTACAAACCAATATTGTCATCTTCCGATTAAAGAGTGACCTAAAGGCCTCTGATTTTGTACCGAAATTAATGGCACAGGGAATAAAGTCGTCTGCCTTTGGAGATCGTGAAGTCAGATTCGTTTTTCACAGAGATATTACTGATTCTGATATGGACAGGCTTCGGGAAATCCTTTTGAAATTGAGATTGGATCAGATTGATACCTGATGATTAATAAGAGTTTGAACTAGGTATCACTTTTTCTTCTCAACAGTTCGTCGCGTATCTGGGCTGCTCTTTCATAGTCTTCCTTGGAAAGCACATCTCCCAATAGATCCTGTAAGCTTTCTTCAGTCATATTTTTATAATCTGAAGCTTTAGCGGTCCTTGTTTCCCTAGATTTTTTGCGTGTCGGTTCATCATCATCATTTGCCTCTTCCAATTCCACACCCGCAGATTCCATAATGAATTCATAGGTATAGATAGGGCAATCAAAACGAACGGCCATGGCAATAGCATCGGACGTGCGAGAATCAATTTCAAATTCTTCGCCATTTTTGATGCATACCAATTTGGCATAAAATACACCATCCAGTAAGTTGTTGATCACAACCTCTTTGAGATCAATATCAAATGATTCCAGAGTATTTTTGAAGAGATCATGAGTCAAAGGACGATTGGGTGCCATCTGCTCCATGGCTACAGCAATAGCCTGCGCCTCGAAGCCGCCAATTACGACAGGTAATCGTCTGTTACCGTCCACTTCGCCAAGTACGACAGCATAATTATGCGATTGAGTCACACTGTGAGACAAGGCCACTATGTCAAGTTCGATTTTTACCATTGAGTTTCTTCACTTAACCCTCTGAGGGTACAATTTCTAAACACAAAAATGAACATTTTTGATCACTTATAAACCGGCAATTGTCCATTCTTTGATTTATTATGTCGGAATTCTAGATAATGATTCCTAAAGATAGGGAAGCCACTATATTTATGCCGCACTTTCAATTTGTATCTCATGTTGCGGATTAAAGAAAAAGATATAAGTAAAATTGTCTTAATGGGAGATAATCTCTTAATTAAGCCAACAACCCCTGCCCAACGAACAGAGACGGGTCTTTATTTGCCGGAAGGAATGCATAAAAAACAAGAATTGCGCACCGGATACGTGATTAAGGTTGGGCCCGGGTATCCGATTCCAATGATCCGCGATGAAGATGAGTCCTGGAAGGACAAGGCTGAAGGCGTTAAATATGTTCCATTGCAAGCCCTTACCGGAGATTTGGCAGTCTACCGCCAGCCAGGCGTTCACGAGTTGGTTTTTAATGGTGAAGAATATGTGATCGCACCACATCGCTCCGTCCTAATGACGATCAGAGATGAGGATTTTATCTTGTAGTTATCTCATAACTTCCTCTGTCAAAGTAACCAAATTTAATAACGCAGATTGATTATAATACATATAATTATTCTACAATATATGTTATATTGCGAATGATTAACTCACTATTTAACCTTATTCAAAATGAAACTCAATGTTTTATGGGCCACACTTGCCGGTGCAGTAACCTTAATGGTTGTAGGCTTTTTGTTTTATGTTGTAATCTTTGGAGATCTGCTGTCCGACATGGGCATATCAGAGGAGTACATGAAGGATCCCGATATGATCATGATATTCCTGGGCAATGTAGCAGGTGCCTTTTTGATGGCTTATGTTTTTAACAAATGGGCCAGTATTTCCACGCTCAAAACCGGATTCATAGGTGGAGCGATTATGGGATTATTAATCGGCTTGTACTCCGGATTGATTCAATTTGGAACAACTGTTATTTCTGATAGCGTAACACCCTATTTGGTGGATGCAGTGATCAGTGCCGTATTATGGGGTGTCGGCGGTGCAATTGTCGGCCTGGTACTGGGCAAAACGGGATAAAGGCATAGCCTGATCCATAATGATGATACTCAGGATGACCTCTTATTTTGTTCAGGTTGACACAGTAAAGAGGTTGTCCTTTTTTAGTACCGGTCTTTGGTCAAACCTTCACCGGTCATCCAATTTCCGAAGTGGACAATCCACTCATCTGAAGGAAGATTCAACTTTCTCATGCCAAAGCCATGTCCTCCCTTTGCGTACATATGCAATTCTGCTGACTTTCCTGCCCTTGTCCAATCCGAATAGAGTTGCACACTCGCCGGAGCCAGCTTTAACGGATCATCATTGGCACAGGCAACAAAAATCGGAGGAGCATCCCGAGGCACCTCGTCCTGATTGACAATATTCATCCAGGCATATATGGGAGCAATAAAATCAGGCCTGCTGGCCAGGTTATAGGTAAATACAGCATTCATGGTAACTGCACCCCCGGCAGAAAATCCCATCAGTCCAATTCTTTCCGGATCAATTTGATATTCGCTGGCGTTGGATCGCACATATTTTATGGCATTCAATGCATCCTCAGTGGCATAGGGTAACAATTTCCTGGCGTTTACTTCGACCTGTGGTCCATCTGAATTGATCTGTATGGTCGCATCATCACCTGTGGGAACAAGCCTGTACTTCAAAACAAATGCCGACACGCCGTGCTCATTCAACCATTTGGCAACTTCGATTCCCTCACTATTGATGGAATGCGCATACATTCCTCCACCAGGACAAATGACTACAGCTGCACCGTTGGCCACTTCTTTCTTTGCAGGAAAGGCAAGAAGTCTTGGGATAGAGACATTTGTCACAACCTGGGTTTGCCAAATATTTGAGAAATATTCCTTTTCATCATTGGCCCATTTCACATCGGAAGGGTGATTGTCTAAAGGTAAATCAATGGTCTCCTGACTTTTTAAGACTACGGGAGATAGCAATAAGATCATGAGCAAACAAGAAGTTTTCACAGTAAATGAATTTACCTGTAAAATAGAACGAATTCCGGTTGTCCCAATTATTTGAAAGTAAAAAGCGAGGATGATGCTATCCCTTCTTTACGACACTTGAACGCTTCGCCCAAATATCCCGGGCAAGCTTTTGTAAATCTTCGACGTCGTCCATCTCATCTACAATTTCCAATCCCAGTATGGTTTCCATCAAATCTTCCAGGGTGACCAAACCGAGGATGACACCATATTCATCTGTGACGATAGCAATATGAGCATTATTGTTGATCAATATTTTTTGTAAATCTGCCAAAGAAGCCTCACTCCGAATATAATCAGCAGGACGCATGATTTGACTGATGGCCTCTTCAGCCCTTCCTTCTATAATGGCCTGAAACAAATCATTTTTCAACATGATGCCCTTAATGCCTTCTTTATCGTCATCGAAAACGGGGATCCGGGAATAACGGATGGGCATATGCTCATCATAAAATGTTTGCAGCGTTTCATTTTCTTCTGCAGACAACATGACACTTCTTGGCGTCATGATGTTCTTCACCGAAATCTGATCCAGCTTCAGTAGATTCTTGATCGTTCTTGACTCGTCTGCCTTCAATGCTCCACTTTCTTCACCGGCAAGTGTCAATGCCCTGAAGTCCGCCCTACTGAAGACGCTTAAGGATTTGTCCTTTTTTAGATTCTTCGTTATCAATTGACTCATCCAAACAAATGGAGCCAATAAAGTCAACAAGATCCGAATGGAGTATACCGTAAACGGTGTTAGTTTTTTCCAGTAATTCGCACCGAGTGTCTTGGGTATGATTTCAGAAAGGATGAGAATAGCAAGCGTCATAACACTAGCGATGATCGCCTCCATATTCAGATTTATTAATCCTAATGAAATGGTATTGGCTGCAAAGAGCTTACCGGCTTGCGCTCCCACCCCGATTGCACCTACCGTGTGCGCTATTGTATTTAATGTCAGTATTGCAGAAAGGGGGCGATCGATGTCATCTTTAAATTTTTTCAGACTGATACCTATCGAATTTCTTTCCTGGACGCGGGTAGAAATATAAGAGGGCGTTATGCTCAAGAGCACGGCTTCCCATACCGAACATAAAAATGAAAAGGCTATCGAAAGAACAAAATAAAGTATGAGCAAGGTCATAAACCAGGTGTACTACGACAAGTCAAAGGTAATCAATAGATCATACATGATAAAAATACTGATATGACCAACGTGCAGGTATTGAATACATCTTGGATCTACGATTGGTTTAAGTGAGCAATCAGCTTTTCAGCTAACTCTATTCCGATCTTTTGTTGCGCCTCCAGTGTGGAAGCCCCGGTATGCGGTGTCAATGAAATTCGGGGATGCGCGAGAATATCCGGACGGGGTGTGGGCTCATTGATAAAAACATCCAATCCGGCTGCTGCAATCTTCCCGCTTTCCAATGCTTCCAACATAGCATCTTCGTCCACTGTGCCTCCCCGTGACGCATTGATGAGGACGACGCCATCCTTCATTTGCTGAAACTCAGCTGCCCCTAATACGGGCTGCCCCAAGAATGGAACGTGCAGTGTAATGACATCTGCATGTGGCAACATTTCCTCCAGGGAGACGGATGCAATGGTGTGTTTTGCATTGACCTGTTGGCCACCGATGATGAGTTCCACTTTCGGAATATATGGATCTACCCCAATGATTTCCATTCCGATGCTTAAACCCAATTGTGCAGTTTCCCTCCCAATTCTACCGAGGCCGATGACACCGAGTGTCTTACCGTAGAGTTCGAATCCTTTGGAGTACGATTTTTTAAGAGCCTTGAATGCACTGCTTCCCTCTTCGGGCATCGAACGATTGGACAGGTACAATGATCTGGCTATTGAGAACAAATGTGCGAATGACAATTCTGCGACTGATCTTGAGGAAGCAGCAGGTGTATTGATGACGGCTATACCTTTGGATTTTGCGTGATCCACATCTATATTATCCAGACCTACCCCACCCCTGCAGATTGCCTTCAGATTGGGACAAACGTCAATAAGCGAAGCCCTTACCTTGGTAGCACTTCTTACACAAATTGCGTCAAATGACGGGAGTTGAGCATGGAGTTCTTCCTGTGGGATTGACTCCGTGATGACTTCGTGCCCTGCATCCCGGAGCATTTTTTCTCCAATGTCAGCAATGCCATCATTAATTAAAATCTTAGCCATTTTATACCTTTTCAGATGAGGTCGCGAAGATAGTATTATTATGAATACATGAAAGGTTCTCTACATATGAGAACGAATACAGGACGAGCATGACATATTAGTTCACTCTCCGGCATGTGGTTTGAAAGCCATTTTGATCGTAGGCATCCAAATCACCATTATTCCTTAGGATATAGTATTCGCCGGTAGGACTATTTCTTACCAGGAAGCGATCCCCGGACAGAACGATCTCATTTATGTTCACCCTGTTGTCGCCTTCTACCGTGATTCTTGACAGAACCTTTCCGTCCTGTTCGTAGAACTCTAGTTCGCCATTTGCACCGGAATAGGAGAAACTCCATTTTCCAAGTGAGCGTCTCGAAGTAGTGGAAGACGTGTTGTTGCTATCGGATGTGCCCAGATTACTATCTGCCTCCCTGAGGAGGTCATCCAGGGAAGGTGCATCTGAAGAAGATGTAGTAGGGGTAGGTTCATCTTGACTGGCAGGTGGAATATTGATTTGGTCAGATTGAGTGCCTTGATTGGCTTTCAATCTGTCAATCTCAGCCTGCAATTCAAGAATGGTTCGTTCTTGTTTTTTAATGATCTCTTCCTGCTCATCATATGCCCTGCGCAATCTGCCATATCGTTCATCCGCGGTTATATCCTCAGCAGAAGTGGGTTCAATTCGCTCGTTCCGGGCTTCGATGGTGCGTTCTACTGAGTTTTTGTCGTTGTTCTCAACTTTGTCCCGGATTTTATCCCAGGTGCCTGAATCGCGTAGATATTTAGAGCCAAAATAGGCGATCGGCACCAGGATGATCAAGAAGATGAGGAATCTTGCGCACCCGGTCATTTTATACTTTGCCTTCATAATTTTACCTTTATTAGCAGGACACAGCGAGCAGATATAAACGAGTTATGAAGGTAAGATAATAGCCAGCAATGTAGAGATGAATTCGATCATTATGTAAGAATAATCGACCTGTTGGTCACAAGGAATAACGAATGGCTGAGAGGGGCGGGCGTACGAAATACGGGGATAGAGAAGTAATGAATGTCAGCATGGTTGGAGCTTGCTGGGAGGGTGAACATCAAAAAAGAGGTCAACCCGGGGTGTTGACCTCCCATAATCCCTGGATAGGCATTTCTACCTGATCCTCCGTGAAAACAGTCTTTTGACGAGATAGCATCTCACTATGTCTAAGAAGATCACGCTGGGATCACTAACTCTCTGAAGACTTTTCGCATACCCTTAAAAGTCATCTTCATCGTATGGTTCTACCATGAGGTCGGATCCCAAAAGACTCATTTCATTAAACAGAGACCGATAAAGGTATACAGGTCTTCCGTTCTGCCTAATATCTTCGCTCGTACCATTTTTCACTTGGGGCACTTGAACACTTTGAACAGTCCCCTTTTCAATAGTTGCTACATTCATCGGAATTGTAGTTTGGTAAATCTTGAAAAAGGAATCTACACGGCAGGTGACCAAACCCACTTTCGCAGATCCCTTTAACGTACCTATATTTTTATCCCGGTTTCAGATCTAAAGTCTAAAATCCGTCATTATCAACAATTACTGTCTTTGCCATTTTCTTCGTTTGTATTCAAATATTAGACTCTTCTGATCGTAAAGGTAAGTAGTCCAAGTTTGGTCTATATGGACAGTTATACACAAATTATTTTGCTAATTTTGACGTATTAGAAATGTTAATTTTTTTATATTTCTCTGATTATCAACAATTTAATGATAACTAATTTTGAACAAATTAGTCCTATATGAATTAATTCAAGCCGCCAACAGGGCCTTCAAGGATAAATCTAGCAAAGTCTTGCAGAAGTTGAATGTTCAAGTGATAGACATAATCGGACTTAAGGCATCCAAATCATCTAATGAACTTAGTCTTACCGATATTCCTACAAGTATATCAAGAAAGCAGATCATCGATTGCATAGATCTCTTAGAAGACCACATCATATCAATAAAATATGGATATGGAAGCTCAAAAATATTAGCTTATGAGTATTACAAAGCCCAAAAACTCCTATTTGTAGCCGAAATTTCAAATACTCTTTTGCTCAGGCATGCCGCACTTTTTGTAGCAGAACATGTTGTAAAGAAAAGTAAGAAATTCTTCTTTTTGAACATCACATTTCTTGCTTATCGAATAGTCTATTCTACTTCAATGTTTATGAATGATGAGAAAAAAGTCATTGAAGCAAGCTTAATGTTTCATAAATATTTAGAATATTACCGCATTGAAAAATCAATAGAAATTGAGTTTAATTCTCTTATAAGAGCCTATAGAAAATCAAGTACATATTCCGAAATTACTATAAATAGGTGCAATAGAATAATTAATCAATTTTCACAATTTGAAGATGCAATACCCTCATTTTATTTTCATCATTACCTGTACTATGTAAGATATCTTAAATACCTACATGAAAGAAATCACAGTGAAATGATCAAAAATGCTGTAAAAGCTCTATCATGGTTTGAAGCACAGTCCTTCGATTATATTCCTGGTAAGCTTTTGCATACCACAATACAAATTGTATATTATATACAGACAAGAGATTTTGATAAGGCATTTAACTTCTTAACCTTAGCGAAGACTTTTATTACCAACAAATCTCAACACTGGCTTCGACTTAATGAGCATGAAATTATGCTTAATTTTCATAAAGGAGATTTTAATAAAGCCATTAAGATATTTTTTGAAACATCAAGTAGCAAACTCTACTCTCATATCAGTCCAGCTGATCAGAATCGATGGTCCTTGCTTGAAGCCTACGTGAATCTATCACTTGAGACAAATTCCGTTGACTTTAATAAACGTAGAAAACGATTCAGCATTCAAAAATTCATCAATGATCAACCAAGATTTTCTAAGGATAAGCGTTCAATGAACATTCCTATATTAATTGCTCAAATGTTATTTTTTATTGTCAGAAGACAATATAATCATGCAATTGACAGGATTGAAGCACTTGAAAAGTATTCTTCTAGATATCTAAGAAATGATGAAACATTTCGAAGCAATTGTTTTATTAAGATGATCCTTGAAATACCTAAAAACAGTTTTAATCAATTGCGTGTCGAACGAGCAGCACAAAAATATTTCAATCGGTTACTTGACTCAGAAATCGAATTAATTAATCAACCCTTTGAAATCGAAATTATACCTTATGAACGATTATGGGCGATGATTATGGATCATTTGCGAGCAGACCACCATTATACCCCTAAAAAGATTCGTGCGGCATAGAACAGATAGATATACAACTTTCAAAGTAAACTTAAAGCAATTTGATTTCTAAAATCGCTTTTCCCATCTACGTCTGAACTAGTCTTTAAGTTCGCAAAAAGGAATTAGTGTATATTCTCCTAATGTAGCCTTCCCTAAAAATAGGACAGATAATAAACTAGTAAATTTATCTGTTGAACCTCCTCCCTATTTAGGACAAGTACATAGTTATAAAAATTCAAATGTGATGATCTACTTTTTGCTAACAGCTATTTAATTTTTGTCACTCGAAATTCGTCAATTCTTATTTTTATTTGATTATCTTTTGTTCTGTTTTAATATTATTCACTATTACTTATATCTTATTATGATCAAACCAATCAAATACAATGTATAATACAGCTCTATACGAATTGTATTCTGCTGCCAAGATGTCCCTACCTAACTTGGATAGACTAAATTATGACAACCTCAATAGTCTTCTTGGAATAGAAAATTTTATACAGGAATTTGAGTCTCAGGAAATAAATCAATTAAACTCCAGAGAACTACGCTCGAAAGTAGCATTATCTATGGACCTTCTCAGAGACAGAATCTTATTAACAAATAATGGACTTAGCTCGAATGAGACTCTCGGTACAATTTGGTACAATTGTCAGAAAGACATTATAATCTATACATTATTCCTTCGTAGAGGCTATTATAGAGCTGGATTGGCCTTAGTTGATAGATCCGTATCAATTTGCAAGAAACATCACTTCAATGAGTTAATCGTCTCTTTCTTAAAACTGGGGATGAAATTCGCATATTTCACCGGAAAAATGAAAAAATATGAGACCTATCACAGGCAATTAATACAATATCAGAAATATGAAAATATTGAATTTGATCTATTTGTTATCAGAAATGAATTGATGATTGAATTAGATCATTCACATTCCTTAAGAGCAGATGTCGTTCATAAAATCTCAAGTACAATTGAAATGTATAGTCCATATAAGGATCAAATTCCATCTACATACTTTCATTATGGATTTTTTCACCTGTCTTACATATTCTTTATAGCTCAAAAAAAATATGAAAAAGTTCTTATAAATGCCAGAGAGGCATTGAATTGGTTCAATCGAAATTCAAAACTCTATTTTCCAGGAATATTGACATTCAATTTACATATAATAGAATACCATATATATAAAAAAGACTTTGTTCGAGCCCTTAAACAAACCATAGAATTGGAAGTCATTCCTGACTACCTTACTATGCATCACATGAGAAAACATGAGATGAGGTTTCTCATCAATTTGCATGATGGTAATTGGAATGAATCATATGATATCTTTCGAAAAATTAGATTTTCCACATATCATTCCTCATTGGAGTTTAGACACTACAATAGAGTTCTATTGTATGAGGCTTACGTACAGATATTAATTGATGCAGGACAGTTTAAACCAGAAAATAAAAGTAGATTCAGAGTACAAAAATTTTTAAATAGCCTTCCTGACTATGCAAAGGACAAAGAAGTCATGAATATTTCACTCATCATTGCAAAATTCTGCTTCCTGGTAGTGCGTAAAAAATATACAGACTGTCTTCAATATGCGGAAGCTCTTGAAAAATATAAACAACGTCACCTGCGAAAATTTTACCACGAGCGATGTAGAACTTTTTTAAAAATGCTCATCGCAATTCCAAAAAATGGCTTCAATCAAAAAAGCGTCATTCGCAAAACAGACAAACTTCTTAACGAACTAAATGAAATTCCTCTCGATATTTTCTACGTGC
>JANQHF010000049.1 GCA_028282725.1 Saprospiraceae bacterium
GGATATGCAGTGCCCGTTCTATGGTCGTTGTTACCAAAGAGAGGAAATAGTGCTCAATTTGAAAGGCGAGACATCTTAGAATTGCTGATCAAATATCTGAGATCAGGACAAATAAGTCGGGTTATCGGAGACAGAGAATTTATCGATACTCACTGGCTTAATTGGCTGGTAACCAATGATGTAGGGTTTGCATTACGTATCAAGTAATTACATAGCCAATTGAAGTGCAGAATGGGGATTAATATATGCGTTTATCATGCATTTTAAGATGTTTTTCTTCTGTTTTTGAGCCGTGGAGATAAATGATTTTATAACTGCATATACATTCATCCAATCCACAGTTTTGAATTGATTCGAGATTTTCATTTTGACCTTAAACATTCGTAAATCTCTTTCTGCCAAATTGTTTTGTAGTCCAGTTTTTTGCAAGTGGCAAATCCAATAAATCTTTTGATGATGTCTCTGAACATGGTCAAATTGTTATTAAGAAAGTGACAGGTAAGAATTTATATAAATATAGTCTCGGCTATTATACCTCAAGAATTGAGGCAAATACAATAGCAAAGATTCTAAAGAAATTGGGATATAAAGGAGCATTTGTTAAAGCTATAGATCGTCAGAAACACCACCTGTGGGTGTTTGTTTCTTATTCGGTCCCTTCCGCTTTGCTCCAAGGACCCCTCAATCCAATACAAATTCGCAGCGAAAAGAAAAAATACCTTGATCATCCAGGGCAGTGGCCTCGGCCGCAAAAGTGAGCGTCCCGGAAATGTTTTCGCCTCCTGAAGTCAACCTTCCTCTCAGTATAAACCTGGGTAATAAATACCCCACCCCATTATAAGTAAATACATCTGCCTGTGTAGTACCCGGGACGACTACCTCGCTATCTATGTCAATCCCGCCTCTGGATACCGTTCCCTGGAAATTCAGGGATTTCTGGTAGACACCTGCGATGACTACGCTGACCTGGTCCGTAGTGTTCATCACGGGACTGATCGTCGCCGACAGACCGGTAAAAAATCCCGTGGTATTGCAATTGTTGACAGACACGCTGTAATTTCCGATAAAGAGATCGCGCTCATAACTGCAGGATCCGTTGTCTGTGGTAGCATCCGGATCGTAATTGGTGGCACTGATGTCCGTACATCCGCTGATCTCTTCCTCCCCACAACCGGAGTGAAGGATGGAGCCAAGACCCAATATCAATATGTAAATAACAATCCTAAAATTTATCATAATACGATTTTTGCTTTATTCGAATCTTAGTAGATAATGGTATACTGAAGCCTTCCCGGTAAATGCTCCAGATCTAAATTAAGAAAATCAATAAATTGACCTTTACCCATTAATCGGACACGGCAAAAGTAGAGAATCCGGACTTTATTCCGTTGTTTTTCATCTCCTTCTTTCGGCTTGGATCTGGTTCAGGATTTTTATCACTCTTAGACGACCAGTCAATGATTTCTGTAGATTTTGTCAAGGCAGGCGCCAACGGATATCTGCTCAAGGATGAAAGAATTTCTGTTATTGTCCGAAACCTGAAAATACTGGTAAGCGATGAAGGAGTTTCGTTGAGCCCTTCCATGGCAGCAAAGACATTTGAACTGCTCAAACAGTCGCAGGTCCGATCCAAAGCGGGTAAGGAAAATTTCAAATTGTCGAAACGAGAACTGGAAGTCCTCAAATTACTGGTTGACGGAAAGGATTATAAAGAAATTGCAATAGATCTGTTTATCAGCAGTAATACGGTTAAAAAACATATTGCCAGGATATATTCCAAGTTACATGTTTCTTCCAAAGCACAGGCCATCAAGATGGTTCATTTTCATCAATTGCTCGATTGAGATATGTACATTTTGAGGACAATGACCTCGAAAAGATGGTGATTCCTTTACTGGAAACTGACGACTGATTATCAGTGCTTTTTAGCATCGGAATCAGTGTCGGAGATTGTTCAATTCACTCAACAGGGAATTGGCTTTGTTGTAATAGGAATGTTCAGCATCCTCATTGATAGCACGTGCAATTTTGCGGGCATTCTCAACTTCATTCAAATGCAGGTAAGCGAGTACCATAAACCACTGAGCGCGCTCCGTATTTAAGTAGAGGCTATCAGAGATTTGTTGTAAATAAGGAAGGGCGACGGCAAAAGCATCATTTTCATAGTGAGCAAGACCCAAATAATAAATTGCATTGAGGTTGGAAGAGTCTTTCAGTACGATCTCATCTAATTGAACGATTCCCCGGTCGAGATTGCCTTGACCTAACAACCCGATCGCCTTATCCAGTGGTGATTGGTTACTCCGGGTAACCCATTCAAAATCCATAGACTCGTCATATCTGCTGGCGAGAGCAAGTATTTCAGCAGAAGGTGAAGTAATCATTTCTTCAGCTTCCTCATTTGTCAGTTGAGTTTTTAGATCAACCTGGCTTATATGATCCGTATCCTGAGAGAATTGAATGATGTCGCCTTCATCGGGATCCAACTCTTCCGATGAAAGGTCTTCTTCCGTCCGGGGAGAATCATCTTTTGCGATTGCATATTCCTTCGATACGGTCTCAGATTCACTTTCCCGTTGGCTGTTTCTGTCAACAGCATTGAATTGTGAGATAATGATCGCATAGCCCAACAAAATCAATAACAATACAATGACAACGATCATGGATCGGTGATACCCCTCATGTGATTTCCCCGGATGCCGGAGAGTTGACTTCTTTTGATCTTCCCATAAATTCAAGTCTTTCTTCAGATCTTTTTCAATGAGCACTTCCATGGCTTGATGCTCAAATTTTTGCTTTGCATACAATTGGGCGAGCTCCTTGTCTTTTTCCAATTCGGTCTCGAATGCCTTTTTTCCCTCTTCGGACATCCTTCCAAGAAGATAGTTTTCAATACGCTCGACCTTGTTATTCTTGTTCATGACGCTGTTTAAAGTAATTAGAAAACAAGGGATTTTTTGACACGATCGCTTTTAGTTTTTTACGGCATTGAAAAACTCGTTGTCTTACTGTTCCCGTATTATCCAGGCCTATTTGATGACCAATTTCCTTCATGGAATAGGAAAGGCGGTACAATCGCAGAATTTCCTGACAATTTTCGTCCAATTGATCCAGCATCGTAGCTATCACTTTTTTTTCCTCATCTGCGATCATCAATGTTTCCGGATGAACCGGATTGATTTCATCAAATTCGGTTAACTCCTCAACAAGATCAATTCGCTTTGTACTTCGTCTGTTAGAAAAGAGCCTTCCCTTACAAATACCGATAAAGTAATTTTTCAGACTTGCCAATTGAGCGTACTTATTATGACGGATGCTATTATCAAAGACAATCACAGCTTCCTGAATGGAATCTTCGGCATCTGTGAGTGAAGCTCCGGACTTCAACAGGATTTTCAGGGCGATCTCATGCCAACTGAGGTAAACGTAGCGCAAGGCAAATTTACGTGATTGATCAGATTCAAGGATCATTGTGACGATCTCATCGTCCGTGTAATTACTTTGTTCCAATAGCTAGTACTGAAATTTTGTAAAGCGTTATGAAATGTCTCCTTATTCTCATTTTAAAGGTAAGATAACTTGTCCCATTGCGATGTGCTCATATCGCTTTAGGGTTGTTTTAGCTACGTGGAATGCAAATTTACATCTTGCTGTAATTTCTTTTATTTGGACATAATTCATTGAATACTTCAAAAATAATCGACTTATGGTTAACGAATTGTCTCATTCTTGTATTTACCTTGCACGAAATCTTTGGCCTTGTTCATAACGCGATGTGATTCTTGACTTTATCAATTTACCATTATGCGCCTCCCACTCAATAGCATCCTGTATATGTTTGTATTTATTACCGCTCATTTGAATGTACCTGCTCAAGAGCACGAGTCCGGAGATACTGCCGTTGCCAATCAATTATTGAAAGATGCCAGGATGCTCATGGAAGAAAGAAATCATGAAGGCGCGCTGGAGAAGATAGAGGAGGCCAAATCAATTTATTTGCAGATCTCAGGTGATCATACCAGGGAGTTTGCAGAGTGTCTGTATCTGACCTCGGTGGGTAAATATTTTAACAATGAATATGAGGATGCAAAAGTAGCAGCTGATTCAAGTCTTTCATTACAATTGAATCTGCCCGGTGATCTCAGCCGGGAAGTTGCGCTTACTTATACCAGTCTCGGTGCCATCCTTGTTGCACAAAAGAGTTTTGAAGACGCCGTGCAAAACCTTGAGAAGGCCCTTGAAATATATGATGTGCTTCAAATGGTTGAACACCGTGATGTAGCCATGTGTCATTACCATTTAGGGGTGGCAAGGGTGCGCCAGGCAAAATATGATGAATCAAAGAAGCATGTAAACAAAGCCCTTTCTATTCGACTCAAATTGTATGGAGAACAACATCGGGAGGTTGCGGATTCGTACAATTCACTGGGTGGGATATATTATTATCAGGCTAAATATGATGAAGCGATTAAGTATTGGGAAAAAGCACTTGCGATTCGATTGAATGTACTTGAGCCGACAGACATTTTAATTACTGATATGTATTACAATTTGGCCATCCTGCACAATGTTAAGGGGAATGGTGAGATGGCAAAAGAATATCTGAAAAAAGCACTCCAAATTCAACTGGATGTTTTGGGAGCAACAGACTCCAGAGTTGCAAATTCATATTACAGCCTTGCAGAAATTTTTAATAAGGAAGGAAAATATGATTTGGCAAAAGAATATTTCGAGAAGGCATTAGACATTCGATTAGAATTAAAAGATCAACTTACCATTGCCAAGTCATATCACGGTCTTGGAATAGTTTACAAGAATAGTGGTCAATATGATCAGGCAATCGAATACTACAATAAGGGACTCACCATTCGACTAGCTGCTTTGGGAAAGTTCCACCCACAGGTTTCGACTTCTTACAATAACCTGGGCGTAGTATTTTTTTTACAGGGCAAGTATGATAAAGCCGCTCAATATTATACTCAATCATTGGAGATTCAACTAAAGGTGTATGGAGAATCACATACCTGGGTAGCTACATCGTATAACAACCTGGGCCTTGTTTACAAAAATCAGGGTGATTATGAAAAAGCTGAAGAATATTACAAAAAGGTACTGGATATTCTGTTTAAACTCGTCGGGAATGATCACCCGGGACTGATCGATACTTATACGAATCTGGCAAATGTTCTCTACCTGCAGGGTAATCATTATTTAGCCATTGAAAATCATAAGAAGGCTCTGGAAATGCAAACTAAATACAAAGGAGTAGACCACCCGACGACTGCGCAACTTTATAATAATTTAGGTGAGATTTATTATACCCTCGGCAATTTAGAAGAGGCGATCCGATACCAGGAGAGCGCTTTGGAAATTCAATTGAATACTTTAGGAAATATACACCCTATGGTGGCTACAACTTATACCAATCTGGGGAAAATATATGATGCTCAACAACAATTTAACCTTGCCAATCAAAATTATCATTCTGCGCTTGAAGCCAATGCATATTCAATCTCGGGATCTCTCGACCGGGTAAGATCAATACCTATATTAATACAAACTTTGAAGGAATTTGGTCAGACCAAAAAAAATCAATTCATCACTACTCAGGATACCGATCATTTGTTAGAAAGTAAAAGTCATCTCCAGGGTGCCGTGGCACTCCTTGATTATATTTCTAATTCCATCGGTGATCATGACAAGACAGAACTTGTCAGAGAGGCTCATTCAGTCCATGACCTGGCAATTTCTACAAATTTTTTGTTGAGTCAAATTACCGGTGACCAAAATGAAATCGAAGATGCCTTCGTCTATTCCGAACGGAGCAAGGTATACCTGCTTTACCAGTCCATGATAGAGTCAGAAGCACAATCTTTTGCCGGAATTCCCGAAAAATTATTAAAACAAGAAAGTACAATGCGATCTGAAATAACGCTTTTGGAAAAAGATCGCCAAAGTCATCTGTTCAAAGGATTGGCCGAGACTGACACCACAGTTTTAAAAATTTCAAACCACTTATTTGACTTGAATGAGCAATACGATTTTTTAAAAGACAGATTTGAAAAGGAATTCCCGGATTATTATCGATTGAAGTATGATATGAGTGTGGCAAAGATCGCAGATGTACAAGAGGAGATGATTGAAGAGGATCAAAGTTTATTGGAGTATTTTGTTGGAGACAGCGCTATCTATGCATTCGTCATCAACAAAAATGAGTTTAAGGTTCACCAAATTATAAGGGATTTCCCCCTGGAAGAATGGGTACGGGTTTTTAGAAAATCCGTGGATAAGGATCACTTCCAAATGATGATCGGTGAGTATTACGATGTGGCTACGAAGCTTTACGATCTCTTGATCAGACCAATTGCTTCCGAATTAAAGAACAAGGTCACAATTATTCCGGATGGAGTGCTGGGTTATCTTCCATTTGAAGCCTTGTTAACAGAGCCGGTATCGAGACCTAACCGTTGGCGATCTCACAAATATTTCATGAGGGAAAAGCAAATTTCCTATTCCTATTCAGCGACCCTTTTAATGCAAATGCAAGAAAAAGAACATAGAAATTTGGAAGCCAGTGGATTGGTTGCATTTGCCCCATACTATGATAGCAATGAAAACATGTTGGCAAGTTTGATGAGATATGCCGATGAAAAAGAAAGAGCACAGCTGGGTACGTTACCATATTCCGGTGAGGAAGTTATGGGCATACGAGAAATTACACTAGGCGATGTATTCTTTGACGAGGAGGCAACTGAAGATCAATTTGCCGCCATAGCCAGTGATTATAACATTATCCATCTGGCTTCCCATGCCGTTGCTAATGACAAAGCGGGCGACTATTCCTTTTTGGCTTTCACGGAGCAAAAAGACAGCATAGAAAACGAACTTTTGTACGTAAGAGATTTGTACAATCTCCACCTGAATGCTGATATGGTCGTTTTATCAGCTTGTGCATCGGGCATCGGTGAATTAAAAGATGGTGAGGGTATTATCAGCCTGACCCGGGGATTCACTTATGCCGGAGCCAAAAGTATTATTACATCTCTATGGAGTGTGGCTGACCAGTCAACGAAGGACCAGATGATCCTCTTCTACAAAAATCTCTCGGCAGGCATGCCAAAGGATAAGGCACTCCGCGAGGCCAGGCTTATGTACATTGAAAACCTTGAACGCGAACAATCGTCATTGGCACATCCATTTTATTGGTCTGCATTTATCGCAGTGGGGGATATGAGTGCAATTGTCTTTGATTAGCTCAAGAATAGAATTATATTTAATGTAACGAAAGAATAAAAGGATTCTCCTCGAAAGGAGAATCCCTTGTCTGAATTATTCAATATTGCTCAACTATCCTGCACTCGCTGAACATTGACCCTTCTTCCCGGCGGTGGTTGCCCATGCGGATCCTCCCCATGCATCTTCATCATCTGAAGTGGAGCAGATAAAAGTTCCACTTGTTGTCGTTGCAGTCGAAGTAGCGTGTAGCGAACCATAGAAGGAGCTTGATTGCGAAGCTGTTGCAGTTGCTAATTGATTGTAACGAACCGTATGTTGAAATCCACCAAATTGGGCAGATGCAAAAGCCTCGTTGATATACGTTGTCTTCAAATTACCAGCTTCGAAAGGCAATTCACTTCCGATTTTCTTAATTTGTTTATCAAAATTTTCTACTCCCTTCATAGTAGAGCGATCAGGTTTAATACTTAAAGAATTGATCTGGTTATAAGAAAGGGTAATTGTATACCCGTCATCGAAGTATTTGGTGTTGTCCATAATTAAAACTTTCAATTCGTCTTCAAATTGTCGTTCGTTGGATACCAAATCTTGATCCGAGCATGATAGTAACATACAAATGCTCAAGAAGAAAAAAAAGTACTTAGTCATGATTTCAATTTTAATGAGTTAATAATAATTTTTGAATTGTGCATTTTTCGGAAATTATAAATAGAAGAATTGCTTTATGTTTTTAATAGAATTATAAAATGTACCCGCACACAATACCTATCCACTTGAGGTACTTGACCATTCAACTTAATTTGAAAATTGATTTAAGTATGAAATGAGAATGCACCTGCATCGATAAATTTGTAAGGATTCGTTTCTTGTTCAGAATTAATTACTGAGTAAAAGTCTATACTCTTACTGTCAAAAAAAGGCAGTGACAAAAAAAATATCAATTAGCTCTCCTCTAAGTGCAGAGGCATGTCGAGATCATTGATTTCAAATGATATATTTACTTCAATATTTTTTGTGTAATAATAAGTCTCCCTCAAGCGGCAATATTTTATGGGAAAGCCCATCGTTTTCATGTCATCAATAACGCGATAGACACATCTCTCCGAAACTTCTAATTTCCTAGCCAGATTTGTGGGACAACCCGTTGCCTTTCGCCTAATCAAGGCATTTACCCTTTCTATGCGCCTTATTTTTTCAATTAGTTTCATAATGCATGTAGATGAAGTAATTTTATAGTAAAGCTGTTTTCCTTTTCATTTTGCTTTACTTTAAGGGTAAGACCTCATGAACTGATATTACTACGGGCAATGAACCTTCTGTTCTTCCTCAACACGAAATTCGATTTCAATTATTAAAATTCGCTCTGAATCTAATCCTTGTTTTTACAGTCAAATCCGGTCTGCAAATACGTCTGTTGTATTAAGTATATACCGATAGATAATGATGCGTTATATAAAAAGATATATTTCTTTAAAAATATTCGGTATTGATTACGATGAGCAGAATATAAGCAGGCATTATTTCCATCAGAACGACCCGTGATGAACCTAACAAGAATGAAGATGAAACTTCAAATATTCAGGAGATTGGGTAGGGCGATCAGGAGTAGAATCGTATTCTTTAACAGATACTTTCTATATTGTTTTGATAACATCAATGACAAATATGAGACTCATTTTCATTGCGATCATTTTTTTGATCACCTGTCAGCTCTCCAGTCAGGAAGCACACCGCCGTTGGAGAATGATGAATCAAATCCGAAATGATAAATTCGATCTGATACTTCCGGAGGTGATGCGGGAAAACAATATTGACATGTGGATCGTCATGTGCAGGGAAGGCAGCTTCGACCCCTTATATCCTGATCTTGGAGAAGGTTATGTTGGTTCTACGGGCTACTATGTCTTTACGGATCGCGGTGGAGATCGCATTGAAAGAGCCGCCCTGGGTATATCGGGATATTTGTTAAAAGAAGGTGGAGCGTATGATTATTTCGGTGGTGAGCCTGAATTGAAAAAGTTTGTAGAGGAAAGGGATCCGCAGAGGATCGGATTGAATTATTCCAGATCGATAGGAGGAGCTGATGGTCTTTCATACTCCGGGTACCTGGAATTGTCTGAACTTCTCGGCGAAAAATTTGCAGGCCGGTTTGTCTCAGCAGAAAAACTGGTATCCGATTTCAGATCCCGTCGCGTAGCGAGTGAAATTGCTGCTTATGGTGAAGCCTGTACGAGAGCATACATCATCGCCGAACGAGCCCTTTCCAATGAAGTGATAACTCCCGGTATCACAACTTTAGAAGACGTGGCATGGTGGATGAAGGAGGAAATGCATCGACAAAATCTGGGTTCATCATTTGGTATGCCTTCTGTCTACGTCACGGGCATACGGGGTATTCTTGCCACTTCAACAGACAGAATTATTCAAAGAGGTGATGTCCTAATGATCGATTTTGGTGTGGGTTTAATGAATTTCTACACCGACTTGAAACGTGTGGCATATGTCCTGGACGAAGGTCAGACAAAGGCCCCGGACGGAATTCAGAATGCCTTTGACCAGGCCATTGTTGTGAGAGATATTATTAAGAAATCAATAAAGGCTGGCGTTATGGCAAAGGAAGCTGAGACAGCAGTCTATGATGCTTTGAAGAAAGAAGGATTTAACAAGATGAAAGGATTCAATCAATACACCGAGGGAGATGTGACCGATGTGATTATTGGCTGTCATTCTGTTGGAAACTGGGGTCATGGAATTGGACCGTCCATTGCGTTTTTCAATCCCGTACGATTGGGCTATGAGTTAAGACCTACCAACTTATTGTCCGTCGAGTTATTTGCATACACAAAGGTTCCCGAATGGGGTGGAAAAAAGTTGAGAGTGCCACTGGAAGATGATGCAATCCTGACCGAGCGAGGGATTGAATGGTTGTATCCCATTAATCCAAAGCTTTTGTTAATCAAGTAATATACGATCTACCCTTGTGACTGCTCATTCTACTTGCATATGTAAGAAGGTCTTTTTAACTTATTGTCTAAATGAGCTAACCCCTCTGCCAATTCACTCATATCCCGGGATTCCGACATCTGATCATCCCTCTGATCGAGGCATACCTCATTCTGCCACAAAACTGCGTACCAATGAAAAACACATCGACATTTTTAGTCTTTATCTTTTCTATTACTTGTCTTTGTTTTGCCATAATTAATACAGGATGTAATCCTTTAGTGGTTAATCAGGAGGCATGTGAGCAAAGTAGTCACCTGATTGCCTGCTGGGGTGGCGAGGTGGCATGGGATGCTGCCCGAAACCGTTGCTTGTGCGTCTGTGACGAAGGATGGTATGGTCGCAACTGTCAATATCCTGTTTCGAGGTGCCGGGGTGACCTGGTGACCGATGAAATTGGGGTGCTGGAATGCAATTGTGACAATCTCCCCAAATGCGAATCAAGATTTTTTTTTCTGGCCAGAAATGATCATTGTCGTTGTACAAGACTTACAATTGATGATGACGATGATGGTAGTTTCTTTTCATTGCATAATTCCGAATTATTCAAAAGTTCAACAAACTACTTTACCTCAGATAACCCCGACTACTTTCCCCTCATTCCAGGCAATAAATGGCTCTATGAGAGCAGAGATTCTGCAGGAACAGTAACTGAAAGAATGGTTCTTGAAGTACAGGATTCATTCTTTATTGATAATAACTTCTTTTATGAAATTGAACTTCTGGCAGAAGATGATCAGGGAGAAATGGTAGAAACAATGGGACCGGTTCTGTATCACGAGCAAGGTGAGCCAAATGAGATCCTGTTTTATTTCAATGAAAATCAGAATAGTTTTATCGGTTATCACACATTTCCGAGTCCTGGTAATTACACCATAAATGGAGAAGATTTTACTGTCGAAGCAACAGGGAATGTTACCGTACCTGCAGGTACATTTGAAAATTGCATGTCCATTATTGATGATTATGGAAGTTCAACTCTCACTTATGCCCCTGACGTCGGATTGATCCGGATCATGACTGATGGAGTGGAATCATTAACGCTTTCTGCTTACAAGAGAGGGTGCACATTGACGGCAAGTGTTGATCTGTTTCCTCTGCTGTGCGGAAGCAATGCCGGTGGTATTGCACTCAATGTTCAGGGAGCTGTTGGTCCGATCAACTATAATTGGTCCGGACCGGTGACAATAGGAAATGTAGCCAATCCTTCGAATCTTGTCGCCGGCACGTATTCGGTCACAGTGTCTGATGATGTCTGCAGCGGTTCTATTGAAAACATCGTACTGGAAGGATCCGAAGAATTACAATTGAAGCTGGTCAATATTATGGACGTGACCTGTAAAGATGCGAATGACGGAATGATCGAAGTCAGCATTTCAGGAGGTACTCCCCCATACCTCATCAATTGGAATAATGGTCAGTTTTCAACGTCTGTCCTGTCAGAACTACCAGAAGGAGTTTATGATGTGACCATAACAGATGCGGACGACTGCACGGTCTCAGAATCTTACGTAATCGGGACGAGGCCTTCACAACTCCCTATGAACATCAGCGCTCAGGGACTATTGACAGATCTGAACCAAACTGTTCTTCCGGATGGATTTTACCAATTGACGTTTCGTTTGTATTCTTCCTCTCAGAGTGGAGCGAGCGAATGGCAAGAGACGCAACAGGACATCAGTATTACCTCTGGCATATTCAGTACCATTCTCGGATCCGTTGTACCTCTGAATTTATGTTTTGATCGTCCTTATTACCTGGGAATTGAAATTGACGATGATGGAGAGCTGACACCCAGAATAGAATTGACGTCCAGCCCATATGCCTTTATGGCCAAATCGGTAGAAGATGGAGCCATCGGAAGCACAAAACTGAAAGATCACTCTATTGGTGTAGAAAAAATTATTCCTGATGTGATTACCAGTGTAAATGGAATTACCAATGATGGCGGAGATGTAGCGTTGAAAGCCGGAGATAATATTCAGATAACCAATGATCCGGAGGATCACTCTATCACCATTTCAGTTGAGAATGTCGAGGGGGTCAGCTCTGTAGAGGCAGACCAAATTAATCCCGATATTATCAGTAGTCTCAACGATGTGTCAAACGATGCCGGCAATATAGATCTTGTGGCAGGCGACCATATTGAGATTATCCCCGATGATCTGAATAATCAAATTGTAATTTCCGCCCTGCCTCAAAGCAATTTCAACCAATACTGGCAGGGGATCAATGACGAAATTTATTTTCATGGAAGTAGTATATGGCTGCAAAGAAATGATGCATCCAGGGCCATCCTTCTGACCAGGTTAAGTGACGAAACCGGATTCCTGGGTACTACGGGCTCCAATGGTCAGTTCAATGTGAAATTATCCAGCCTTTCTTCCAACCCAAACAAAGGATTTCTTACCATTAGTGGAGAGCAGAATGAAACCAAGGCTGCTATGTACGCCGGTTCGGCAGATGCAGGAGTGGTTTTTACAAATGGTGCCAATGGCAATTCAAACACCGCCATGTCTTTCCTGTCCGGAAATGCTAATCATGGATTTATTTCCGTGAAAGACTCAGAGGGTAGTACACAGGCAGGCTTATATGTCGACAGTAATGGAGACGGAAGATTATTCGCCGACATCGTTGATTCATTTGTTGATCATCCGACGAAGTCCGGTACAAGGATCCGGCAGTCTTACCTGCAGGGTCCTGAAGCAGGCATCTATTTAAGGGGGACCGCTGAATTAAAAGCGGGGAGAGCAAATATTTCATTTCCGGAATACTTCAGGGAAATCATCTCTAAAAGTGGAATGACAATCGTGATTACCCCTCTATCTTCAACATCGAAGGGTATTGCTGTGGTTGAAAAAAGCATCACCGGATTTGAGGTCGAAGAGTTATTTGATGGAAGTGGAAGTTATCAATTTGACTGGGAAGTAAAAGCCGTCAGAAAGAGATTTGAAAAATTCGAGGTACTGCAATCCGTCAAGGATGGACAAATTGAAAAAGGCAATAATTAGCATGATGTTAAAAAGACAATATTCGATTTGCATAATTCTAATCTTGTTGTACTTCATATTTCCTGTGTCATTCTATGCCCAGGTTGAGATCTCAAAATCAGTTGTCTCTAATGGTGCAGTGAAATCGACCGGTCCGGTGCATATGGCTCAAATAACAATTGGCCAACCTGTAATCGGAACCGTTGAGCGAGATTCTATATCTGGCCATTTGGGATTTTGGCATGTTCAAATTGCTCCGGTAGCGTCTATTCATTGGATCGAGTCAAGATCTACGGAAAGTCAAATTTTGGTTAGTAAGAATTTTCCAAATCCATTCAATCAATCAACTGTGTTCGAATTGACAGTGCCGGAAGAAGTGTTTCTGAAAATGAGCATTTACGATATGTCAGGAAATCTTGTGCAAGATGTGCTTCAGAATAATTTCCCTCCTGGAAATTATAAAATTCAATTAAATCGTCAGGTCCTGACCAGGGGGAGCTATATCTATAAAATTGACACAAGAAACTTTCAATCATCCGGTATATTGATTGTGGTCGATTGAAATGATCCCGGACCATTGATGATCAAAACAAGTAAAATTAAACTTGAATGTTTGAATCAGGAACAAGCGTCATTCGACAAGTCGGTCCCTGATACAACGAATTGAAAAGCCAGCCTTCTTTTGAGATGGTAACCGGGTAATCGCACTGCTAATGTGGTTAAGGACACGGTGCCAGGAAGAATCGGTACTCAACTCTGTACTACTCCGGAAGAGACCGATAGAACTCATTTGGAAAAACGCACTGCCCGAATTCCGCCAACCTCCCGGATGCCCTGTAAAGCTACGCTCATTGGCAGTTCCGGCATTACGGTCTTGCCAGTTTCCGGTATTGGATCACCATTTCGGTATCGGGTGACTCGAAGATCTTCGCGCATCCGGGTTTGAGTACCCATGGTTGTCGTATAATACTGATTGCCATCCATATCGGTTAACTGACCACTGCCGCTGATCCCGTAGAGTTAGATAGTGATACCTATTACCCATTCCAACCTTGAAAATCATTTTTATTGGAATTAAAGCATATGGTGTCTGATTTCGGATTTTGATCTTCAGAATTATTGGTGACAATACCCTTCTGCTTCGGTATTTACCTGGTCATTTGATACAACGGACCAAAGGATAACATGCGAGGCAAATACTAATGCTCTATTCAACATGAGACTATATATTTTACATTTAGATAATTTGTAGACAAAGATTGAATGTCAGTAAGAATTCTACCTGAAGAAGATCTCATATGTCAATAGTGAAAGGAATCGTGACAAGTGTTTGGGTCTTTTAGAATTCGTCGAGAGATCTTGAGTATTTGGAAAATATATACATCCCATTAGCTGAAGTGCTCTTTATCAATTATTTTTTTCGGCAAACTACAGGGTATTACAGGTCCGGAAATCTATGAACAAATGTTTTCCGAACTTTCGTGAAATTGGATATCTGATTAGTAACTTTAGAGGATCAACCAACTTTAATCCACAGTGAAAAGAACAATTAAGTACTTAGGCCTTTTGATCCTCGTAATCCTTATTATCCTTGCTATTGTCCTGGCTTACATTGGAGGATCTCCCATTCCTTCTTATGCTACTGCCGATTTTGAATATGAAGCAAGTCATACACCCGGTATGATCGCACGTGGAGCGAAGTTGTCTTCAATGCTTTGCTCCTCATGTCACATGAATCGTGAAACGGGCCGCCTGACCGGCGGACCAATGAAAGATGTGCCTCCTGATTGGGGAACAGTCTACACACCAAATATTACCCGGGATGACATTTATGGAATTGGTGAATGGACGGATGCCGAACTCCTGTACCTGTTGAGAACGGGGATCAAAAAGGACGGACAATACAGCCCTCCTTACATGGCCAAATTGCCTAAGATGGCAGATGATGATTTGGATGCCATTATCTCCTTTTTGAGATCTGATCATATATCGGTTCAGGCTCAGGCCGTACCCGATCAACCCTCCGATCCATCGTTTATGGTCAAAATGTTATGTCGAATTGCTTTTAAACCCTTCGACATGCCAGACGCGAGAATAGAGATGCCGGATACTTCCAATAGACTGGAATTTGGCGAATATTTGGCGCACAACCTGGAATGCTTTTCCTGTCATTCAGCCGATTTCGCAACCAATAACTATCTCGAGCCGACACTGAGTAAAGGATATTTCGCAGGAGGGAATAAACCACTCGACCCGGAAGGAAGAATCATGTTAACCTCGAATCTCACCCCGCATAAGGAAACAGGTATTGGGAATTGGACAAGGCGGCAATTCATCAATACATTACGGCTCGGGATCAAAGAGGGAGAGGAAGGCTTAAGATTTCCCATGATGGCCTATACCATGCTTACAGAACATGAAGCAGGTTCGATTTATGATTACCTGATGACAATACCAGCGATAGAAAATAAGGTGGAGCGGTCTGTGTACTAGTTCTTGTATTTTACCTGATCCAACTTGCCAAATGAGCCTTTTCAGTTGAAGAAGAAAAAAACTCATTTGCAAACAACAAAAGTGTTATAGAACGCATCTATACAATAACATAATCTTTTGATTAGTTTAACACGGACGGTGCTTGGTACGAATATTTCTTTCAATACTTTGTGCGCATAAATTCCTTATTTATTACAATCTGCATGTAATGCCGAAAAGTCTTTTGATCATCTTCCTTTCGATTTTTCTACTGAATGCACCTCTTAAAGGTCAGGACCATTATTCCATAAAAGGGATTACTACTGATACATTTGGAGAGCCACTTATGTTGGCTACGGTCATGCTGTTGGATATGGATTCAACATTTATTGACTTCAAACGAACTGATGAAAATGGCCAATTCACGTTCAATAAAATTGACGTCGGCGACCATTTAATTCGGATCAACTTTCTCGGGCATGTGCCGGTAACAAAAGACGTCAGTTTCAAGGGGGAGGATATCGATTTAGGGCAAATCGAATTGAGAGAAATTGCAACGGAATTGATGGAAGTAGTAGTCAAGGCAGCACGTGCTTCAATTAAGTTGAAGGGCGATACCATTGAATACGATGCACGTACATTCAAGGTGCCGGAGGGATCGAGTGTAGAAGACTTATTGAAGAGACTTCCGGGTATGAGAGTGGAACAAGACGGATCGATTACCTCTGACGGAAATGCGGTAACCAAGGTAACTGTGGATGGCAAGGAGTTTTTTGGTGCAGATCCACAAGCTGCGACAAAAAATCTTCCGGCGGAAGGCATTTCTAAGGTGCAAGTGTTTGATGAAAAAACTGAAGAAGAAGAGATTTCTGGCATAGAAGACAATTCTAATCAAAACAAGACAATGAATCTCGAGCTCAAAGAAGATTATAAATCCGGAGCATTTGGCAAAATAACTGTTGGAGGTGGTAACGATAGTCGAAAGGAAATCAAGGGAAATTATAATCGCTTCAACGACAAAATTCAGTTTTCATTAATTGGTGTTGGCAATAATACCGGGCGTAATGGCCTTTCCTGGGATGACTACCGGGGTTTCATGGGATCACAATCCTGGTCATTTGGTGACGAGGGAGTGTATGGGTTTGGAAATGGTGGTGGTATGAGATTTATCAGCTTTGGCGGCAATGATGATGGGTTGGAATCCAGTTTGCAAAGCATATTCTTTTCCGGCAATCAGCCAGGTCTTCCTACTTCGGCAAATGGAGGAATTAATTTTAATTATGATCATAACAAGACGAAGATCAACAGCTATTACTTTGTCAATCGCAAAGGATTACTAAAAGAAAGCATTTCTGACAAAGAGACTTTTCTGAATCCGTTCAATGCACTGGAGAATTCTAGTTCCATTTCGGAGACCACAGCATTAGGTCATCGGGCTGAGGTGGAGTTGGAACAAGAGCTGGACTCCTTACATACCATAGAAATAAAAAGTCAATTCGCCTTAGTGGATAATGAAGGTGATTTCTCAGGGTCTTCGGAATCAAAATTTGCAAATGAAAATTTTAATACCAATTCGAATATTTTTTCGAACAGTAATTTGACCAATGGACATTTGATCAATACAAGAGCAGTATTCAAAAAGAAGTTCAAGAGTAATAAGAGAAGACGGCTAGGTTTGAATGCTTCATTTAAGGCATCCACCTTAAATGAAAATCAAATGCAAAATAGTATAAACAGTTTTTTTAACGAGCAGGGATTAACTGCAAGAGATGTTTTGGATCAGAATTATGACAATTTGGCTACTAAAGATGAGTTCAGGTTAAATGCATTATTTGTAGAACCAATTAGTGAAAAAATCTCAATACAAGCATTTTATAATTTTTCCAACAGGAAAGAAAATGGTGATCGTGAAGTAGTGGACATAACGAGTGAAAACCAGGTTGTCAATTCATTTCTCACGCGCAATTATGAAAACGACATCGGGTTGAATCGACTAGGGGCTGCATTGAAATATGCTCATGAAGGGTTTAACTTCTCATTGGGCGCCGGATTTCAACGCTTTACATTATTTGGAACTTTCGAGGGGGTTGAAGGAAGTAACATCAGTGGGACCACCGATAAGATCTATCAAAACTGGTTTCCCAATGTCAGTATGTTTTTTCAACCATTCCGTAACTCATATTTTAATTTTTCTTATAGAGTAAATGCTCTGGAGCCGAATATTCGAAATCTACAGCCCGTAATTGACAATAGTAATCCGCTTTATTTGAGAGAGGGGAATCCTGAGCTAACTCCTCAGATTGATCATAATTTCAATATATATTTCAATTTTTCAAAGCCACTTTCGGGTTTTAGAATGTATGCAGGTGGAGGGCATACGTTTTATAATGACCAAATTATTACGGAAGAGAATGTCGCAGAAAATCTCGTGACCAAGGTGAGGCCCGTTAATTTTGACGGAGGAAGTACGTCAAGGCTCAATTTTGGAGTGCGACTTCCTTTAAAAATCAATAAAGTATCTATTGGAGTGAATATGTGGTCCAATTGGCGACAAAGTAATGCATTCGTAAATGACGAACTCAATGAAACCAGTACATTCAGTTATACACCTAATCTTCGTCTTGATATTACCCCAAGTGATCAATTTACGATGCATTTAAACGCAAGTTTCAGACAAGAAGACACGGAATACAACATTAACGATCAGTTAAATCAAAACACGAAAAACTTTACCTATGGTGTGGAGTTGAACACAAATCTCCTTTTTGGATTCAAACTGAATTCCGACTTCAACTATTCTCTGTATAGAAATGACCGACTATCGCTGGACGAGGATATCCCAATATTAAATTTGTCGGTCTACAAGCAATTTTTAAAAGGAAACAAAGGCGAACTCAGACTATCAATATATGACTTATTCAATCAAAATCTGGCTATAAATCAATTTGCTTCCAATTACTTTATCACACGTTCGGAAACCATAACCTTAGCGCGTTATGTTATGTTCAGTTTCACCTATAATTTAAAGGGAATGAGCTCTAAAAATCGAGGACGGAGAAGATTCTAAAAATGAAAGTTAATATTCAGATAAGGATATTTTGTTTACTTGTACTTCTGGTTTTAGGTTCTGCTCATACTTTTTCTCAAGAGTACAAGGGCACAATTAAGTATGACCGGACTTTATACTATTCAAAGGTCATAGAAAGTTTGCCCTACTTGTCTGAAGAAGAAAGAGATAGACAAAAACTAACATGGGGTAAGGATGAAGGATGGGCGCATCCCTATGAGCTCAGATTTACTCCGGAGCAAACTATCTATACCTATGGGGAACAAGAGCGAGAGAATGCTTACTCCTGGCGGAAAGATGAATTTCTTTTAGTCCACAACTTATCTGATAATAAGATTTTGCATCAACGGGTCATGGGTGGCGATTTGTTTGTAATAGAAGATGAAGCTCCCAAATACAAGTGGAAAATACTGAATGAAATCAGGGAAGTAGCAGGACGTATTTGTTTTAAGGCCGAAACCGTGGACCCCATTAAAAAACAGACCATTCATGCGTGGTTTACCAATGAAATTCCGGTTTCAGCAGGACCTGAAGGATATGGAGGACTGCCTGGCATGATTTTAATGCTCGTAATCAATGATGGCACTGCCATAATTGAGGCAACTGAGATAGAATTGTCAGAGCCCTTGATGGAATTACCAAAAAAGATAAAAGGCAAACGAATCGAACAGCTTGCTTATAATGAAAAGATGAAAAAATATTTCAAGCAATGTATTGATGGCGAAAGGAATCCTTACTGGCGAATAAGATATTAATAGGCCTTCTGTTCCATTCAACCCTTGATGGCTTATGCCATGATTGCAATCACGAAACAGGCGCGATTTATAAATACATGATGACAGTACCAGGTTTCAAAAATAAAGTGGAGTGAGCTTATGTACTAATGCTTATATTTTAACAGGTTCATGACCTCAAAAAAGTCCTCTTTCCTGCTCCTTGCCAGAGGAAGACGCGTACCATCACTCATGATGATCATATTTTCCTTCCGTATATATTTTTCCACCTTTAGCAAGTTCACCAAATGAGATTGGTGTATTCGGAAAAAACTGAAATCGGTCAGGATGTTTTCTAATTCTTTGATTACCTTGCTGATCAACAATTTGTTGTCCTTGTTAAAATATATCTCCGAATAAGCTCCATGTGCTTCACACCGAAGAATCTTCCGGATTTTTATAAATTCTATGCTCTCTGCAGTTGAAATTGAAATGGTAGGATCCTCCTGGTATTTTAAATTCAATTCCAGGTCATAAACGGGGATATCCGGAAAGAAGCCAAAATCAGCAGGTTTATGTATTGAAGCGGTATGAGTATTACAGAAATACAGTCCTTGTTTTGTTGCCAACCAGATAAGGCCATTCTTTTGAAAGAGAATATCGTAGACTACAATTTCCTTTAACAATTCCTGAACGGTACCGTGGAAAGGATTTGATGATCTTTGGATCGCACTATTTTGGTACGACAGGATTATCAAACCTTCATCCCCTCCGATCCATATATTTTGGTCGTCATCTTCATTGAAAACATGGATCCGAAAAGAAGGCAATTGTGAATTCAGAGAAATATTTTTAAACTGATTTTTATGTTCGTTAGAGCGGTCAATATTTCCTCCCAGACTGGCTACCCACAGACGTGATGAATGATCTTCAAATAGTGCCGTAATGGCGGCACCAGATAAGCTCGATGTATCTGATCGGTTGTATTTGAAATTTGAAACTTCATATCCGTCATAACGCCATATGCTATCATGTGTACCAACCCACATGATACCATCCTTGTCTTGAAGAATAACTCTTGAATCCGGGAATTCCCTGTATTGATCCATGGATTCAAAAAGATAGGTACGAGGTTGACATGTGATATCTTGAATGGACAATAGCGATACCATGTAAATTGAAAAGATCAATTTATTGATCACGACACCTCTAATGAAGCACCTATTCATCTGGCTTATCTTGCAGCGCAATTCCTATCAATGAAATGATATTGCTGTTGGTTATAAATCTAATTAAAGTCGGGGAATTGAGTGACTGGACCGATTCCCGATGAATGGAAAACAGGAATGTTCTGCCTCATTTCAAACCGAATACTAAAGAAAATTTACTGAATATTAAGTTGTTTGTACCGTTTCTCAATCGATGATGAAATGGGTTATTTCGGGCCCTGCTGACTTTAACAAGTAGGCGAAGGCAATAAATACTGAAATAACTTCTTCGTTATAACATCCCGGTCGAACCCATAATAACCTGCCCAAATTGATTTTTAGCATCTTTATATAATACGCACGGTATATCAGATCTTTAATGAATCATTATCTTCAGATTGTTCCAATTTTAGTCTTATGAAATCGCTACCAGCTCTTCTTTTTTACTTGCTCAGTTCAGCTTATCTATTTTGCCAGATTCCGGAAAGCCCGGACCTGGATAGAATCTTTCAGGATTGGAACCGTACGGATGCCCCGGGATGTGCAGTTAGTGTTGTAAAAGACGGGCAGATCATCTTTAAAAAGGGCTATGGAATGGCCGATTTGGAACACATGATCCCCATTACTCCTTCTTCCGTCTTCTATATCGGCTCGGTGTCTAAACAGTTTGTAACATTCTGCATCCTGCTCCTGGAAGAGCAGGGAAAGATTGATCTCGATGACCCGATTCAAAAATATTTACCGGACTTCCCGAAGTATGAAGCGCCACTGACCATACGTCATTTTATTCACCATACGAGTGGTGTCAGGGACTACCTTACTTTAATGTCACTCAAAAATAGAAGCTACCTGGATCACACAACTATTGATGAGGTATATGACCTGATCAAAAGACAAAAGGTACTGAACTTTACTCCTGGCGACCGGTATCTCTATAGTAATTCGTGCTATTTTATGCTGGCCATGATCATTGAAAAGGCTGCAGGCAAGTCCATCCGGGAATTTGCCCAACAGCATATATTTGGTCCTTTGGACATGCAGAATTCGCTATTCTACGATGACATAGCTGACCTTGTGCCCAACAGGGTATTTAGCTACGAACCTGATCGTGAAAATGGCGGCTATGATAATTTGGTCTCAAGATTTGACCTGGTCGGCTCCGGAGGAGTGTACTCCACAGTAGAAGACTTGTATTTGTGGGATCAGAATTTTTATAAAAATAAATTGGGGAAAGGAGGGCAGGAGATTATTAACCGGATGCATGAAGAAGGACAATTGAATAATGGTGAAAGCAGTGGATATGCATTTGCATTAAACAATGGAGAGTATAAAGGTCTAAAGACTGTCAGTCATGGAGGTGCCCTTGCTGGATATCGCGCCCAGCTATTGAGATTTCCTGACCAATCTTTTTCGGTGATCATATTGGCTAATCGTGGGGATGCCGACCCAACAGGAAGGGCCTTTCAAATAGCCGATCTATTTTTAAAGGATGAATTCACGGCAGAAGAAGAATCTGACCGGGAATCAGAAGAAGAATCTCAGACAGTGATTGATGAAAGTGAATTCGAAATCGAGCAGATTACCGGAAGATACCATCTAAGAAGTAATATTATAGTCAGGGTGACCCGGGAAAAAGAAAGCTTACACGCCGTCCAATTATGGGACAATTCAACTTCTGAATTGTTACGGTTGAAGGGAAATCTGTTTGGTGTTTCCTCAGATTCCACTACGAGTATGACCTTTTCCAAACTGGAAAATGGAAAGTCACAAACTCTTTTTGTTGATATGAATGGAGCTCAATTTACCTTTAACAGATTGCCGGATGAACACATTACCGAGGCACAGATGAGACGATATGCGGGTGATTATTACAGCGAAGAGTTGGACGTCAATTATACAATCATGACAGAGGGGCAGCAACTGAAAGTGAAAATAGCCGACGCATCGCCAATTGATTTGGTCCATATAGAAGGATCAACCTTTACGAGTAATCGGGGAACCATTCGTTTTGATCAGTCAAAAAATAAAATCGATCAATTCGTGCTGGATGCAGGAAGAGTCCGGAATTTGAGTTTCAAAAAGCTGTAAACCACATTTCCCTGAATACAGGACAAAGAGAATAATTGCCATGCGTAACATGTTGAATATGTGAAAACTACAACGATAACGACATGACTATGACGGAGAAAGTCAAAGAACTTTCCCGGGAGTTGAAAATAGACCTGACGGAATTAAATAAAGAACGGATCAGGTTGATCACCTTAGCGGTGTTATCAATGAGGATTGTTCGGAGTATTCATTTGAAAGAAGTGGCAAATGGTATGCTGACTTCAGTACAGCTCCTATTCAAGGAGGTTTTTTCGGATTGTCATGCGAGTTGTAAGTACTACAACAAAAAAGGCATCTCGCTCAAGCGGAATGCCTTTACTCCTTCTAAATCAGCTGATAAGGATTGCCAAATTATTAGTGTCTGAAAATGATTGAATATCTGGCTATAGTTGCTTTTCCCTTGTTCACTCGTTCTCATTCATTCTACTTTAAAGTCCATTTTGCTATATTTATTGAATTCAGTAACCAACCATTTCAAAATGAAGGATTTCACTCTCGCAGTAAGTTTTATTGTTCTTTCAAGTCTGTTCCTGCCAACTCAGTTTTCGGCACAATCGACATCAGAGCAGTCTTCAGGATATGATGAATTCTATTATAATACGATGGAATGGCGACAAGTAGGACCCTTCCGTGGCGGCCGCGCCGGGACCATTTGTGGCGTATTGAATCAGCCAAATCTATATTATATGGGAACAGCCGGTGGTGGTGTTTGGAAGACTGCCGATGGTGGGAATACGTGGTCATGCATTTCTGATGGCTTTTTTGGTGGTTCTATCGGTGCCGTGGCTGTCGCTCCAAGTGACCCAAACGTCATTTATGTGGGCGAAGGAGAACAAACCGTACGGGGAAATGTATCATCCGGAAATGGTTTGTGGCGATCTACAGATGCAGGGGTTAGCTGGAAATTCATAGGTCTTGAAGGAACGGAGCACATAGGAAGAATTGCAGTTCATCCGGAGAACCCGGATTTAATCTACGTTGCCGCCATGGGTAATCTTTGGATACCCAACGAAGAAAGAGGATTATATCGATCCAGGGATGGAGGCACAACCTGGGAGAAAATATTGTACATCAGTGACAAGGCGGGTGCAGTAGACATCAATCTTGATCCGAATAATCCTCGCATCATGTACGCTTCTACCTGGCAAATCAGGAGAAATGGCTATCGAATGGACAGCGGGGGACCTGATAGTCATTTGTGGAAGAGTGTAGATGGGGGTGATACATGGGAGCAAATCACGGATCGGCCCGGTCTTCCCGATGGTGTCATTGGTATTATTGGGGTCGCCGTATCTCCTGTGAATTCGGACAGGGTTTGGACGATCATAGAAAATGAGAATGGTGGAGTTTTCAGATCTGATGATGCCGGGCAAACATGGAAAAGGACAAGTTCTAACCGGGCATTGAGACAGAGAGCATGGTACTATACCCGGATCTACGCAGATACGGAAAATGAAGACCGGGTTTATGTATTAAATGTTGGTTTCTGGAGATCAAACGACGGAGGGGATAATTTTGAAAGAATTGGAACTCCCCATGGAGATCATCATGACTTGTGGATAGATCCCAACAATAACCGAAGAATGGCAATTGCGGATGACGGCGGAGGCCAGGTCAGCTTCGATGCAGGTGAGAACTGGACCACCTATCACAATCAGCCGACAGCTCAGTTCTACCGGGTAACCACTGATAATCATTTTCCATTTCGTATTTATGGGGCACAACAGGATAACAGCACCGTTCGAATATCGCACCGATCAGCAGAGAGCACGATATCGGAAAGACATTGGGAGCCCTCCGCCGGCGGAGAAAGCGCACATCTTGCTCCGGATCCCGAAAATCCAGACATTGTCTATGGCGGAACCTATAAGGGATACATGATGCGTAAAGATCACAGCACCGGTCAAACCAGGTCTGTCAATGTATATCCCGATAATCCTGCAGGTTCCGGAGCTGAAGTTATGAAGTACCGGTTTAATTGGAATTTTCCGGTCATGTTCAGCCCCAATGATCCAAACCGGCTCTATGCAGCGTCTAATTACGTCCATGTGACAACTAATGAAGGTCAATCCTGGGAAGTCATCAGTCCGGACCTGACGAGAAATGACCCTGAGACCATAAGATCTTCAGGAGGGCTCATCACACAGGATAATACCGGGGCCGAATATTACGCCAATATTTTTGCCATTGCTGAGTCCACTCTGGAGCCAGGTGTGATATGGACAGGGAGTGATGACGGTCTTGTGCATGTCAGCAGGGACAATGGTAAGACGTGGACTGATGTGACACCTAAGGATTCCCCCAGGCTGAATATGATGAATTGCATCGATATCAACCCCTTTGAAAAAGGCGGTGCTTATCTGGCTGCCACGCATTACAAATTCGGCGATTATCAACCTTACATTTACAAGACTACAGATTACGGTAAAACCTGGAAGAAGATTGTAAATGGTATAAAGAATAATCACTATACCCGGGCGGTCAGAGCTGATCCGGTCACAAAAGGATTATTATATGCTGGTACGGAATGGGGCATGTATGTCTCTTTTGACGATGGAGCACATTGGCAATCTTTTCAATTAAATCTTCCGATCACTTCAATTAGAGATTTACATATAAAAGATGAAAGCTTGATTGCGGCAACGCATGGCAGGAGTTTCTGGATGATCGATGACCTCGGACCTGTACGGCAATTGGATGCCTCCATAGCCAAACAATCACACCATCTATTCACACCAAAGCCAGCTTACAGGATGGCGCAATCCGGTTCTTGGGGTAGTCCGAATTATCGATTGGTCGGACAAAATCATCCCAACGGTGTCCTATTTAACTTTTTCATCAACGATGTTAATGACTCGATGAAAGTCAAACTGACAATCCAGGACATGGAAGGCAACGCAATTCAAGAATTTTCCAACCAGTCGAAAGAAAGAAAGCAGAAATTAGAAATCAAAGAGGACAAAAATCGGTTTGTGTGGGATATGCGCTATCCCGGATTTAAAGAATTTCCCGGGATGGTATTGTATTCATCACCAAATAATGGTCCCAAGGCCGTACCTGGTGATTACAAGGCCTTTCTGAATGTCGATGATGAGATCTCGGAAGTTGCATTTGCAATTGCAAAAGATCCCCGCCTGTCCAATTCTGATGAAGATTATAAAAATCAGCTTGACTTCCTGCTCGAAGTAAGGGACCGGGTCAGTTCAGCTCACCAGGCGATGATAGATATTAAAAGTATAAGGGATGACATAGAATATTTCAATAACAAATTGAAAGATAATCTCGATTACTCTGAAGTGCTTGAGCTGGCCAAAAAACTCAATAAGGAAATGGGTGTAATCGAAAATAATATACACATGACCAAAAATCAGAGCAGGCAGGATCCACTCAATTATGGCATCAGGATCAACAACCGGCTGGCCTTCCTTTTGGCCGATCAGCAAAGAGGTGACTTTCCTCCTACGGATCAGGCAATAGAAGTAAAAGAAGCCATCGGGAAAGAACTGAATGCTGAATTGGAAAAACTCGATGTACTATTGGAAGAAAGATTGGGCGAGATCAACCGGATTGGAAGACCCTTAGGCGTCCAGATACTCAGTGACCGCGTAATGAAGAAGAAGGTGAGACCTTAAGGTAAATGTTGAATGATGAATGCATTTTAAAACGGTGAACGGTAGACGGTGGATGGTCGATAGTCGTTGAAATAATCTCCATCCAATAAAAGGTTAAACAGGTAAGGACGATTTATCACCAAATTCCAATCTCCAAAACTCATAATTGAGAATTCAAGGTCCAACAAGCCCTGTAGGGGCGATATATCTGTAGCCCTGGGTAAGTGCGCAGCACGCAACCCTGGGTGGATTAGATTAGGCGTACAGCAGTTTTGGCGCATATTCTTGGTCTCGAGAATTGTGACAAAACATTATCCCACGCACATCAA
>JANQHF010000081.1 GCA_028282725.1 Saprospiraceae bacterium
TTTGCAAAGGCTGAAAAGTTTGCCGAAGGTGATTATGCCGGGGTACAGGAGGGAAAGGTGACGATAGAAGAAACAGGAGAAGTCGTTGAAAAAGAGATAGCAAAAGCCGGCGGTTTTATTGATCGGGATGGTGATGGTAATGAAATTATTGATGATGCACTGGTCGTCGCTGAAGAGCAAAAAGAAGAAATGCAGTCCGAAATGAGTGATATGATGAACGAAGCAGCTCAAGCTATGGAATCCACCGAGGCCTCTGTGGCAGAAGCTGTCGAGGAAGCTGTTGGGGCAACCACGGAAGAAGTTGTGGATGAAGCGACAGCTATTGCATCAGATACACGGGAATCTGTGGAAGAGACCGCTCAAAAGGTGGAAGAAATATCAGAACAGGCAGAAAAACTCAATGAAGATGTTCAAGAGGACATCGGAGACCCTTCAGCAGAAGAAGACACTAAGAAGATTGCAGAGGAATTCGATGATAAGTTAGACGGTGCGGATTCCTGATTCCTGGTTATATGAAATCCAGGAATTTTTGGGGTTGGGGTTATGAGGGATTTGAATTAGACAAAGCTGTAATTGACCGGTTCCGGAACTTGTTGGCTGCTGCCTTTGGTATAGAACAATTCAATGAAAGACAACCACCCTCGCTGAAGGATCTAGAATTGAGGAGTCCTCGCTTTCCTTTACCCGATGTCCTCAAAGAATTTACCACCTCCGCAAAATTCGACCGGGCATCTCACAGCTTCGGAAAGTCTTTTCGTGATGTCTGGAGGGGAATACACGGTCGATTTGACAATCCTCCCGATTATATAGCTTATCCTCGGTCCGAGGAAGAAATTAAAAATATTCTCGATTTCTGTTCTGCATCCGATATTGCAGCCATACCCTTTGGAGGCGGTTCTTCCGTGACCGGCGGAATCGAACCTCCGTTGAATTCTTCATTGAATGGAACGATTACCATTGATCTGAAGCATCTGAACGAGGTACTTGAAGTGGATCACTCCAGCAGAACGGCAAGAATACAGGGGGGTATATACGGACCTGCACTTGAAAAAGCTCTAAAACCACATGGACTCACCTTGCGTCACTTTCCGCAGAGCTTTGAATTCTCAACCCTGGGTGGTTGGATAGCAACGAGGTCCGGTGGACATTTTGCCACCCTATTTACTCATATTGACGAATTCGTCGAATCTGTCCGTATGGTTACCCCAAGTGGTGTCATGGAGACCCGGAGACTACCCGGTTCAGGAGCCGGTCCAAGTGAAGAAAGACTGCTATGCGGCTCTGAAGGGATTTTCGGAATTATTACAGAAGCCTGGATGAGGGTACAGACCATTCCCAGGTATAAGGCAACAAAGACCGTTGCATTCAATTCATGGACATCCGCGGTTGCTTGTTGCAGAAATATTGCACAATCCGGATTATTTCCTGCAAATGCAAGATTAGTGGATTCCGTAGAAGCCATGTCTAACGGACTCGGCGACGGAAGTTCTCCAATATTGATCCTCGGTTTTGAGTCACACAATCATCGTGTCGAATTCATGATGCAGGAAGCCTTGAGCATATGCAAAAAATATCAGGGTCGATGGAATAATAACAGCCCGTCCGGAAACCACAGGGATGAGCGAGCCGATAATTGGAGATCCGCATTTCTTCAAGCGCCGTACCTGAGGGACTATTTAATTCGATTAGGTTGTATCATAGAAACATTCGAAACTGCCGTTACGTGGGATCAATTTGAGGATTTTCACAATGAAGTTCTGAATGCTGCCAATCAGGCCATTCAAGAAATTGGAGGTGGCGGCTTCATAACTTGCAGATTCACACATTTATATCCCGATGGGCCTGCACCCTATTATACTGTCATGGCTAAAGGACAGACGGGAAACGAAATCGAGCAATGGGATAAAATTAAGAACGTCGTTTCGGAAAAAATCATTGAACGAGGAGGAACGATTACACATCATCACGCAGTAGGTCGGGATCATCAAAAGTTCTATAAAAAACAAAGTACAGACCTGTTTAAAAAATCATTGATATCGATAAAGAAAGAACTGGATCCAAAAGGAATTCTGAATCCGGGAGTCTTGATAGAATCAGAACATTCGTGAATAGCAGCACCCGACTTTAAGTAACCTCCCATCTTAAAGTTATCACCTTACTTAAAGTTATCACCTTACTTAAAGGCAGCACCCGACTTTAAGTAAGGTGACCGTTTGCACAAAAGACCGGGATTCCTTTTTATTATTCGGACAACATTTGGAATATTATTCTTCTTAAGTGATGTTTAGCATTTGTTATGGCATCCTCCTGATTGCTAGCGTGATCCATGATGCACTCCATTTTTTGAATGTTCAACTTTCTTAGCTGACGGGAAGAAAGATCTGACATTCCCGCAATGGCCCAGACGGGTATCCCTTGCTTCCTTGCTTGTTCGGCAACGCCCTTTACAACCTTTCCTTCCAGGGTTTGCTTGTCCATCTTTCCTTCACCGGTAATAACGAGGTCAGCTTTCTTTACATGCTCCTGAAATGACGCAAGACTAAGCATAAAGTCTGTTCCAGATATGATTTCGCCATCCAGGAAGGCCAAAAGACCACCGGCAATGCCACCAGCCGCCCCACTGCCTGGAATTTTCGATATGTCTTTGCCAAGAAATTGCTTACAACGCTTAGAAAGTTTTTTCAGCCCTTTGTCCAGCAATTGAATCTCTTCGACATTAGCCCCTTTCTGTGCGGCATAAACATAGGCCGCCCCTTTTTTGCCAAACAGCTTGTTTCGAACATCACATACTGCATAGAATTGGGTGTCAGCAAGCTCGTCATTCAAATCAGATTCAATTTTGACAATAAATGGCAGGCTGACTCCTACAGGTGGCACATCTTCATCGTCCTTGTCCAAAAATCGATAACCAAATACTCCCGCCATACCAATGCCCATGTCATTGGTGGCACTACCGCCCACAAAAAGATAGACATGCCTTGCTCCCATTTTGGTTGCATCCATCATCAATTCACCCGTCCCGTAAGAAGTTGTATACAAAGGATTTCTCTCGTCTTCCCTGAGCAACATCAAACCCGAAGCCCTGGCCATCTCAATATATGCCTTGTCCCCGGCCAGCAAGTAATTGGATTCGATCGTGCGACCGAGAGGCCCTTTGACCAAAAGAGAAATTTCCTGGACATCCCGGTACATTGCGATCATATCCAGGGAGCCCTCGCCTCCGTCAGCAACGGGCAATAGAGTCATCGCGATGGAAGGATCGAAGTCCCTGATACCGGACTGTATAGCTTCACAAACCTGACGTGAATCAAGTGATCCTTTGAATTTATCCGGTGCAATGAGTATATGCATGCCTCTAACTTATCGCATATTCATGAGCCTGTATTCAAAATCGAAATTCAATTTCTTAGATGGATTGATATTGAAGAATTGTATTCAGATCGACCTCACAACAGTTTTGCAATGTTTGCCGGAGAGTAGTTCACAGATTTCAAAACTTTCCCATCTCCCTTGCGGTAAACGATATACTCTCCTTCCCTGCTTACGATTTGACCTTCAATGTCCTTTTGATTCAAATAAAAGTCCTTTGTAGCTTTTGCTTCGTCCCGGGTCTTACAGGTCTTACTCATATTTGATCTTTGCACCTCATCAAAGAGGGACTTAAACCGTCCTGCCAGTCCGAATTCGAGGATTGCTCCTGACAACACGTATTGCAGATCACACAGGGCATCGGCAACTTCAATAATATCTTTCTCCTCAAGGGCTTCTTTTAATTCATCTAATTCTTCCTGAAGCAGATTGACCCTTAGAGCGCATCGGTCAGGATCAGGAACATGAGGTTCATCCAGGATCGGTAATCCGAACGTCCTGTGAAATTTTGCTACATCATTCAAACCCTGAGGCTCATCGTATTTTTGTTCCATGCTACCTGTTCTTTTGCGATATTGTGATCGGTCAATTAATAAGTGGCACAATTAAGCACTTATTAAGAATATTAGCAATATGAATCGGAAAGATTTTTTAAAGACAGGTGTGGCGATGGGCATTGGAGCCTCACTTTTGGCTTCATGTAAACCAGGTGATGACCAATTGATCGAAGCTCCTGCGATTATCACAGACAAAAAGTTTAAATGGAAAATGGTGACTACCTGGCCGCCAAATTTTCCAGTAATTGGCGAGGGGTGCAACCGGCTTGCAGAATGGATCTATAAGATGTCTGCAGGACGGCTGGAAATTACAGTTTATGGAGGTGGTGAGTTGGTACCTCCCCTCCAGGTATTCGAGGCAGTGAGTGGAGGTTCGGTCGAGATTGGACATGGCGCTTCATATTACTGGGCTGGAATAGAACAGTCCTTTCAATTTTTTACATCCATACCCTTCGGCATGTCGGCTCAACAAATAAATGCCTGGATGGATTACGGTGGGGGCCGGGAATTATGGGAAGACTTGTACTCCCCATTCAATATTATACCCTTTCCCGCAGGTAATACCGGCTTGCAAATGGGAGGGTGGTTTAATCGGAAAATTGAAAGTATGGATAGCTGGAAGGGTTTGAAAATGCGTATGCCGGGTCTGGGAGGAAAGGTAATCGAAGCGGCGGGGGCCACAGCTGTACTTTCGCCCGGGAGTGAATTGTACACCAACCTGGAAAGAGGTGTTATAGATGCAACAGAATGGATCGGCCCCTATCATGACTATGTGATCGGATTCCATGATATCGCCAGGTATTACTACTATCCGGGATGGCATGAGACAGGTTCTTTATTGGAATGTATCATCAACAAGCGAGATTGGGAGCAACTGCCGGAAGACCTGCAGGAGATCGTTCGAACGGCTTGTTATCGCGCCAACCAGGATATGTTGTCGGAATTTGAAGCCAAAAACAACCTGTACCTCAAGAAGATCATGGATGAATCCGATGTCGAGATCTTACCCTACCCGGATGACGTGATGGAAGGTATGAAAAAGATAGCCTTGGATATATATGAAGATATGGCACAAAGAGATGAATTGAGCAAACGAGCTTATGAGTCCTTCAAAGCTTTTCAAAACGATATCAATGAATGGAGCCTGATGGGAGCTAAGATGTAAATGGTAGAAGAAGCGCATTCGTGTGTATTTCAAAATGCACAAAAAGGCTTACCTTAGAGTTATCCAAAAAAACAAAGAGATGGAAACGCGATTATTAGTAGATTCCATCCTAGAAGCAG
>JANQHF010000024.1 GCA_028282725.1 Saprospiraceae bacterium
CTTTGTCGCTTTCCCATAACCTCAAGTTAATACCTTTGTAGAAACTCAAAGTAGTGGACTAAAAGTCCATAGGTTTAACTAACTACTGAGACCACTAAATCATTCTTCAGGCGTTATGCGGAAAAGTCCATTTATTGAACGAGCGCTTGTATTTTCAAACTTGTTCTTGTATCATCTCCTCTAAAGTTAGAATATACGATTTCAAAATCATACATACTTTATGGTGGCTTAGTTATATAGATCTTATTACTGCCAATGTGATTAAATCGATCCGGCATTTGTTAATGCCGATTAATCCTATTTTCAACTCTCGGCAAAGTTCTTTAGCTTTCTCCGTCATTGAAGGGAACCTTTCATGATTAAATATTGTCTAACATTTAGGCACAATAATAAACTATACTTAATGAAGTCCTTAAAATGGATGCTTCTTGTTTTGACTATAGTTCTATTTTCATCATGTATAGACTTTGATGAAGACGAAGGATGTCGAGACACTAATTGCGCAAACTATACCTCTCAGACCAGCGCTCAAGCAGCATTTAACGCCGATCCCACCTGCAGGAATGACCTCGACCGAGATAACGATGGCATTGCTTGTGAAGAGCCAGGTAATAGCGTTAAAACATGTGCTTCTACTTCAAAATGTGGTTGTTCAGGAAAAAACAAGTCTCCTTGTGAGGCAGATCCGTGTTGTAGGTGGACTGTAGGATCTGGGTGTGGATGTAGTTAGCGTAAGTCGAGATTACTTCGAAATGAGAATTATAATCTCCTCACCTAGTCAATTTTTTGATCAAATTGATACGTTCTTCCTGAAAGCCAAACGTATCCGTCCGACCAACACCATATTTTATAATTGCCTGATGGTTCTGATCTTGGTCAAAAAGAAGATGTGTCGTGATCCACTGGATGGCCGTGTGTACTTGTTCATTAATCGACGCAGGGATAAGTTGAAGATCCTGGTGTGGATCGATGGAGGGTTTGTGCTGTATTACAAGCGACTGTGGTCGGCTGTATTATTGAGACTTGACTTCTTGAATCGGTGAAGTAAGCACCCCATGTTCAGGTTTACTTTATCACAGGGTAGTATTGTTATTAAACACCCAGACCTTTTATAGTCTATAAATATCAGTACTTAAAATTAAGTACTTTTTGCTTATAGCTGACAATCGACGAATGAACTCTTGTCATTCTCTCGCTTTTCCATTAAATTAATACATGTGAGATCCTCTTTTATTGATCGTAAAGAGTCTTTCACAACATGAATCCCTAAATCGGTTTAGTCTTTATCTCTTTTTTGGATCAGACGACGGTCAATTCATTGAGAATAACAAGTATTTTTTCATCTGCCAAAAGATAAGCTCATGCAACAACCAACCTTTACCTGCCATAGATATCAAGCGTTCCATCGAATGCTCATCTGCATATCGATCTTCTTTTTTACCTCTACACTTAACGCCCAAATCGATAGTTCTTCCACGTCGCCCTGTGACAATCTCGTAACGATTTCCTGTGGACAACTCTATGATGACACGACAGTAGGTGCTTCAAATGATTTCAATGCTGAAGATTATACTTCCTGTAAAAACTATGACCTGGTCTTTGATTTTGAAGGTCCGGATAAGGTGTTTAAAGTCAACAAGTCAGATGAGACCACATACCTGAGCGTCGTCATGAAACATGACCGGTTTACCAACCTTACATTATTCGTTGCCGATGCATGTACCGGAGATGAAATAGGTTGCCTCTATAAGGGTACTAATATCATGAGAGGCAAGGACGTCATCGGGGAATACTTTGTTGAGTCCGACCCTCCCTTGCCAGCAGGAGACTATTATTTGATTGTCGATGGTTTTCACGATGAACAAGATGGTGCATTTTGGCTGATGGCCACGTGTGAACCGACTCCTTGTCCGGACCAGGTGTTCATCCTGACCGACGGAAATGACGATGTCTCTTTTTCTCAGCCTCCTGCCGAATTGAGCTGTGGCGAAACCTTTAAGGGGAGTACATCTGAGTCTGAAAACAAATACACAAATGAAAGTTATTCAGGCTGTCACAATTTTAACCTGGATTTTTCCTATGATGGTCCGGATCAAATATTCAAGGTGACCAAAGAGGAAAACTTTGGACCCTTGAATGTTCACCTATTTCATGGTGAGGAGATCAACCTGACTCTCTTTGTATTTGAGGCATGCGGAGATGGGACGATGAGTTGTGTTGCCAAGGGTGAGAATCTCTTTGATGGCACAGGAAAACTGATCGGGGAACACTACCTGGATGACCTTGATCCCTTGCCCAAAGGAGATTATTTGATCGTGGTCGATGGATACAATGAAGAACAGCACGGTTCTTTTTCGCTGACAGCGACTTGCGGTGTCCTGGACTGTACAGGAGCCAAGGAACTGTTTTGCGGTGATGATATGACGGGCGAGACCAATGAAGATGGTGTGAATAATGTGAGTGTTTATTTATGTGACGGCAATACGAGAAGTGGATATACCGGGAAGGAAAAAGTGTTCATGTTTGAGTTGGAGACCGAGGACACGATCAGGAAGATCACCATAGAATTGACTGGTATCGAAGAAGGCCAGAACCTCGACATGTTCCTGGTCAAGGAGTGGTGTTCGGAGAATAAGTGTATTGCCGAAAGCCGGAGAAGTGGTAATAGCAGCGAAAAGATCGGACCGTTATATTTATCAAGGGGCCAGTACTATGTGGTGGTGGATGGCTTTGACAATGCTACGAGTTCGTTCAATTTGAGCATTGATTCGGATTGTCAGAAGGTGACTCCGAGTATCTGTGATAATGGCGGAACATATATTGATTTGGGGGCTCGTATTTCAGGCACTTTAAGTACAGATTTTGACAATTCACCCATGTCCCTAAAAAAGCAACAGTGTATACTTGACGGATATAGTGCATTACTTTGGTTGAAGGATACACTGTATAGTGATTCTTATATCTATTATCATGAAGAAGATGGTCCTTTTGAACCCATACTTACAGATAATTCCAGTTTTTTCACCCAGGTTTTTGTGTTCAATTGCTCAATACAGTCAACATCCGATGGTTTTTACGATTTGACAGAATCGGGCTTTATGGAAAATGACTGTTTGATTGATTTTGAAAATGTCCCGGCCGGTTTTTACTATATCGTTGTAGTAAGCAATAAAGCAGATACCTATACTTTACAAATGACACCGGATGGGCGGTGTGGGGGTGATTTTGAAGTGATAGGTCTGAATGATATGACTGAAGATTCATTAGTGAACAGAGAAAATAACTTCTTTAATCAGTTAGTAGATAATAATGACGATGAAATGACCGAAGGTATTCCTATTGATTATTGTGGTAAGACTTCCAGGGCATACTTAGGGAATGATATAGTATATCAATTCTCTTTCGAGGAAACCCGCAGTTTTAATATCGTACTTAGTTCTAATGACCCTTTGGGTATGTCATTGTTCAACACGGTTTGTGCGGAGCAATGTATGAATTTCAAAGAAATTCGTGGATCCGGAGAGAGCATTGGCTTCTTCAATGAGATTTTGGTTCCGGGAGTTTATTATTTAGTAATAGATAATAATCGTGTATCTAGCTCTGGGTCATATTCGCTGAGTATTAGTAGTGTGTCTTCTAACAATATAGATCAACTTGCAGATAGTCAACTTTGCATAGAATCAGATGGGTTTCACACCTTCGAAGCCAAGCACTCTGATTTAATACAAAACGGCAGACTCAATGGTGCAATGATTGACGAACGATTTAATCTCATGTTCTTTTCAGTAGATACATCAACAAATTTGCGGAATCGTCAACAAACGAGACCTATCGTAAATAGTGATCAGGTAATATTTGATGATCTATTTCAATCTATTGGTGATCCTCTTTGTGGTTTTATCCCAAATGAAGATGTCATAATTATGATGCAGAATGAAGAAGACAAATCAGTTACGCGAATTGTTCCTTTTTTTGATCTCAATGACCCCGAAGGCATTCATATAAATGAAGAAACCTATGTCATAAACGGCACAAGCAGACTTGACTCTTTTATAGCCGATCCGAATGAAGTTCCGATCACTTTGGCATCAGCAACTCCGCCATTTTTTGATATAGGTCATCAGGAAAGGACAATAACGCTGAGACTCAATCCAAATGACAGTTTTATGATTACTCTCGAACCATCGCAGGTTCTGAATGATTGGATAGTAGTAAAAATTAACAACCAAGACACCTTAATGGGAAGCCCGGGATCGAATATTGTTACTTTAGACATAAGTGAAAATGATAGTACACAACAACGAACAGCCTTTGTCAATCTTATCTCCAAGTCTAATCCATTTAGTCAAAGGGTTAGAATAACTCAAGGAATAGACTCTGTAATTGCTCAGATTGCCACCCCTGAAATTATCGAATGTTCGGGAGATTTGGTTCTCTTAGATGGTAGTCTTTCTTCTGTAGCAAATGGGGTCGCATATAATTGGACAAGCGATGATGGAGAGATTTTTGGTAGAACAGATAGTATCAGTGCATTCGCTGCATCTGGTGGAACCTATCAATTAAAGGTTACAAATGATGTAACGAGCAAGTCGGACAGCGCCAATGTTACTGTGGTGGCTATAGATGAATTAAGAGTTGATTCCAGTACTATCATCATTACGGAAGAAGACCCCGGTCAAACTGGGCTTCAGGGAGCTTTTGAGGTCGTTGTATTAGGAGGAAGTCCGCCATATACACAGACAGTGGTGTTCGAAGATTCAATGGTGGTTGGAGGACAAGTTATTGATGACACCTTTCGAATTCAAGGCTTGGGTCCAGGCATGCATAGGTTATCAATTATGGATATGAACGATTGTGTTGTCATACATGACTTTGGGATACCGGTTTTAAATTCTGCACAAATTGTTGGAGAATCAAGACAAGCCTTCAAAAAAGAGAATCAATTATACAGTCAGGTTCCGGTTAAGATAGCTCCCAATCCGACACGGGACAAAATTTTTATCGAAATGGATGTTGGAAGTGAGGTGATTAAATCAATTCATTTAATCAACAGCAGCGGACAAACAGTTTCAAGGACTACCTTGGGATTGGACAAGCTTTTGAATTATCAGATTGATCTGAGTGAATTTGCTAAAGGCATATATTTTGTCCAAATCATTACAGACCAACAATTTTACACAGAAAGAATTATTTTTTACTGAAATAGATAATCATAATAGGGTTGGTAAATTTTGATCTTTTTGTAATAATTAGTTCAAAATGGTATAGTTGTACGTTTTATTGATATAGATTCATTCTCTCAAATTCGTTAAGCGAATGTTTCATTTATTCAACCCTTATTTGTTTAATAGTCAGCACTATAAAGCCGTTTTAGCTGTTTTCCTTTTTGCAATCTACCTTGGATGCACTTCTGGTGAAAATGACAACTTTGAATTGCCTTTTGTAGAATTTGAAAATATTTCGGTAGAGGAAATTGACATTGGAAAGGCTCTCTTTAGAGCAAATTTGATAATTAAGGAAGGCGAAATTAGGGAGAGGGGCTTTGTAATTAGCTCGAGTATATCTAATCCGGATATAAACAATTTTGATGATAGAATTGAAATTTTAAAGCCCTCCGAAATATCCGGGTTTGATACTACCTGGGTAACAGAATTTCCGTCATTTACATATTATGTCCGGGCCTATGCTATAGTGGCAGACGACAGGGTTGAGAGGCCTAGAACTATTTATAGTGAAGAAGAAAAGTTTAGCTTATCTGGTGGTGTAAAAGTATTGGATAGTATAGATTTTTTATTCAATGATTCGGTAAGAATTGAAGGTGTATTGGTGAAACTGACTCGTCAGGTTGCAAAACATGGCCATGTTATTTCCACAAATACTCAAGTGCTCCCAACGATCTCAAATTCAATTACATCCAATTTAGGTCCCGAATCGGATGACGGCTCATTTTTTAGCTCCTTTAATGATTTAAATTTCAACAGTAAATATCTAGTTAGAAGTTATGTGATTACTGAGGACGGTCGTGATATATATAGCGACACCACGAGCTTTCAAACAAAGGATGGATGGAAAACAAAATCGAAATGGAATGGTCAATCACAATTTAGAATTGGCAGAGATCCAATTCAACTTTCTTTGGCCGTAAGTGATGGACATCAAGCATATGTCGGAGTCGGATGTAAGCAAATCTGTGGTGTCTCATTTGGATTACACAATGATATATATGGTTTTCAGCCTAATCTGGAGTCTTCATTTTTAAACCATTCTGATTTTAATTCGGAAGCTAGAATTCATTCTGTAAATTTTATATTGAGAGATACAATCTATTATGGGCTTGGTGTTTTAGATGGAGATAAAAGCTATTTCAAGGATTTTTACCACCATGATGAATCATCCAACTCATGGGTCAGGATCCAAGACTTTCCTGGTGAAGGGGGAAGATTCGGTGCTGTAGCTTTTGTATATGATGGATATGCATATGTAGGAGCAGGAAGATCTGCATCTGGAGATTATCTAAATGATTTCTATCGATTCAATCCTGGATCAAAACATAGTAAGAATGCATGGGACACTATTGCTTCACTTCCATTACTCTTGAGAAATAGATCAAATTTAGTGCGTGATCGTGGCAGGGTAAATGCTGTTGGATTTTCAATAGATGGGTTAGGCGGATTTGCAGGAAGCGGATATGATGGATTGAGATGGCAAAAAGATTTTTGGAGGTATGACGTGCCAACTAATACATGGAGGGATAGTACTTTAATATTGGGTAGTGACGGTTTTAGCAGGGCTTCAGCCTTTGTAATAGATGAAATTGCATACATCATTGCCGGTTATTCAAATGGTTCTGTAGTTAATGAAATGTGGGCATTTGATCCCCTGAATATAAGCGGAATCGAAACGTGGACATCAAGGATTCTTATACAGGGCCAACCAAGGTATTATGCCAAAGGGTTTGCCCTGAATGGAAAAGGTTATATTTTATTTGGGGAAACATGCATTTTTGATGGTAATTGTGACAGTGAATCTAAAAGAAGAATTCTTACTGATATATGGGAGTACACTCCATTAGTAAATTAGAATTATGTCTATCCGTACAATTATCATATTATTTTGTCAAATTATAGTTTTCAAAAGTTTTCTATTTGGGCAAATGAAATTAAAGCAGGGAACTATAAAAGTTCCGGTATTGCTATATGAAGAAAACGGTCAACGTCTTGTCAAGGAAATAAGAGATTCTTCTGGTATGTCTCAATTTTCCTTTCTTTCCTTTATTACAATCGACAGCATGAAAATTGATGATGCCGATCTGCAAATGAATTTCTATTTGGAAAGTCCTGAAAAAGAGTTCTTTCACAAGCTTGATCTGGGAATTCAAAACTTGAAGGGTGAACAATTGTATAATAAATCTTTTGATCTGAATCCGCCCAAAGATGATATTCACAGATCAGGTCTAAATCAAAGAATCTGGCAAAATATCACTGAAGGCACATTGAACTTTGGCAGACAGGATACCCTTGTTTTTGTATATCAATTGTGGGGAGACCCTGGGGTAAACTGCAACGCCAATTACAAATTCAATTTTAGAAAAACACTCCCTCATATTGGAACCGGGGTTGGATCCTTTATTTTTTGGAGGTTGGGAGTATGGTACAGCAATAGGTCTGACGAACAATTTGGGTTGTATAGAGATGCATGGATAAGGGGGGATGATGAAACCGAAATGATCACAGATTTACTTATGAAAGCGGAAGACTATAACAAGACCGCATCTGGTCTTAAAACAGCGAGCCTGGGCCTCATCCTTGCAGATATTGGCTGGTATATTTTTCGATCCCATCAATTGAAGAAAAAGCGATACCGGCAAGAAAACTATTGTCCAGACGAATCCGTATCTTTTGAAATAAAGCCAAGCTATCAAATACTCCCCAATACAAGTTTGTCATTTGCTGGTTTCTCAATGACCGTAAATTTTTGACCATGGATAAAACCTGGTACATAGCGATACCTATTGTTTTATTTGTCTCGGATGTGTTTGCCCAGGTCCAGCAACTCAAACCCTGTTATTTAAAAGCCATTCAAAACGGGCACGACAAGGTTTTGGCAGAAGATTTTGAAGACGGCATCAATAAATATCGCGCAGCTGAAACCTGTCCTGCAGATGCCTATTCCGAAAGAGTGTTGGCTGATACGATTGCCGATGCATTTCAGAGATGGGTACGATACACGCAAAGTGCCTATAATAACTTATCCATTGCCAACACCAATCTTCAGATTTCGTATAGAAGGGCAGACAGTTTGCGCACATTAGCCATTAGAAATCTATGGGAAGCTTATCAGAACTCGCTCAAATCAGCCAATAGCAAAATCTATGCAGATCGCCAGGCACATTTGGCAGAAGCCGCCAAATTATCTTTGTTTGCAGAGACCAACCAGGATGCCGGCTTGGTATCAGAACGTCTCTTTCTTTCTTTCCTCGCATATGACTATTTACATCAGCAACAATCCGAC
>JANQHF010000062.1 GCA_028282725.1 Saprospiraceae bacterium
TCCCTGATTTCAATACCCTCCTCACGGAATCTTTCAACGATCGCACGAGAGCCAAAACAAGTTGCTTCAACCAATGATTTGAATATTCTTGGCGCATCACTTCCGAGATTTATATTGATCAATGCACCTTTCAGTGTTTGGTTAGCATCGGGAGTGCGTCTTCCGTTCATCCAGTCAATAGCCAACTCATGTGTTGATTCTACCGGTAATTGAGAAGCGGCTTTATTCAGTGCCGGAATGATCTTGTCCAAAATATTCCCATCATAAGCATCATGGCCTTGCAAGTCCGGCATCAAGTGGATAATCGGCCAGGCAATGAGATTCTTAAACCAGGCATAAACATCTCCGAATGCCGATTGTCCCGCCTCCATACCGAGCATTCCGGGAACGACCGATCCATCGACCTGACCACATATGCCCTTTACCAGGGTGTCTCCGACCTCTTCGTTAGGTGCCATTAAAATATCACATGTAGATGTGCCAATAATTCGCGACAGGACATAGGGTTTAATTTCTCCACCTACTGCTCCAATATGGGCATCAAAGCCTCCTACACCAATAGCGACTTCAGTATGCAAACCCAATTTTTCCGCCCATTCCTGCGATAGCTGTCCTGCCTTCACATCTGAAGTGTGCGTCGTAGTATAGAGTCTGTCATGCAACCCATCCAGGAGGGGATCTATTTCAGTCCAGAAATGATTAGGTGGAAGTCCTCCATAGGATTCATGCCATAATGCCTTATGACCCGCAGCACATCTTGACCTCTTCATCTTCATGACATCATTGCCCCCCGATAGCAAGAAGGGAATCCAATCACAATGCTCTGCCCAACTGAAGGCTGCATTCCTCACACTTTCATCTTCTCTGAGAATGTGAAGTGCTTTGGCCCAAAACCATTCCGAGGAATAAATACCACCAACATATTGGAGATAATTGATATCGTTTGATTGAGCATGACCGTTGATTTGGTTCGCTTCCAGAATGGCAGTATGGTCCTTCCAAAGAATGAACATGGCATTGGGGTTCTCTTCGAATTCAGAAGACAAAGAAAGCGGCTTCCCTTGTCTGTCTACTGCAACGGGAGTCGAACCCGTCGTGTCGACGGAAATACCCCGGACGCGTAATCTTTCTTTTTCATTCAGGGAAGTAAGGATCGTTTTGATTGTGGATTCCAGGCCTTCGAGATAGTCCAATGGGTGTTGTCTGAATTGATTTTCTACAGGATTACAATATAGCCCCTGATGCCATCTCGGATAATAAAAGACATCAGAGGCAACTTCACGACCATCGGATGCATCGATCAATACGGACCTCACAGAATCAGTTCCAAAATCTATCCCTATTACCAGTCCGTTCATCTAGTCGAAATAATCTGGAATAAATATACGAATGGTACTTTTGGAGACTGAATTTTTCATTCACAATGATCAGCGACATTCATTTCTATGAATCAGGAAGTGGCCCCACACTTGTTTTTCAACATGGGCTGACAGCCAATTCCAGTCAAATAGAACGTCTTTTGGGACCAATGGAAAAGTTGCACATCATTTGTGCAGATTGTCCCGGACACGGTGCATCACAGCTTGATAGTGGCAGGGTCCCATCTTTCGAAAATTATGCCAATGAAATCATCTCGCTGTTAGGTACCAGGAAAATTGAAAACGTTTACCTGGGGGGCTTATCCATGGGTGCAGGAATAGCCTTGAACATTGCAGTGCGATTTCCCAGCCGGGTTAAAGCGCTCATCTTCCTTCGTCCGGCATGGCTCAATACTCCTTTCCCGCAAAACCTTTCAATTCTTCAAACAGCCAGTACTTATCTCAACCATCCGAATGGTAATGTTGAATTTCAAAAGCTGGAATCGTTTCTTCGATTAAAAGCACAATTGCCTGGAGCCGCAAATTCTTTGCTTGGAATATTTGCGGATCATCAACAAGATTGTCTTGAGATGGTCATTTCCTCATTGGTGTCCGACACCCCTTTAGAAAAAATGTCGGAATTGGAGAAAATAGATTGTCCTTGCCTCATTCTGGGTAACGATCACGATCCCCTTCATCCTTTCAGCATAGCACATGAACTATCATTGAACATCAAAAATTCTGAATTAAAAAAAGTGACTTCGCGGTATGTAAATGATACCTTGCACGGCCAAGAAATCCGTCATCACATTATGAAATTTATTAAAAATCTTTCCTAAATGAAAAGTTCCTGGGACAATAAAGAAGCCAAAAAGTGTGGTAATAATTTACTCAAAATGCGAGTGTACACTTCTCATCTGCTGGGCAAAGAAGAGGATTTGGTCATGCATGGAGGAGGGAATACCTCGGTCAAGATTCGTGAACAAAATATATTTGGTGAATCCGAGGACATTTTATATGTCAAAGGCAGCGGTTGGGATCTGGCAACTATAGAAGCCCCGGGATTTACTCCGGTCAAATTAAGTGCATTGCATCAACTGGCTCAACTGGCTCTACTCAGCGACATGGATATGGTCAAATACCAAAGAATGGCCGTAACTGATCCTTCCGCACCTAACCCATCTGTTGAAGCCATACTCCACGGCATCATACCGTTTACCTTCGTTGATCATACCCATGCGGATGCCGTTGTTACCATTACCAATACTCCCGGTGGCAGAAAAAGAATAGAGGAAATTTATGGTGACAGGATGTTGATCATACCCTATGTGATGCCCGGATTCATCCTGGCCAAGACTATTTACCAGATGACGAGGAATATTGATTGGACATCTGTCGATGGAATGATCTTGTTGAATCATGGGGTCTTCACTTTTGATGACGATCCGAAGAAGAGTTACGAGAAAATGATCGGGGTGGTGACTAAGGCAGAGCGTTATTTAAAAAGGAAAGGTGCACTACCTGTAAAAGGCGCCAAACCTTCGAAGCCCAACTATATAAGACTTGCCGAAATCAGAAATAGGGTATCAGAGATGACAGGCAAACCTGTATTAGCAAAATTGGATCAATCGCGGGCGTCCGTGGCTTTTTCAAAATTGAAAAATGTAAAATCCATTTCCAACCGGGGACCCATCACGCCTGACCACATCATCAGGACAAAAAGAGTCCCTGTCTGTTTCACAAAAAATTATACCAGGGATCTTGAAAAATTTGAGAGCGCTTATGATCAATATTTCGAAAAATATAGTCGCGGTGAGCAGAAACTGGATGTCGCTCCCAGGTGGGGAATATTGCCAGGGATCGGAACACTTTCATTTGGTCCTACAATAAAGCATGTTCGCATCATTGAGGACATAGCACGGCATACGAAAAAGGCCATATCCCAGGCAGAGCACTTGGGAGGCTGGAGAGCACTTGGGCAGAAAGAATTGTTTGAAATGGAGTACTGGAGCCTGGAACAGGCCAAACTCAAAAAGGCAGGACCTTCTAAAACACTCCAGGGCAAAATTGCCGTAGTAACGGGAGCTGCAAGTGGAATCGGAAAGGCATGTATAGCATCTCTTGTGAATGAAGGCGCAGTCGTTGCAGCTCTTGATATTGACAGAAAAATCAAATCACTGTTTACGCAACCTGGAATCCTGGCTTTACAGTGTGATGTAACAAAGCAAAAAGATGTCGACAAGTGCATTGAGAGAATTGTGGAAGCCTATGGGGGGATTGACTATCTGATTACGAATGCGGGAATCTTTCCCAAAAGTGCAAGGATAGCAGATATGGATCATGATGTCTGGGAAAAAAGCATGGCTATTAATGTCACCAGTCATCAGAGAATTCTGCAGTCATGTGTGCCTTTCCTGGAGTTGGGCTTTGACCCGGCAGTGGTGATCATTGGCTCGAAGAATGTTCCGGCGCCCGGACCCGGGGCATCAGCTTATTCGGTTGCCAAAGCCGGACTCACGCAATTGGGCAGGGTAGCTGCGCTGGAATTGGGCTCGAAAGGGATCAGGGTGAATATCATCCACCCCAATGCCGTATATGATACCGGAATTTGGACCGATGAAGTTTTAAAAGCTCGGGCAGATCAATATGGATTGTCAATCGAAGAATACAAAACAAACAATGTCTTGAAGACTGAAGTCAAATCCAGGGATGTTGCAGACCTTGCCGTAGCCATGCTGGGTCCATTATTCTCCAAAATTACAGGTGCTCAATTACCAGTCGACGGAGGGAATGATCGTGTCATTTGAGTCATCAAATTGAGTATTTTATCAAGTTCTTAATTTTGAAATTCAGCCTGAGAGTCGAATGATTCGATTAAATGCTATTTTGGACATGTCAAACATTTGAATCGATGATCGTCAAGCACACTTCGAGAGAGGAAATCATTACCAAACTCAGAAAGAAGGTTGAGAGCCGATTGCCCATTTTTATAGCAAGTGCGGGAAGTGGCCTCGTGGCTCAACTTCTTGAAAAAGCCGGAGCCGATTGTATCAATACGTTCTCCGGTGCACGTCTTCGCTCCAATGGAATGGGTACGATGTCTATGATGTGGCCAATCCTGGATTCTAACAAACAAACGCTGGACTATACGCGAGAAGATATCATGCCAGCTATCAAGGGTGACTCTTTTATCTGCGCTTGCTTAAATGCCAATGATCCGTTGAAAGACATGAGAATGGTCCTCAATCAATGTAAGGAGATGGGCGTGTACTCGGCTTCCAATATTGGGCCTTCGATCAGCTATGTGGATCCGGATAGCGAGATCTACAGAGTACTCACAAAAAGTGGTATTACCCTGGATAATGAAATTGAAATGCTGAAACTAGCCAGGGAAATGGACATGGTTTCCATTGGACTTGGATTCACCATGGAGGATTGCCGGAGGCTCGTCGGTGAGGCACAACCAGATGTCTTTTGCTTTCATTGCGGCACTACACAGGGAGGACTCAAAGGCTATGATTCGGGAGAGAGGATAGAACAAGCAGCCGAAAGAATCGAAAAAGCAAACGAAGAAATGCGCAAATTAAAACCCGACGTTATGATGATTGCGCACGGGTCTGCACTGGTCAATCCTCCGGATTTTCAATACGTGCTTAATAACACATCATGCGATGGCATTTGGACGGGATCTTCTACAGAACGCATCCCTATAGAAAGGGCTGTCTTTGCCACCGCCAAAGAATTTGCCGATCTAAAATTCCCAAGCTCATAATTATCGACCATGACCAAGACAATAGCACTGCTCGTCACTCTTGATACCAAAGATCAGGAAGCCGGATATCTTATTGAACAAATCAATTCCAAAGGGCATAAAGCAGTTTTAATCGATATCGGTGTTGTGGGTACACCTGGCATAGAACCTACTATTTCAAGAGAGGAAGTCATTGCCGCCGGAGGCGGTGAACTACATGAGATTCTTAAAGATCCTACCCGGGAAAAGTCGAACCCCTTCGTTGTTCAGGGATGTATCAATATCCTCTTAAAGGAAATTGCCGAAAATGATATCCACGCCGTCCTTGGACTTGGAGGTACTCAAGGAACGTCTACTTGTTGTGATGTCATGCAGGCACTTCCGTATGGATTACCAAAGATTATGGTTTCAACAATTGCCTCGGGAGACACTTCCGAATTCGTAGGCATCAAGGATATCACCATGATGTTTTCTGTCAGTGATATTTTAAAGCTCAATCCTTTTACCAGGAAAATACTGGCTAATGCCGCTTCGGCAGCCTGTGGAATGGCTGAAGATGAGACCAAATTTATTTTTGATGCATCAGAAAAGCCGCTTATCGGCATGTCCAACCTGGGTGTACTGACCAACGGTGCGATGGAAGCGATACGCTACATAGAAGAAAAGGGCTATGAAGTAATCGTATTTCATGCCGTTGGTTCTGGTGGTCGTGCTATGGAACAAATGATGAAGGAGGGTATTATCGGCGCTGTATTCGATTATGCAATGGGTGAAATTGCGGATGACGTTTGGGGTGTACTTCGTGCTGGCGGGCCCCAAAGACTTTCGGTTGCAGGGAAATTGGGCATTCCTCAAGTATTGTGCCCCGGGGGAGCCGAACATCTGGGTATCCTTGTTCATCCGAATGAAGTCCCCGAAGAGTACAAGGACCATGACTATGTATTTCATAGTCCCGTAATTTTTGTCCCAAGATTGAATGCTCAAGAAATCGTCCGGGTGGCCAAAAGTATATGCCAAAGATTACAATCCACGAAAGACAAAGCCTACTTCATGATACCGCTTGGAGGCGTAGGGAGGTATTCAAAAAAAGGAGGAATCCTGTATGACAAAGAGTCGGACACCGCATTTTTTAACTACTTGAAAGAGCATCTTCCTGAAACCATTGAAATCGTCGAATGTGATGAGTATGTTGAAGACCCGGCATTCGTTCAAAGGGCTATTGATCTCCTCATTTCTTTGATAGAAAATCGATCTTAGAAGGCACTATGAACATCGAACATCTTGCTATTTGGGTAGAGGACATAGAGAAAATGTCATCTTTCTACACCAGGTATTTCAAGATGAAAAAAGGGGAGAAGTATGTCAACTCTTCCAAGAATTTTTCATCCTATTTTTTGTCTTTCGAGAATGGGTGTCGGTTGGAATTAATGCACCGTCCTGATATCATAAAGATCAGAGAAACGTCCGCACATGAGTATTTGGGGATTGCACATTTTGCGATTTCTGTTGGTTCTGAGCAAGCGGTCATCCATCTAACCAATCGAATGGAAAAGGATGGAATACCGGTAGTAAGCCAACCCAGGAAAACGGCTGATGGATATTTTGAAAGTGTAATATTGGATCCTGAATACAACCGAGTGGAAATTACTATTTAGTAGATTAGTCTTGCTCAGGCCGGAATACAGTTTTGTGTCGATAATTAACGACGAACACTTGAACTTATGAATAAATACAACACGGTAATCATTTCCATTCTTTTTTCAATGATAATATCAAATATGACTACAGCCCAAAATATTCGAGCACGCGATCTTGGTATACCCCTGGAGGGCAATCCAGGTACTTACAATGCGATTACGGATGTAGAAGGAGTGAAGGTGGGGCACACAACGATCATATCCGGCGAAGGCAAGTTGGTCGTTGGTGAGGGTCCTGTCAGGACGGGAGTAACCGCAATCCTTCCAAAGGGTAAGGTCTACGATCCGGTATTTGCAGGATGGTATAGTCTGAATGGCAATGGTGAAATGACGGGAACGACCTGGGTAGAAGAATCGGGATTTTTGGAAGGTCCACTTGCAATCACCAATACTCACAGTGTAGGCGTTGTGCGAGATGCCATCATTGAATGGGAATATAAAAACGAAATTTTCCAAAGCCTTCCGGATGCACCAGGTCTATTCTGGGCTTTGCCCGTGGTCGCTGAGACCTACGATGGAGGACTCAATGATATCAATGGATTTCATGTTAAAAAAGAACATGTCTTTACAGCATTGAATGGAGCAAAAGGAGGCATGGTGCCGGAAGGAAATGTCGGAGGAGGAACCGGAATGATCTGTCATAGATTCAAAGGAGGCATTGGTACGGCTTCTCGAATTCTTGATGAAGAAAAAGGGGGACACGCGATTGGAGTACTTGTTCAAGCAAACTATGGCTCTCGTTCATCGCTGACTATTGCCGGTGTTCCGGTTGGTAAGGAAATTGTCAACTTACTGCCTACAATGGATTTTCTTCCTGCCGACCGGGATCAGGGATCGATCATTGTGGTGGTTGCTACGGATGCACCATTACTTCCTCATCAATTGAAAAGATTGGCAAGAAGAGTTCCGATTGGACTCAGTAGGTTGGGCGGGTATGGAGGTAATGGATCCGGAGATATATTTATTGCATTCTCTACTGCCAACCCCGATGCGGCAAACCGGGAAGTCCCACAGAGTGTGACCTTTATTCCCAATGATCAAATGTCGGATCTGTTTCTGGCAGTTGCTCAGGCCACTGAAGAGGCAATTATCAATGCAATGATCGCGGCAGAGACCATGACGGGAATTAATGGAAATAAGGTCTATCGACTACCTCACGATCGGTTAAAAGAAATTCTGAAAAAATATAATCGTCTCGAAGACAAATGAATTAAGCTTCGTATACCCACTGACCTCCGACCATCGTTTTATGAATCGGGATGTCCATGATCGTCATCGGATCAACCATCGTGGGATCTTTCCCCAGTACTACGAGATCAGCCAGCTTGCCGGGCTCCAGGGAACCCTTTTCGTTTTCTTCATACGATGCGTATGCCCCGTGTATAGTTCCAACCTTAAGAGCTTCTTCCACCGTGATTCGTTGTTTGGGCCCCCAGAGTTGTCCGTCATAACCGACCCGCGTGACACTTGATTGCAAAGCCATCATGGGTTCGTAAGGACCAGGAGGATAGTCCGAGGTTTGTGTAACTTTGATCCCCGCATCCAGAAAGCTTCTCAGTGCAAACATGTGATTTAATCTTTCTGCCCCATAGAATTTCATCTTTTCACTGTGCCAATATACATAGGTCGAAAAAGGGCAGGGGATAGCACCAAGGGCAGCAATCCTTCTGACGAGATCTTCGTTGATGACTGTGCAATGCTCGAGTCGGAAGCGGGGATCCTTTTTGAGATTCTCTCTCTGCAATCTTTCGAATACTCCGAGGGTTATATCTATACCGACATCTCCATTGGAATGTACCCCGATTTGCCAGCCGGCATTATGTGCGTCACTACAGATCTGATAAAGATCTTCTCGGGTCGAAACTAAAATGCCGTAATCATCATCACTTCCGATGTAAGGAGAGGACAGACGTGCAGTTCGTTCCGATATCGAGCCATCAATGATCGTTTTTAGCGGTCCTACTTTTACCCACTTATCGCCCAGACCGGTTCTGACACCTGCATCTATCATCTTGTATATCTGGAATCCCCTTATGTGATTATAAATCCTGGTTTTCAGTCTCCCAGCTTTGTAAGCGGCCTGGTATGCTTCCAGGTCTTTGATAGAACCACTTGCATCGTGGATAGAAGTAATTCCGGCCTTGGCAAGCATCTCCGAGATTAATTCAACACCATCTACATACATTGCTTCCGTGATCGCAGGGCGATCGGCTTTAATCAGGTCGGTGGCCGTTTCCAAAAGTCTGCCTGTCAATTCACCGGTATTGGGATCGTGATCCAGGTGGCCACCATTCGGATCAGGAGTATTTTTATCCACACCTGAAATCTGAAAGGCCATTGAATTGACAAAGGCTGTATGTCCTCCCCTGTGCGTAATCAACACCGGGTGATCGGGTGCCACTTCGTCCAGATCCTGCCGGGTCAGATAACGCCCTTCTTTTGTTTTGGTATCATCATATTTAAAGCCGAATACCCATGCTCCTTTATCGAGAGACTTTGCCTTCTCAGCGACCAATGCTTTGATCTTTTCAATAGAATCCAGAGAGCAGTCTATATCAATGAGATGTCTTCTGCCAGAACCAGCAGGATGAGAGTGGGCATCGATAAACCCAGGAGTAATGGTCCTGCCACCCATATCCATCTTACTGGTGAACGTAGTCGCCAATTTGAGTATTTCATCATTGCGTCCTACCGACAATATTCTATCACCGAAGATGGCGATTGCTTCAGCCCTTGACTGGGCCGGATCAATGGTGATGATGTTGGCATTATGTAAGATAAGATCGGGCCCTGTCCTGATGAGGCTGGAAGCAGCTATTGGGCCTATTAATTGTACAAATTTACGCCGGTTGAGTTGGAGCATGGTGATTAGGTTTGTAATTAGGAAGGTAACAAATTGCGAAGACAAAATGGCACTCATCAGCATACTAAGAAGACGCATATTAGTTAGTAATGAGCATCAAGCTAAAGCTTGATATCGCGGGGGATTGAGTATGGCCGTCACAGGAAGCAGTAAACAGGCCAAAGTTTGTGATGGCACGGGATGTTGCGAGTACAAACTTTAGTTTGTGGCTTTATAGGTATATTATAGTAATGAGCATCAAGCTAAAGCTTGATATCGCAGGGGATTGAGTATGGCTTTCAGAGGAAGCAGTAAACAGGTTAAAGCTTGTCGTCCTTCATCATAGAACGGTAGGTCGGAGTCTTTCAGAGGAAGCAGTAAACAGGTTAAAGTTTGTGATGTCATGGGATGTTGCGAGTACAAACTTTAGTTTGCGGTTTTACAAACATATTATAGTAATGGACATCAAGCTAAAGCTTGATATCGCAGGGGATTGATCATGGCTTTCAGAGGAAGCAGTAAACAGGCCAAAGTTTGTGATGGCACGGGATGTTGCGAGTACAAACTTTAGTTTGCGGTTTTATAAACATATTATAGTAATGAGCATCAAGCTAAAGCTTGATATCGCAGGGGATTGATCATGGCTTTCACAGGAAGCAGTAAACAGTCCAAAGTTTGTGATGGTATGGGATGTTGCGAGTACAAACTTTAGTTTGCATGCAATTAGCCTTCGATACCCATTTTCTTATAAAAGTGATTCCTCTCGGAATAAATATGGCTTTTGCAAATATTTAGCAGGTAATTTTGCCCTTACTGGATTGTCTAAAATATAATTGTAGTAATTGTTAAGATCTCGACTGCTTCTAACATATTGATCATAGGACTCATGAGCCCAAAGTTGACCCACCCGATTTAATCTTTTATTGATCAAATAAGAAGAACTACCTTTGATCAATCTCATCCAATGGTTTACATTAACATAGGATTCTGGGATGGAATTAAGATCATATCCTATCGGGACTTGAACACTTGTATCAACAAGCATATGCACATGATTAGGCATTATCGATAGGCAAAGTAGAATATAGTACTTAGAATTGAACGATATTATTTTGTCGAACAAGATCTGTGCAATTTCTTCATTTCTGAATACACAATCACCGTAGGGTGACATATCAAGTTGATGATCGAATCTGCCAAACTGTTCTCTTCTTAACCGGGAGATCAGTGACTGTCTCTTAATGAAATTCGTCTCTTTTACCTCATTCTTCATTCTAACCCAATCTTCACTTAAAAATTTAAGTTTGCTCTGAGGTATAGAATCATTCAGTCTAAATGTTATAAAGAAAATCGCTCCCACAGGATATATATGAGGAAGCTTTCTACGGGAATACAACTCTTTCATTTATGTCCTTTCTTAATAATGAGCAGAATGAACAATAGGTAACCCCGTGGAAGTCAATTAATTTCAAATATATTAAGGAGATGAACATTCGTTAGTAAAATCAGCATCAAGCTAAAGCTTGATATCGCGGGGGATTGATCATGGCTTTCAGAGGAAGCAGTAAACAGGTTAAAGTTTGTGATGTCATGGGATGTTGCGAGTACAAACTTTAGTTTGTGGCTTTATAGACATATTATAGTAATTAGCATCAAGCCAAAGCTTGATATCGCAGGGGATTGAGTATGGCTTTCAGAGGAAGCAGTAAACAGGTTAAAGCTTGTGATGGTATGGGATGTTGCGAGTACAAACTTTAGTTTGTGGCTTTATAGACATATTATAGTAATAAGCATCAAGCTAAAGCTTGATATCGCAGGGGATTGATCATGGCTTTCAGGAGAAGCAGTAAACAGGTTAAAGTTTGTGATCTGATGACGTGAGTGAAAACAGGAGTCTGCCTACTTTGATCGGACCGATTCAAAGAATTTTTCCAATTCTCGATCCGGCTTCCATTTTGACACCAAATAACCGGTTAACAGACCCATCACAAAAGAAGGTCCCAGCTCAGCCATACGATCAAAATAGATTCCAACATCATCCAGTGACGGCATGACAAATTTGAAAAATGGGATGGACAAGAATCCCACGATCATAGATGCTATTGCTCCCAATTCCGTAAAACCTTTCCAGAATAATGAAAGAATAATACTGGGACAAAAGCTTGCTGCAATACCCGACCATCCAAAGATGACAAACCAGAATATCGTTCGCTCGGGAGTAGTCATAGCAACCGTCATTGCCAGTGCCAGGGCTACCAAAGCCATCAGAAAAGTAACCTGGCGAGACATTTTGTTTAACTTTTTTAAACTCGTTTCGGGATGAAGGATCTGTTGGTACACATCCCTGACCACCGCGCTTGATGCGACCACCAATAAGGAGTCGACGGTTGACATGATCGCAGCCAAGACCACAGCTATGTAGATGCCAGTGAAGAGAAATGGCAATAGATGCTCTACCAGCAGTATAATTGAGTTTTGCCCGTTATTGCCGAGAACAGCTACAACGTCCATCCCGGATTCGGTAAAAAAGTATCGAGCCAATATGCCAACAAAGACAGCAGCGGTATCGGTGATCAAGGTAAACAAAATGGCCACCCAAGTACCTTTTGTAATTTCTGCTTCATTTTTTATCGACATGAATCGTACATATACCTGGGGTGAACCTAAAAAGCCAAGGCCGATAAATGCATAACCGAGGATGGTGGTAATATTTAAAAGGTTCAGGCCTCCAGGACCCCATATATTCAGAAAGTCCGGCTCAATGTTCTGTAGTTCTTGCCAAAATGGGACTCCTTCTTTCAGGGACAGAAATCCAATCACAGGAAGAAATACCAGGCCGAGTAACATAAGCATTCCCTGGAATAGATCTGACCATGCTACAGCTACAAAACCACCAAAAATGATATAGGCCAGCACGATGCCAAACCCTACCAGTGCTCCCGTATAATAATTCCAACCCATGAACACCTCGAAAGCTGAGCCCGTGGCATCAATCTGAGCACTAACAAAGATCACCACGAAGACAGAGAGAATGAATGAAGCTACAATACGAAGATGATGCGTCGATGAGCGAAATCTGCTCACCAAATAATCAGGAATAGTTATGGACTCGAATTGATCAGAAAATCGTTTAAACCTCTTAGCCATTACCAGCCAGGAAATACTCACTCCAAGGACTTCTCCTGCCACAACCCAAAGTCCACTTATACCGGCAACAGCCCCAAGTCCTGTCAATCCGAGCAACAACCATGCTGACTCTCCGGTTGCCCTGACAGAAAAAGCCACCACCCAGAATCCGAGCTTCTTTCCTCCAACGTAGTAGTCCTTTATATCCTTGATCTTCTTTGAGGACCAATACCCAATAAAAAAGAGGATACTGAAATAGAAAAGAAGGATCAGGAGCTTCGCAACCATCTGATCGTAAACATAGGGAATTGGTATTAATTCATAGTGCCCTGAAAGAAATGAGCACCGAGTGCTGAATGAATCAAAATGTTTGTTTAGTTGGAAATACCTGCAGCTCGTAGTTCTTGTTCAACAGTTAGCAATATCGAATCGACATTTACCTCAGGGATATAAGGAACCATAAAACTAGAGTCTTCAAATTCGAATTGCTTCAGAATATTGAGATCGGTGAAATCATTCATCTGATCTCTATGCATTATTTTAATCCTCTTCATTTCCTTTCGAAATTCAGCTCTCTCTCTTTCAAGATGTTCCTTGAGATCTTTTTGCCATCTGACCTGATGCATTTTCTCTAAATCACCCAAAGCAGCAAAGACCTCTTCATAATCTTCCTTGGCCAGGGTGGATTTGATCTCTTCGTCTACATTTAATACGAGGCCATCTTCATATTCGAAAAAGACTTTCTGCGCATAGTCCTCTTTGGAATATTTTTTTGAGCAGGACTTCTTCAGATCATCATTGAACTTGACCAACTTAAAAATATTTTCTCCTATGGACATTCTCACCTCGGAGGTCAGTGGCTCTCTTTTCTTCTTTTTGTCCGGATTTTTTTCAGATTGAAATGCGAATGATGGATTAGTTGCGTCTACAATCTGTTCTGCTAATTCTGGTTGTATTGTATCTCTACTATTACTTGCATTCAGAATGTTGGCGGCAACATATTCGATCTGATCCTGATCGGCTTCCCCGTTTACAGCTCTCCGGACAAAATTATCATATTTGGTTTTCAGTGCTGACTTAGCTGAACTATCTCCCATGAGACTGAAAAATTTGTCTCCAAGGGTATTGAGTGAATATTCCAGCACATCATTTTGTGCCGTCTCCAATTGTTTACAGGATTGAGAGGAAAAGAAAAATAGGATGATAAAAAAAACAATTACCGGTTTCATCTAATTGCGAATTTGAACCTCAAATATTTGCTTATTTGGAAATCTCAATGATCTGAGATTAGACAGAACTGCCAAAGAACTCTACCAGATCAATTATTTGCACAAAAAGAGTGACTGAATATCAAAATTTATTGTCATTGAACTAAATCCCAATATCCTCATTCCATAATTCCGGATGTTCCTTTATGAATTGTGCCATCATCCCAATACATTCCTCGTCATTAACAACATCTACAATTATACCTTTTGACCTCAACCAATCTTCTTCGCCTGTAAAAGTTGTGTTCTCACCAATGATAACTTTTGGTATTTCGTAAAGAGCGATGGCACCGCTGCACATTGAGCAAGGGGAAAGGATAGTGTAAATCGTACATTCCCGGTAAATAACAGCGGGAAGCCGCCCGGCATTTTCCAATGCATCCATCTCCCCATGCAGAATAGGACTACCTTTTTGAATCCTTCGATTATGTCCTCGCCCTATAATTTTTCCATTGTTGGCCAGGACACTGCCTATGGGAATACCACCTTCTTATAGTCCTTTTTTGGCTTCTGCTATGGCCTCGACTAGAAATTTTGTCTGTTCCAAATTGGTTCATTTAAGAATAAATTGATCATGTTCGATATGTGAATAACGTAGACAACAAGAACCGCGAAAGCGGGCCCTTCTTCCTTCGGGCTTAGTCGTTCTGAAGTACCCCGTACTTCAGTTTTAATAGTATTGAAAATCACTCCTTCGTTCCGCGAGGATTTTTGGTTCGTTTTTTTGCGAATGAAAAATGAACATCAATGAAGTTTTTGCAATCGAGGGTCATCTTAGCCATGCCCAAATTGATAAACACTCACATCTTCAACGCATCTTTAGGATCCGGTACCCAATGGTGCTTCCCACCGGCGCGATCGTCATCAAATGTCTCCGGGGCTTTTCCTTGGTCTACATAGTCCGTCCAACTTTCGGAATTCTGGTCATTTTCTACCTGAACCATACTGATACAGTTTTCTACCGGACAGACCAGTGAACATAAATTACATCCTACACAATTTTCTTCAATGATCTGAGGAATTCGACTCCCGCCATTTTGATTGATTCTGATTGCCTGATGGGCACCATCCTCGCAGGCAATGTAACACAATTGACACCCGATACATTTTGTCTCATCTATTTGTGCAAGTATCTTGTAATTCAGATTGAGGTGTTCCCAAGAGTCAACTGTCTTTACAGACTTTCCGACCAATTCATCCAAACTATTGAACCCTTTTTGATCCATATAATCGGTCAGTCCGCTGATCATTTCTCGGACAATACCAAAACCATAGTGCATTACCGCTGTACAAACCTGAACATTGGATGCCCCTAAAAGAATGTGTTCCACAGCATCTCTCCATGTCTCTATTCCACCTATACCCGAGATAGGAACATTCACTTGTTCATCCTGGGCGCAGCACTTGATCATATTCAGGGCAATTGGCTTGACAGCTGGTCCACAATATCCGCCATGAGTACTTTTACCGTCAACTTGAGGATTGGGCACAAATGTGTCCAGGTCAACGTTGACTATGCTTTGAACGGTGTTGATCAATGAGATTGCATCGGCCCCACCTGCTGAAGCAGCCCTCGCAGGCTCCGTGATATCGGTAATGTTAGGAGTTAACTTTACGATTACCGGGACGGTAGCAACCTCTTTAACCCATTCCGTAATTGTCTTCAGTACGGCCGGTTCTTGTCCAACAGCACTTCCCATTCCTCTTTCACACATACCGTGGGGGCAACCAAAATTCAGCTCGATCCCATCACTGCCCGCATTCTCTGCATCTTTCACGATTTGGTGCCATTCCGCGCGGGATTGTACCATCAGGGAGGCAATCACTGCATGGTTCGGAAAATATTTTTTGACTTCTTCAATTTCCTTCAAATTATCTGAAAGAGGTCGATCCGAGATCAGTTCAATATTGTTAAAGCCCATCATTCGGCTGTCGCGATAATGGACTGCACCATATCTGCTTGAGACATTGATGATCGGTACACCCATGGTCTTCCAAACCGCGCCACCCCATCCGGCTTCAAATGCCCTCATGACCTGGTATCCCGAATTAGTCGGAGGTGCTGATGCCAGCCAAAAAGGATTGGGTGATTGAATACCTGCAAGGTTAGACGTTAAGTCTGCCATATTATAATAATTCTTGATTTAGATCATCTTTTCTTTAACCAATTATCAATTCCCCTTGCTGCTATTTTACCTTCTGCACATGCATTGACGACTTCCGCTCCGCCATTGACACAATCTCCTCCTGCAAAGTATTGTGGTCTGCTGCATTGAAAATATTCATTCACCTTGAGCTTGCCTCGATTGTCATAATCCAAATTCATTTTATCGAAAAGATCCGTTTGTTTACTCTGTCCTGTTGCTTTAATCAGAAAATCACATGGTAATGTAAAGCCCGATCCAGGGACTGTTTCTAATTTTCCATTCTTTGAAACTGTCTTCATACATTTCACCGATTCTACAGATTGCTCTCCTTCGATTTCAATGACACCGGTATTAAATATTGCATTGGCACCTACGGACCTGATCAATTCGTATTCAAAATCATATGCTCCCATTTCCGCTTTCGATCTTCGATAAAGTAAGGTTACTTCAGATCCCAATCTCGCTGATTCGGAAGCAACATCCATTGCAGTATTTCCTCCTCCGATCACAACCACGTTCTTTCCAATTTCAATATCTAAGGGATTTAACTTTAATTGTTCAATGAACTCTGTGGCGCCAACACAATTTTCCAGGTCTTCACCAGGAGTTTTAGTGGCTCTTGTGGAGCCAAGTCCGACCCCAAGAAATATGGCATCATAATCTCTTTCTAATCGTCTGATTTCTTCCGGACTATTGATTTTACTCTCGTAGATAACCTGAAAACTGAAATGCCGCTTAAGATATTCTACCTCTTCAAGCACTTCCTGGTTTTCAATTTTATAAGGTGCCGTTCCATGAAGTGCTAGTCCTGAAGGTTTGGCCTTAGATTCAAAGATGACGACATCATATCCCTTGAGGCTTAATTCACAAGCACATGAAATGCCTGCTGGTCCGGCTCCAATGACGGCAACTTTGCGACCATTTGAGCTTTGGGGAGAAAAAAAGTGTATGTTATTTTGAACAGCGAATGTAGATGCATGAGATTGCAATCTTCCAATTTCTATAGGCTTGACGTTTTGATCATTATAGACGCATGCACCTTCACATAATACTTCAGTCGGGCACACCTTCCCACAAGTATGACCAAAGTAATTAGACGAGTAGATGGTTCGTGCAGCACCAATTAGATTGTTGGTGTTGATCTGTTTGATAAATAGGGGAATATCGATACCAGTCGGACATGCCTTGACACATGGAGCATCATAGCAAAACAGACAGCGAGAGCTTTCATAGTACGCCATATTCGCATCCATGAGAGGTTTTATCTGCGCAAAGTTTTTCTTAAACTCCTCTGAGGACGTTGGTTTTTGGAAGTCGCTCATCTCAGAGTTCTACAATTTTACCATAGGTCTCCGGGCGTCGATCCCTGAAAAACTGCCAGGTCGAACGCACTTCGTCTATCAGGTCCAAATCAAATTCTGCTACCAGTAATTCATCCTTATCCTCAGAAGCCTGGGCAAAAATCTGCCCCCTCGGATCCACGAAATATGAACTCCCATAAAACCGGCCCAGGTTCCAGGGCTTTTCCTCACCGACTCGATTGATACATCCCATAAAATATCCATTTGCAGCAGCATGAGCAGGTTGCTCTAATTCCCATAGGTATTGAGAAAGTCCAGCCACGGTAGCAGATGGATTATAAACGATTTCCGCTCCATTCAAACCAAGAATCCTGGCTCCATCAGGAAAATGACGGTCATAACAGATATACACACCCACCCGTGCATAGGCCGTATCAAATACAGGATAACCCAGGTTACCCGGCCTGAAAAAAAACTTTTCCCAAAAACCCGATGTATGAGGGATGTGATTCTTCCGGTATTTCCCTAAATAGGAGCCATCAGCATCAATGACAGCAGCCGTGTTGTACAGAAATCCTGCTGACTCTTTTTCATAAATCGGCACTATGATGACCATGTTGTATTTCCTGGCATATTCTGACATCAACTCTGTCGTCGGACCCGGAATGGACTCGGCGGTCACGTACCATTTGGCATCCTGACTCGGACAAAAATATGGCGTCGTAAATATTTCCTGGAGACAGAGAATTTGAACGCCCTGTCTGCCAGCATCCTCTATAAAGGGAATGTGTTTATCGGTCATGGCTTTGATGATCTCTTCGATGGAACCATCCCCTTCCGTCATAGGAAGGCTCATTTGAATCAGACCGGATTTGATCATTCTACTCATATGATGTACGATGTATGTGCATCATCTAAGATAGATCAAATAATGATTTTGGATTTCATGGAATGAGGTATTTACTGGTAAATGAAGGCTAAATAAAAAAGAGGCAATTAATGCCTCTTTGAATATTTGATCTACCTACAGAATTTCAATCCCTAAATAATATTTACAAAAATGACTTAAGAGCTACTATATCATTAGCAGTGGGAACAGCAGTATGGTCATGAAGTGTACAATCAGGAGTAAATGTTTGCATAATTGAACTGCCTGGTTCATTTCCTCCGGTGCCATCTATTTCTATCGAACCTGGTTCGCCAGGATGTGCAAGCCCAAGTATATGCCCCATCTCATGCATAAAGGTGGCTCTGAAGTACAACATGCCATAATTTAAATTTCCTAATTCCATGGTGATAGGACCTCCAACTGCAGTACTAACAGTCGGCCTTCGTCCTTCTCCTTCACATTCATTGTTTGTGATCAGCCATTCAGGAGTGACATTCACATCAATTCGTGCGGTGAGATCTATGGGGTCGTTTGGCGTAGCTTCTTTGAATTGAACACCAATTTTATAGTTATTCATTGTATTGAACGACCATCGAGCCAGAATTGGGAAATACCATTCATACCAGGAGTCATTAATGTTGTCAATCTGGATGTCATAATAGACAATTCTTGAGGGTAAATTACTTGGGACGATTTGGTGCCTCCACACACTCTTATAATTACTTTTTTTTACTCTCGTTTATTTGGGGTGCTTCAGGAATATATTTCGCTATTTCAACAATTGGAATATACAGCTTCCCCATCAAAACATAATTGGTTTCCGTCACTTCGACTTCAGATGGATCGATTTCAAAAAGATTTGAAATATCAGCAATATTTTTGGCATGTTCCGCCCTGTAAGTGTCTTCTGATTCAGAACATGAACCAAGAAATAAGAATGTCATAAAAATCACTATGACGTTAAATTGAATTTTGGTGTGTTTATTCATGATACTTGTATTTATTGGGTAAGTACAGGAATCACGAAATCCGTTATTTATCGGAGGGAATTATTTTGATCGGTTATGTCAATCTTATATCACTTTGCTGGCCTTTGTTCTTTTTATAAACTGGCCAAACCCCTTTTCAATATTAACTTTTCCATTGTCGATTGCATGTCTTCCCCTTAAAATCACATGTTTGCATTTACCTTTTACAGGCCATCCTTCGTATGCTGAATAGTCAACATTCATATGATGAGTATCGACTGATATCGCGTGCTCTTCGTTGGGATCAAAGATGACAAGGTCTGCATCTGACCCGGCGGCGATGCACCCCTTTTTGGGATGCATACCGAATATCCTTGCCGGGTTGGTAGACGTAACCTCTACGAATTTGTTCGCAGATATTCGACCTTTGTTGACGCCTTCAGAGTACAACAACTCCATGCGGTGCTCGATGGCGGGATGTCCGTTTGGTATTTTAGAAAAATCATCCTTGCCCATCAGCTTTTGTTCCCAGCGGAAAGGACAATGATCGGTTCCCACTACCTGCACGAGACCTTGATTGAGACCAGCCCACAATGCTTCCTGGTCCTTTTTTTGACGCAGAGGAGGACTCATGACCCATTTGGCCCCTTCGAAATCTTTTTCATAAAGACTTGCATCCAGGATGAGATACTGAATGCAGGTTTCGACGAAGACCTTTTGATTTCTCTTTCCTGCTCTTCTTGTTGCATTCAATGCTCCCTCGCAAGTGAGGTGTACGATGTAGCCGGGCACTCCGGTATAATCAGCCATATCGCAGAATCTTCCGGAAGCCTCGGCTTCGGTAATTTCAGGTTGCGAAAGATAGTGATACAGAGGGGACAGTTTTCCTTCTTCCCGATGCTTTGCAACTAACGAATCAATCATATCTCCATTGGTGGCATGAACAGTGACCATTCCACCTCTTTCTTTTACTTCCTTCATGAGACCTACCATTTGTCCATCGTCGATCATCAATGCCCCTTTGTACGCCATAAATGTCTTGAAAGATGTGATCCCTTCGTCCTCAATCATTTGTACGATCTCCTTTTGAGTGTTCTCATTAAAATCTGTCACAGCCATATGGAAAGAATAATCACCGAAGCAATTTCCATCCGATCTGTTTCTCCAGTCCTTTAGTGCGTCATGAAGCGACTTGCCTTGGGTTTGAAGGATAAAATCAACTACAGTAGTCGTCCCACCGTGCAAAGCGGCCAGCGTACCGGATGAATAGTCGTCGCTAGAAAAAGTGCCCATAAACGGCATATCCAAGTGAACATGTGGATCAACTCCACCGGGAAACACAATATGACCACCTGCATCTATTATCTCGTCGGCCGGCAATTCAAGATTTTTGCCAATTGTATGAATTTGGCTTCCTTCAATATAGATGTCTGCAGAATAATCATCGGATGCAGTAATGATGTGTCCATTTTTAATCAAAAGAGACATGCGAATTCAATTTGGTCCAAGTTGGAAATTACGGAATAAGAAATAGAATTCAAGTATCTTTCAGAAAATCAAAAAATTATATCATGCTTAGATCCATCTCCCTGATAGTTGTAATAATCAGCATTCTGATTTTATCTTCCTATACCTACAATGAAAGCAAATTAATGTCTGACAAGTCTGAAGTAGAAGAAACCGTGCTTAGGGCATATATCCATGGCGCATTCAACGAATTGAATCCCGATGCCATGGCCGAGGGTTTTCACCCGGATTTTGCCATATTTTCCGCCAATGGCGAAGCGATCAACAAATACCCTATCGCCACTTGGGTAGATAATGTCCGAAAAAGAAAAAATAAAGAGGGTTTTGATCCGTCCAAAAATAAATGGGAGCACAATTTTGCTATTGTCGACATGACAGGAGGCGCAGCTCAAGTCAAAGTCGAGTTGAGCAAAGATGGTACTCATGTCTATACCGATTATCTGTCTTTATTGAAGTTTGACAGTGGGTGGAAAATAGTAGCCAAAGTCTACCATAAGCATACAGAATCATAAATAGAGGAGCATCAGTTGTAAAAATGTTTATTTTTTAACTTGGGTGACGCCTTTAAGTTAGGTGACGCCTTTAAGTCAGGTGATGCACTCCTGCTTGGTGGAAGTCCAATAATAAAGCAATAAGATATATGAGCAGGGTTAAAGAAAATATTGCTCTGGAGTTTGATGAATTTTCAGGTGACTACACAAGAGACATGACCAATTGTGTTCCTCATTACTTAAGGCTCATGGATGCTATCGTGGAGAGTATTCCAAACTCTTTTAAAGTATCGAAGGTACTGGACCTGGGGAGTGGTAATGGGAACCTCTCAGCACGACTCATGCAACGTTTTCAGGAAGCGGAATATACCTTGGTTGATGCCTCACCAGAAATGTTGAAGATTTGCAGGAATCGTTTTCCTGAAGCCAGGTTACAATTATTCGAAGGGTACTTCGATCAGTTTTCTTACCAGGACGCACCTTATGATCTGGCAGTGGCCAGTTTTAGTTTTCACCACATCGGCTCCAGGGAAAAAGAAGAAATATTTAGTAAAATTTACGAGACACTCAGACCCGGTGGCATTCTGGCAATGTGCGATTTGATGATCAGTAAAGATCATCCCGATCATCCCCTTCTGTTGAATGAATGGGACCTGTTTGTCAATAGTAATAACGAGGATCCGGAGAAGTGGGTATGGATTATGGAACACTATGACGCATTTGATCGTCCCGACCATTTCGACGACCAGATCAGATGGTTGCAACAGGCTGGTTTCACCGATGTATCCATTCCATGGAAAAAAGGATATTGGATGACTTTGAAAGCGGTCAAATAATTGTATGTGCTCAATAAATTTAGGTGTATCTTAGAATGACATAAAAATTATCAAATAATGATCGAAGATTGGATATTATGTTATCAGGCAGATGAGGAGTATAAAGTTGAAATCATCAAACAACTTTTGGAAAATCAAGGTCTTCACCCAGTGATTATGGATCATAAGGATAGTGAATTCAGATTGGGAAATGTTGAATTATTTACAGCCCCGGAAGAGCATGAAAAGGCAATTCAGCTCATCAAGGAGAATCAACAAGAATAGATTTTCGCATCATGACATAGTAGATCAGGAAAGCAACGGCAAACCCACTAAACCAGGAAAGGGTATAGAGAAAGCTAAGAGCCGGAACAACCAGCCCAATGAGGGCTGTAAGCACTCCACCTGCTAAGGCATACATCGCTGAGGAATTAAATCCCGTACCACCAAAACTGTAAATCCCGTCCACCTTAAACAGTTCTGCGACTTTCAAATTCTTTCGCCTGATCAGGAAATAGTCACAGAGAATAATTCCTAACACGGGACCCAGGAAACCACTGACGAACAACAAGAGATTGCTGATCTCATCCAATAGCCACCATGGACAGATCAGTATACCGAGTACGGCCGTGATCATTCCTCCTCCCCGAAAACTTATCCTGGCAGGACGCACATTGGAAAAAGCATTTGCCGGGGCAATGACATTGGCAGCAATATTTGTGCTTAAAGTGGCGATGATCATGAAAATTTGAGCTATGACTACGACCCCGGCCGATTCGAATTTGCCAATCAGGCTGACGGGATCCCAGGGAGCATCATTTGCTACTAACACATCAGGGAATACGACAACTGCCGCGCACGTTACGAATATCCCTACAAACGAAAAAAGTGTCATTGTGCCCGGAAGGCCGATGAATTGACCCAATGCCTGATTTCTCTGTGTTGCCGTAAATCTTGTAATATCAGCGATGCTGATTGCCATCGTTGCCCAAAAACCCACCATAGCTGTAAGCCATAAGAGATATGTCCAAATGCGGTCCCGGAATGATTTTCCGGTAACTGCTAGTGAAGGGGAAACCGGGCTTGATTCAACCCAGGCTCCGTCTGCATTTCGGGCTCTTAAGACTACTTGTTTATCATTCTGCATTTGGATAATCTGCCCGACTTCGGATATGGGCTTCCAATCGCCTGCCTGTACTTCAGGACTTGAAATCAATTTGTATTCTTCAGCCTTGATATCTCCTGATACGTTTGTGACCGGATAAAGACTGACAACGGTGCCATCAATGACGACAGTCGGCTGTCCCAACTGGTGACTTTGGTGGAGGACTTTGGTAAAACTTCCAACCCTGGTTGCGCCCCAAACAATCAAACCAATTCCAATTCCAATTAAAATGGGCGCAGCAAATTTTTCTAACCACTTAATGCTTTCTGTTCCTTTCCATATGAAGTAAACATTCATAAGCCAGAAAAGAATAAAGCCTATGAACTTGCCTGCGTCCAATACAGGTACAGGAGAAGTTCCGTTGAGTGCATGCCATATCGCATACAAGGCCAAACCGCCAATCCATGTCTGTATTCCAAACCAACCGCAAGCAACGATTCCCCTGACCACGGCAGCAATATGTATGCCTTTTGTTCCAAATGAAGCCCTGCCAATGACGGGAAAGGGGACTCCGTATTTTACACCGGCATGACCATTTAATACCATTGGTATTGTAATGATCAAATTGCCCAATGCGATAATGATTAATGCTTCTTTCCAATTCAGTCCTCCTTTGATCATGTAAGATGCCAGCAGGTAAGTTGGGATACACACGGCCATTCCAACCCATATGGCAGTCATGTCCCAAAGTTCCCATGTTCGTTTGGATTTAGGAATCGGAGCCAGGTCGTCGCTATAGAGTGGGCTGTTTTTTATAGAATTGTCGAATCCTTGCATTGTACTCAATGTACCTCCTGATCTGCGATATCAAGTGCTTTGGATATAATCGAAACACCCTCGTCGATTTCCTCCTGAGTGATGTTTAAAGGAGGTGCTACAAAAATGAAATTCCATTTGACAAAGGTGAACATGCCCAACTCACGTATTTTGGCCGCCACTTGTTTCATCACTTCAAGTTGGTGAGATTTGGCATTAAAGGGAGCCATCGGCTCCTTCGTTCTTCGATTCTTGACAAGTTCCAGACAACCCAGCAGACCCGTATTTCGCCAATCTCCGATTGAAGGGTGTCGATCTCTCAGGTCAGTCATACAATAGTCCATATATGCACCATTCCTGGCAGCTTGATCAATTAGACCGTCCTTCTCATAAATATCCAAGACAGCTAATGCCACAGCACACGACACCGGGTGGGCAGAGTAAGTAAGTCCCAATGGCAAGTAATTATCATCGTATCGGGATGCAATTTTGTCAGTGACTACAAGCCCTCCCAGGGGAAGATAACCGCTGGTCAGTCCTTTGGCAATACACATCATATCGGGCGTAACATTGTGATGTTCTATTCCAAACCATTTACCCGTCCTTCCAAATCCGCTCATCACTTCATCAACGATGAACAGAATGCCGTACCTGTCGCAGATTTCCCGGATGCCCTTTAAATAGAATGGTGGATATTTGATACATCCGGAAGAGCCCGATTCGCCTTCCATCAATATGGCCGCAAAATTTTCCGGACCTTCATACTTCAGGATCATCTCGATGTTTGCAAGTCCTCGTTCACCGCATTCCTCGATACTTGAAGAATACCAGGGGCACCGGTATGCATAAGGATTTTGGACATGAACGATGTTGGGTATTTGCTGACTGTCCACCTGTAACTTCCTGGGATCTCCGCCTGCACTTATGGCTCCGATTGTTGCACCGTGATAGGCCCTGTATTGGGTCATGATTTTGTGACGACCGGTGTGGAGCCGCGCCAACTTTACAGCATTATCTATCGCTTCCGCACCACCCAGGGTGAAAAATGTCTTGGTCAAATTTCCAGGAGTTATCCTGGCCAGGGTTTTTCCCAACTTGCCCCGAACATCCGTAGAAAAGCTTGGAGCAACATAACTCAATCTTTCCATTTGCTGCTGTACGGCATACGCCACTTCTGTGCGACCGTGACCGATGTTTACATTCATCAACTGGGATGAAAAATCTATATATTTTTTCCCCGTTGCATCATTGATATAGACACCTTTGGCGTGATCAGCATGAATGGGACTCAACCCTCCCTGAGCCGACCAGGAGAACAGTGTATACCTGAGATTATCAAGAGTGTTGGTTTTATTCGTAATATTCATTGCAGTCTAATATTGTGGTCTAAGACATCCAATTGGTCCAAGCTTCGGGATTCCATTTCGTGGTTCGTTTTTTCAATTTGGTCCAGAAGTGAATGGAGCTTTTCCCGGTAATATCATTGACCCCAAACCGTGACTCATTCCAACCACCGAATGAGAAGGGTTCTCTCGGCACAGGCACCCCGATATTAACTCCTACCATTCCAGCACTCACTCGCTCCATGACATAGTTTGCCATCGAACCGTTTTGGGTAAACACTGATGATGCATTTCCATATTCGGAATCATTCTCAATCTGTATGGCTTCATCGATTTCATTGGTCCTCATGATGGACAGGACGGGACCAAAAACTTCTTCTTTTGCAATTTTCATATCCGGCCGTACGTAGTCAATCACTGTTGTTCCCACATAAAATCCTCCTTCTTTGCCCGGCACTGTAGCATTTCTCCCATCTACGAGTATCCTGGCGCCCTGTTGCTCCGCCTCCGTTATATAATGTTCAATGCGATCCCTGGCTTCTTTGGATATAACTGATCCCAGGTTCTCCCCAACTCTGATTTTCCGGGCTTCTTCGCAAATGCGTTCTACAATGTGATCTGCCTTTCCTACAGCTACCAGTGCAGAGGCGGCCATACATCTCTGCCCGGCACAACCGGACATGGATGCCGCAACATTGGTCGCCGTCATATCCACATGCGCATCCGGAAGCACAATTAAATGATTTTTAGCACCACCCAGGGCCACGCATCTCTTTAATTGTGATGTTGCCCTTCTATACACAATCTTGGCCACCCTGGTTGAGCCAACAAATGATACAGCCTCAATAAGCGGGTGATCACAAATCGCTTCAACGATATCCTTATCACCATTGATAATGTTAAGAACTCCATCTGGTAATCCAGCCTCTTTCAAAAGCTCAGCAATCTTCAGGGCACTGATCGGGGTCTGCTCAGAAGGCTTGACAATCATGCAATTCCCAAGCGCAATTGCATTGGGAATCGTCCATAGAGGCACCATTGCAGGAAAATTAAACGGAGTAACAGAAGCCACTACTCCAACCGGTACATGAGTAGTACGGCATTCGACACCCTTACTCACTTCCTGGATTTCATCATTGATCATCTGTGGGAGTGAGCATGCGAACTCCGTAAGTTCAATTCCTTTTAAAACTTCTGCTCTTGCTTCACTTTGTATTTTACCATTTTCCATGTGTACGATGTCGGTGAGCTCCTCAATATTTTCTTCAAGAAGTTGTCTGAATCGATAAAAGACCTGCACTCTTTCTTTCAACGTCAGTGAAGACCAGGACGGGAAAGCTCTTTGGGCTGAATGAACAGCATCGTCCAGATCACTTTTAGTGGATAAAACCACCCTGGACAATACCGATCCATCAACCGGGCTAAAAACATCCATTGTTTGACTCTGTCCATTTGACAGGCTTCCATTGATAAAGTTCTTGGTGATTGGAGATGTCAGAGCAATATTTTCCATGATATTGAGTAATTGAACAGTACTCAAGTTAGTGAGAATTTGGTAATGGGATCATTCCGAACATACATCATGTCAGACAAATGAACTCGACCTGTGGTCACTGACTGATTTTATTGAACAGGCGTCCTCACTCTAAAACGCAAATGTGTGGCACGCTTATTTACCATCTTTATGACCTAAATGCAGTCAGTCAGATTTGGTCCTGACTTATCTTCCGTCATTGCTTGCTGATCAAACATTTTAATATTCCCAATTAAAAACAAGTTAAAAAAGAATATTCCTCCTATTTTAATCACCTCAATCATATCGTTTATAGTATTGATCGTAAGGATCATGATCAGAATAAGTCCTGTAAAAATCAGAAGGATTTTTGAAGAGTTGTTTTCAGTCTTATGAAAATCGTACTCGATCTTAAGTATTGCCGAAAATATGATGAACAAGAATATGATGAGGCCAGGAATACCTTGTTCCACCCACAACATCAGATAATAATTGTGGATCCCTGATCGATCCGGATTGTCACTGACATAGGTTTCAAAACTGAATAAAGTAAAAGGACGGTAGGTTCGATAAAAATTGGCGGGCCCGAATCCTGTAACCGGACGTTGATGAATCATGTTTTTGCCAGCCACCCAACGGTGCAATCTTTCCATAGTTGAAATATCCTCTCCGGTCGTTGTGGAGGAAATTTTTCTTTCGAAGTCCAATTGCATGACTGCCTTTTCATATTCCGGGGCCAGATGTACATATTGATTTTCTTTATGCAATAGAACAATGGCAACAGCACATATTAACAATGAACTTAGAATTGCAAGTTTTGAAAATTTAAACCGCAATATGAAAACATACATTATAGAAGTGATCATACAGAGATAAGCAATTCTTGCATAGGCGAAGTAAATGAAGAATATGACCATTCCGAAGAGTAACCAATAGACCCATCTATCGGGATGTCTTGAAGTTTTCCATACATACCAAATCATTGGTAATCCGATTACCAACGTACAGGCATAATTCACGTGATTGCGCCAAATAGGTTTTCCCGCGTTGGTCCGGGACATATAGCTCAAGTCCTGAAAGTAGTGTTGAATGAAAAAGTATAAGGCGGCTGCGATCAAGCCTGCAATGAAGAATTTGAGAATTTGTCTCACATCATCATAGTCTTTGATGAAGTAAAATGGCAAAAGATAGAATGGAATTACATACCATAATTTGGCTGCCCAATACTTAAGTGAGATGATTGGATGCACAGCCAGAATACCTGTGACCATAATCCATGAAAGATGAAGTAAAAGCAAAAAGGATATTGAATTAAAGGCAATTTTTGGAACGCCTTCTTTCAAGATGATAATCAATGTGTAAATAAATAATATCCATAAAACAGGCTCGCCAAACAGGTCCGTTGATACTCCTCCCGGTATTTCCATTTCCATGGACAGTGGAATGAGAAAAAAAAGAAATTTGAATAAGAGCTTACTATGAAATAAGACTAAGTAACAAGCTGTAATCAAGGAAGGAATGATGATTCCTATCCATTCCTGATGGTACGAAACTCCGATGATCCCTGCAAAGATGCTCAGGAATATGATGAAGTAGAGCCAAAAATTCTTGCTCAAATCATATCGCTGTGAATATCCAGCAGAATTCATGAATCAAACTGAATTGATGACAATTGTTGTTTGAATAGAACGAGGATAATTGATAAAAAACCAATCAAGACCATTGAAGCTAAAACATAGATGGATCTTTTTGGTCTGGATTTTTCCAGGGGCAAGGTGGCGTCTTCAATAATGTGTATAGGGGGGTTGTCTGATTTGAGGGAAGCATCGATCTGTTGAACCTGCTGTGCTACCTTGGCCAAGCCCTCATTCAACTCTTGTTGCAAAGCTTCAAGATTCATCACTCTTGAAATACCGGCACTATAGTTATCGATTTTTGACTGAATGCTGCGACTGCCGGGAGAATTAATTTCCAGGGTAGCCAGGGCTTCGGCCTGTGACTTCGAGTCATATATACCATATTCTTGGCGTAAAAAATTTAAACTATCGGTGATGTTCTGGATTTGAGCCCGATTGGCAATTTGTATTGTAATTAAGTTTTCCAACAATCGTTTTTTAGAATCCTCGATGATCGAGTGAGCCTTTTGATTGATCAAATCTCTCATCGCCAAAGTCATCTGCTGAGCAATTTCGGGATCTTCATCTTCGATGGACAATTCGATTGCATCAAATTCAGTCTTTTGGATGCTAAACAGTTTTTTAAATTTTTTGAACAGCCGTATCTGACCTTTTTTGTTGGTATCATCTATATCATAATGAATGGCCAGGTTGAAATCATCAATGATTTTTTGGGCCAATTCACTTGACTTTCCTATGCTCAATAGCCGGTCGACATCTCGATCATCCCCGTAGTAATTGATTGGCCGATTTTGAATCTGTACGGATGGTTCAAGAAGCGCGCTATTGACTGGATAAAACAAAGTTGATGATCGGTAAAAGTTAGGCTTCATGAGCATGAGCATGCTGCTGACGATGCCCGCAAGAAGCACAGATGAAAGAATGAACACCTTATGTCTCCATAATAACGGGATGATTTGAATGAGTGCTCTGTCCTCCATTTTTCTTTTGTTAATTTCAAGAATTTGGATCAATCCGAAAACACAAAATACTCTAATAAGCAAATTATGACAGAAAGATGACCGAAGGAGTTTGCTCATTTAATGATTTGCAGGAATAGAAGACTTTGGTCTTGACTTCATATTCATAGAATTCCAATAGAAAAGGGAGACGGCTGATCGTGGCATTTTCGAATCAGATGAGGAAGAACAGTATGATCCTCCAGGAAATTGCCTGATGATCCCGAAGATTGAGATTTTGGATTATTTCGGGTTTTCCGATTCTTTTACGAAGACAGATGTATGCTTGAGATATGACCAAATGCTAAAACTTAACAGACTCAACACCATTGTTGGTATGGTCGAATTGAACGGCTCTGGTGTTCCCTTAATGGCATGAAGGAGGTAGGTCAATATACTCGTCAATGCCGCGGGGATGATCCCACCACTCACAACGGCCTTGATTCTATCTTCGTGCTGAACGGCTATATTTTCGGCCATGCGTACAAAAAGAGCTCCGAAAAAGAAGGTATAAAGAGCCTGTTTGGAGGCGGCGATGATTCCATAGAAAATTCCGTGATCGCAGTTGATAAAGTAGACGATCATTCCCATAAACAAAGCACCCAAGAGCCCCATCCTGATATCCAGGAACTTGCTGACACCGGCAGCAGCTTTTTTGACATTCAGATTGGTTCTCATTCCTTTCACCGCTGTAAAGATCGCATTTATAATAGGGTTAGCGTAAAAGCACCGTGGCTTTTCTTACAATAGCTTAATTTTAATATTTCTGAACCACACTTTGTCACCATGGTCCTGAAGACCTATTTTTCCTTTTTTGGATTTTCCGAAGGCTTCCCAATCTTTAAATTTGCTTTTCGCCACCATCTTATCCCACTCACTTGAATGCATCGTGAATTGTACGACCTCCGCCCCATTTTGCCAGAATGTAACCCTTCCTTCATTGGTTCTGATCTTCACAGAATTCCATTGACCTGCAGGATGTACATTGACCACTGAGGTTTCAATCATGTCGTAAAGATCCCCTGCTCGATGGGTATCTATCTTGGCATCCGGGTGACAGGCATTGTCCAAAACCTGCATTTCAGGAGCCGTCAGGTATGGAGTTCCGTATTTGGAAGACTCTACGATGTTCCAGAAAATACCACTGTTACCACATTCTGCGATTTTCCATTCCAGTTGTAATTCAAAATTTTCGAATTCCTCATCGGTGATAATATATCCTCCTTTGCCTTTTGATTTGTCCAGTACCATGGCACCATCTTCGATTTGCCATCCTGGCAGGACGGATTCCTGATTATATGAATGCCACCCATTGAAGGATTCTCCATCAAAAAGAGTAATCCATTCCGATTGAGGTCTATCTGTTCTATCCTCTTCCTTTTTCAGGCTCAAAAAATCTCTTTCTTTTCCATTACATGACTGCAAAATAAATCCGTGACTGCAAAAGATGATTATGGCAATGACTACTGTTGTTCTCATCAACTACTTGTTTAATAATTGCCAAGATAGATAAATTGTCTTTTCCCTAATCCGAGCCTTTGTCCAGCACATCGTATTGCCATCTAGGGTTTGTAGAGGGAACGTGTTCTTTTTTGAAAGCTTGTTGAACAAAACGGACCTTGTCGGGATGTTGCCCTGCCACATCATTTTGTTCCTGGATATCTTCTGACAGGTTATATAGATAAATGGTCGTATCGTCGGCTTTCAAATTATGGTTATACGCCTTCCAATCACCCCATCTCAGAGCGCGTTGTCCTCCGGATTGAGGAAACTCCCAATACAGGTATTCATGTTGCTCCTGGTCATCTTGTTCGAGAAGAGTTGGCGCAAAGCTGATACCATCATGTTCAATCTCCAGCGGAATTTGTAACAGATCAAAAATCGTAGCCATGACATCCTGGGACGAGCACATATGATCAGAACTCGTACCTGGAGTAATATGGTTGGACCAACGTGCAATGAATGGCATTCTTATTCCTCCTTCCCGAAGGCTCCCTTTCCCCCAGCCTTTTTCGGTTTTAAATGGACCGGCACTATCAAACCAAGGTGTGTCGGTTCCGGATACATAGGTCGGACCGTTATCGGAAGTAAAAAGAATGATGGTATTGTCATCAATTTTCAGTTCTTCTAACGTCTTCAGCAATTTACCTATGTTTTCATCCAGGTAACTAATCATTGCAGCATAGGTGGCTTTTGGATAACGAGCAGGAAAATATCCTCCATTCCTGCCGGTATAGGGGGGTTCGTCTCCAAATTTTTGCACGTAATAATCGACCCACTTCTTGGGAGCCTGTAAAGGCAGATGGGGAATTGGTGTAGCCCAATACAGGAAAAATGGTTGGTTTTTATTCTTGCGAACAAATTGTATACATTGATTGGCTATCAATTCCGGTGCATAATCAGGTTGATCAAGATAAGCATATGAATGAGGATTGAGTGAGTCGGCATCAATGGGAAGATCGGTATGATAAACGATCGTATCATTTGACAAAGGCACCCTCAGATCATTTTCCCATAAATGCAAAGGAGTTAAGGTATGTGCTTGTCTCTGGCAGTTATATCCATAGAAATAATCAAATCCCTTTTTGTTTGGAGTACTTACAGAAAGGGGATGGCCTAATCCCCATTTACCACACATACCGGTGGTGTATCCCTGCTTTTGCAAAAGCATTGGAAATGTTACGGTAGTGTCAGGCATTGGTGCTTGTCCTTCGAGATAGGGGTCGGAAGCCATTGCCAGAAAATCCCAAACTTCCCCTCTGTGACCGGCTTCATCATTACCCCTGATCACGGCATGACCTGAGTGCATTCCCGTGAGCAATATGCAACGGGATGGAGCACATACAGGCGAACCTGTATAATAACTGGTGAGTCTCATTCCTTCCGAAGCCAGTTTATCGAGATGGGGTGTCTCTATTTTCGACTGACCATAAGCACCTAATTCTCCATAGCCCAGATCATCGGCAAAGATCAGGATGACATTGGGAGGTGTTTCTTTTTTTGATGGATTTTGGCAACTGCCAAACAAATACAAACTCATCAAAAGGGTATAGTAGAGATACATTTGTGATTCCGTGTTTACAGTAAAACAGAAAGGTAAGAGTTTTAAGATCTATTCTGTATTTAAATTGATCTTAATAGCCTCGCTCATGCCTAAATCCGAATTTAAAACTATGGTTCGCGAATTGATGCCATCATCGATAGTAACAGCCGTAGTGTTGGGGGGAATTTCGCCGATGTTATCAGCCCGAAGGATAATAAAGTTTTCGGGTTGTGTTAAGATATACTTGAATTTGATTTTCTCCTTTTTTGCCTCAAGATATTTCACAATCCACTCATCATTCAGTTTGATGGAAATTACATCATTGTCGATTTGACTGTCATCCCATATACTGATCGTTATTGCCCTGGAGGTAACTTGCACAGTATCTTTTAGTACGATGTCGCGATTCTGAAGGTATAAGGGTAGTTCACCTGTCGATCTGTATGTAATCTTAAATAGGATATTATTGATTTCTACACCAATAAAGGACAAGGTATTATTTTCCAGCCTCCAGGTGCCATCCCGATTGCTTTCGTAGGATACCACTTCCATATTGGGAGGGAATACCCATACGTAATTGAAGTATTTGAATCCATCTGGTTCCGCTGAATTTCCATAGTTACCATCCCCGTCCGTTTCATAGTCATTTTGAAAAATGTACAATCCATCCTTGATGATCAATTCTTCTCGTAAGGTGTCTTCCTTGATCAATGAAAAGCTACCGGAATTAAAGACGATTTGATTGTAATCCTCCTCCAGTAAGGGTACGATCTTATAGTCGTTTGGAGAGATGAATGTGAACTCATCTTCCGGAAGACGATTCTTCTTAATATAGTGCCAGCTGCTGAAACCCAGCGATTGTACCTTGGTGTAATCCTTGTAGCTGATTCCATCTTCATTCAAGTACCGGATAAAGTCTGTATTGAATCTTTGCCCATCCAGAAATAGAGGACAGAGTAGAATAAATACAACAAGGCATCTTGCATTCCTCATCATGACATATAAAAAATCGTAATATATTGACATTAAGCGGTTTCCATTCTTTACAAAATGTTAAAAAACGATTCTGAGAATGTTTCGTTCTGAACACATTAAATTTTTTTGGCATGTATTATGTAGTATTAATGCGGTACGTTATGGGAAATTCTTATTTCTGACACGCCTGCCATCGATGGTCATGAAAGCGTAAATCAATAATCTAACTAACTCCGATACACTACGCATGAATAAAGTGGCAATGCTGTCCCTTTTTATTGGGATATTGATGACTTTTTATACCAGTCTCTACAGTCAGGGACCTATTAAGAAGTCAGTCAGTCAGAACAAAACCCATCAACTCGATCAATACTTTGATGATTATTTCCTGACAAGGTCAAAGAACCTGAAATCGGACAGTAATGATCCATTGGAAAGATTAGATATTCAATTGAATGATGAGCATTTGATTTCTGCTCATCTGATCCCGGCAGATCTGCTGGCTTCCGATTACGTCATCTCATTTCCTGAAGGAAACGCAGAATTCATATATAAATCCGATCTGGCGACGCCCTATACCGGATTTGTGAAAGGATATTTCGATAGTCACGTGCGATTGGCTGTTTCTAATGATGCAATAGTAGGATATATAGAAATTGATCGTCAAAAGTATTTTATCGAACCGGCGCAGTCCTTTGACAAATCTCTGGATAAGAATATCATGGTCATTTATACTCCCGAACAAGTCAAAGATCCTCAGGAAGTAAGCTGTGCTGCTACTGCCTATTATGCAAAACAGCAGGAGACAAGGTCCAATTTTAAATCTTCTTCGTCCTGTGAACTTGTCGAACTGGCGATTGCCATGGATTACTCCTACAGACAGGCGTTTGGTGGCACCCAACAGGCAATTGACCAAACCATTGCCATCATGAACATGGTTGCAGGAGACTATGAAAATCAATTTTCCAGCGAGATAAGATTTGAGATCGTCGAACATTTCGTATCCAATTGTTCGACTTGTGATCCCTGGTCTTCATCCGTGGAGGCGAGCACAGTGTTGAATAGTTTCACTTCCTGGGGGCCAGGAGGCTTTAGCCAGACTCACGACATTGGTCAGTTTTGGACGGATCGTAACCTATGTGGAAATGGAGATTGTTTCGTTGCAGGATTGGCATGGATCAACGCAGTCTGTGGCTCATGGAGATATCATATTCTGGAAAATTTCACTTCCATCAATTGGCAGTTAAGAGTCTTGGTATCGCATGAGATGGGTCATAATTTTGGTTCTCACCATGATGGAGGGTCTGGGCATATTATGGCTCCCAGTATTTCATTGAACACCTCGACGTGGTCTGCTCAATCGATTTCAGCGATCAATTCGGCAGTGGCAGGATATAGCTGTTTTGAAGATTGTGTGACAGGTTCATGCAGCGAAATAACCCACTTACGTACGACAAATTGTACCCCAGGTAGTCCATCTACATATGATCTAATCGTAGAGTTGCGACATGGCGGTGGTGGATCGTCTTCCAGTTTTGATGTTCATGTGAATGGGCGATCATTCAATTTTACCTGGGAAACCAGTCCACAGACTGTTACAATAAGAGGGCTTGAGGCAGATGGCACAATGAACAATTCCATTTCTATTGCAGCTGATGATGGCAGTGATAGCGGTTGTGCCGGATCAGGATCTTATGATGAGCCTTCTTCCGGATGCAATACGATTATCTCAGAGGATTTCAATGATTGTTCGGTCCCTGCAGGCTGGACAAAACAGAGTACGAACGGGTATTCCTGGAATGGAGGGAATCCCCTGGTCCAGTATGAATGGAAATTCGATGATGCCACCCGTCAATTTGCTAATTACGATGACGGATCAAATGCGAGTTCACTGAAGACTATTGACGGGACGTGTATGGCATTAATGGATGACGATATTATTAATCATTCATTGTATACCGGGAATGTGACCTTACAGACTCCGGTATATGACATGACGGGATTTGATACGGTAACTCTCAGATTTGATTATAATTTTCATCCGTTTGAAGATGGAGGAAAAGGGGCAAACAACAGTTATTTCAATGTTGAGGTCTTTGACGGTGTCAACTGGAATATTGCATTGAGCGATAATGACAGTCCGTGCAGTTGGCACAATGTCTGGCCTTCATCTTGTATCACTGAAGCCAGTCTGGATTTGTCCGCATATAATAATGCATCGTTTCAGATCCGTTTCGTTTACAGCGATGGCAATGATGGAAGTTGGACAGGTATGATCGCATTAGACAATTTTGAATTGATCGGAAGTGTTGACCAACCGGGATCGGCGTGCCCCCAAATGATTCAAATTACCCAACAAAATCCATCGGGCCGCTATGAAGCCCGGGATATGATTATGACTATGGATTCTATATATATCAATAGTGCTACAACTTTCGCCGCCGATAGCACGGTCATTCAATATCCACTTGAGGTACAACTGGGTTCAGACTTCGTTATCGAAGAAGAAGGATGTGAATAATTTCTGCTTTTCGCAAAAAAAATTCAAGAATAAAGAATCTTATTTCGGGACTTTGCGTTCAGGCAATGTAACAGGCGTAAAATGAGTTTTATTTACTCTTTGTTAATTAGCACTTTGTTTCTTGTCACAAGCAGCTTCCCTCCGACAAAATTTGTTTCCAGGACTGGACATGTTCATGTGGAATCCCACAGCAGATTTCTTGATGTCATTGCGGATAATTACCAGGTTTATTGCGAAATAATACCGGGTTCTGGGCTTGTAAAAGCGCGTGGCCTGATCAAATCATTTGAATTTAAGCTGGGAGCGTTGGACAGGGCCTTCAACAGCGACCGGGTCAACCTGAGAGAGTTTTCAAAATTTACCTATGAAGGATATATTTCCAATATAAATCAAATCAATTTTGATAAACCCGGAAGTTACTCCGTTCAGGTACAAGGCACTTTATATGTGGGCAATTATAAAAGAATCACACCGGCAGGAGGGACGATCAGAGTTTCTGCTGACGGCACTGTTCGGGCGGAGACGTCTTTTTCGATCAGAATAGAGGAATCCAGTGTAGAAACTATAAACAGGTTGATGAAAGAGAAATTACCCTCGATCATTTCACTGGATGCTAATAAACTCGGGATTTCCCGGGATATACAACTCACCTTGAATGCAAATTTCAGAGCAAGGAATTAATTGTAGATCATGATAGACAAAATTGTCAAGGGGTTGATCCTGATCATTGCACTCTTCCTTATCGGGTATATAATCGTATTGAAGATGCCGCAGTCCAATGTACAATCAAAGGAGGTGGTTGCCGAGATCAACGCTCAGGATCTTTATGATGAATTCTCTTCAGACGAACAATCTGCCCAGACAAAATACCTGGGCAAGGTAGTTGTCGTCAGTGGAGTTATAGACGATAAATATGAAGATGAAAATGGCTCACCTGTCTTGATTCTCAAATCTCCTGATGGAGAACCGGCAGTGCTCATCACTATGGAGTCCAACCAGAAAGGTAAGCTCGCAAATTATAATCCTGGGGATCAAATCAGGGTAAAAGCCCAATGCAGCGGACTTCTGATGGAAGTTACTTTAAACAAGGGAATTGTTGAGGGCTAAACTTTTGAGGTAGAAAAAATATGGCAGGTTTATTGCATATAAAATGAGGGAAAACCATTCCCTTTCTAAGGGAACCTTTGGTAATATTTGCCATTAAGATAACAGCTTACTGAAAATCCCTAAAAATTGGGATTGTCAACGGATAATTAAGTTCTATCTTTGAACAACTACTGAAATATTTGCTATTTTACAATCGATGCGTCGATTAGAAAACGAAAAAAATTGAAATTGAAAATGAAAAGAATAATTACCCTATTGACATTTTGCTTTTGCATCAGCCTTGTAGATGCTCAAACTCCAGCCCTGAAGGTCAAATCAAATGGATTTGTTGGCATTAATACTGCAGATCCTCTAGAACAATTTGACGTTCATGGAAATTCACGACTAAGAGGAAATCTCTTATTGGTTGGTCAGGATGCTGCAGCTACTGAAGCAAACTTGTTAGTTGGCTTTGATCGAACAGCTGTTGGCCCTTCTGCCATTAGATTTTATAATTCTGGTGGAGGCTTTGGAACTTGGGGGACGACCTTTGGTATCGATAATGCAGGAGGAGGAGGACTTTTTCATCAGGCTGCTGGAGCCCTCTTCATAGCTACCACAACTGCTCAAAGTGTTCGTTTAGCTACAAATAATACGGAATGGCTGAGAGTTGATGGTACTAACGGAAATGTTGGAATACATCAGACCAGTCCGACTTTTACTCTTGAACTTGGGGGTGCAGGTACCGCCGCCAAACCAGGTGGAGGAGCGTGGTCTGTAGCCTCAGATAGGAAATTAAAGAAAGATATCCGGAAGTATGATAAAGGATTAGATGAAGTACTGAGAATAAATCCGGTTGTATTTAAATATAATGGAAAGGCCTCTATAGAGACCGGAGAAAAGGAATTCGTTGGAGTGATCGCCCAGGAGTTTCAAAAGGTTTCACCTGAAAACGTATTTAGGGTAGAAAAGGATATTAAAATATTTGAAGAGAACGAAAAAGGATTTGGTTCAATTGAAAAAATTGTTGGGAAAGAAGATTATTTGGCCGTTGATCCTTCAGATATTACATATATGTTAGTCAATGCTATTAAAGACCAACAAGACTTGATTGATAAGCAAAATGAAAAGTTGGTTGAACTTGAAAAAATGGTCGAAAACTTATCGAAGCAGATTACGCTTGATGGAAGTTCATCATCGATTGATTTGTCCGAAAATCAACTAGGAAAAGCGTTCATCAGTCAGAATTCACCAAATCCCTTTGAAAACAGTACTAAAATCGAATATGTCATTCCTGATGAAACACAATCAGCTGTTATCAACTTCTATAACATGAATGGAATATTGCTTAAAAGCGAAATAATTACTAGCAAAGGGAAAGGAATCTTAGATATAAAGTCTGAAACTCTACCATCTGGAGTATATTCTTATACTTTAGAATTAGATGGCTCTATAGTTGCTACTAAGCAAATGATTAAATCGAACTAGATACTTTTAGAGATCTATCGAAATGTTTACAGGGTAACGGTTAGGGAGATATTGACAAAATGTCTCCCTAACTATTTTGGAATATATCTCATCAATGAATAATTCCACTGATCTGATAAATGATAGTTTTCTTGATGAGATAAGTCCCAACCAAGCCCATAAAAAACATTATTAATGTAGGAAGCTGTTTGTCCCCACATCCAATATCTGGTAGTAAATACGTCAACTCTTGGCTCTTTCTCCCACCAGTTTTTTATCCTAAGTTCATCTTTTAATTCTTCCTCATAAAACTGCAGCAAGACATTTGCACATGGGAGACTAAACATTTCTTCTTTTAGAACGGGTTGCGCAAAACAAATGACATTATCAGTTTTGTTTGCAACATTTTTCATTACTTCAACATGATTGTCCTGGTGAAGAATAATCTCATATAACAATGATACATCTACTGTAGGGAGATCACTATATATACCTGGAGTCCGGAAATCACATCTAGTATATTTGATCAAGCAATTATGCGTTTTTTCTATCTCTTCCATATTCGAAAGAAACTTATCAGTCGGATTGACATCGATCATTTCCCCGTAGGTGCATCTCAAACTTTTGATTCCTTCAAATAAGTAAAGACCATGTACTCCCCAAACACCTCCAAAATCTCTTATGGAATTAGCCGATTTAATGTCTTCAATTAACCGAATTTTATGAGATATGATTTGAGAATAATCTTGATATTCTCCAATTTCATCCTTTGCTTTCATTAAAAAAAGATTTATGCTTATTTTCTAAATATGTCCACAAAATTTGAACATTTGGGTTGGTTTCATTTTTGAGCATAGAATTATTATGAACACGATATCTGCATAAGATTTCTGGGATCCTTATACCTTCTTCACCAATCTCGGCAAGTTTGAACCAAAGTTCATAATCTTCCCATCCATTTATTGGCATATCTTCTGAATATCCACCTACTTTCTCCCATACTTCCCTTTTGATCATGACCATAGCATCTATTGTATTTCCGAGATGTAGTTTTTGAGGATTCCATGTATCCAAGCCTCCGATGCCAATTGACTCATCAAAGTGCTCCAGATATGAATGAACAAAGGCAACATCGGCTCGTTTAATACTCTCGTAAAATCTTTCTAAACACGTTGATAATAAAATATTATCCGCGTCCAAAACAAATACAAATGGTGTCTTAGTAAGAGAAAAGGCAACATTTCTTGTTATTCCTAATCCTTGATTTGACTGATTTTGATATAAAAGGAGATTGTTAAACCGTTTCTCGTTTTTCAATACCCATTCTTCGCAAACGTTTAATGAGTTATCAGTTGAACAATCTTCAACAATTACCAAATCAAAATTATCTAGTGTTTGTCTTTTTACAGATTCAAGTGTTTTCTCAATAAATATCTCATAATTATATAAACTAATAATTACCGAAACCTCCGTCTTCTTATTTCCATGTTTCCTATATACTTTATTCATATCATATTTCATGGTGGTCACTAGATTAGGTCGTCATTGGATTTTAAAATATTTTCCATTCTGCAGACAGAAGAAAACTGATCGTACGCTCTATTAATTATTATTTCGGCATTTTTCCAGTCACTAATCATTTCTTCAATTTTATCAGGTATCATATCGAGATTAGATTCAATAAAGTGCTTCTCGGGTTCTAAAAACATATCAGGTTCAGTGGTTTCAGATATTACAAGCGTCTTATTATTTATTCCTAACTGAGCAATCCTGTGCCATTCAAAATACCTTACTTCGGAATGATGAATATTTAGTAATATTTTGGAATTTTTAATTAAATATTTAGCAAGGTCTTTATCGAGATAATTTTCGCCACCTTTAGTTACAGGACCATCAGCCACATTTGTGAGATGAATAAAGCATCTTTTTTTAGCAAAGAATTCAGCGTTCTTTGCTAAAAAGGCTTGACGACGGGCACTTGCATGACCCACAAAGAAAACATCAAAATAACGATCCTTATATGACGCACCATTCAATTTCAATTTATCGACATCATATATTCTTAGAACTTTAGATTTGAGAAAATCACGTGATGAGTATACATCAGAATTTTCTATGAACCCAGGAGGAATATACATTGTATGTTTAAAACACTCTTTATTTATGAGATAACTTTTGTATGAAATATCCCAAACTGCAATGGCGTGCTGGAATTTGGTGTATGCTAATTCATACCATTTAGATGTGGTTTGTTCTGTATTATATATAACAATATTAGATGTCTCTGTTTTACTATTATTATGATTCAGATAGTAGAACTCATGTGGTGCTATGATAATATTGTACTTGAATTCGCTATCAAAAGGATCATTTTCATTTAGTTTAAATACATCATAACCCAATATGCTAAAGCCAACGAAAAGTGAATCTTGAATATCTGTAAAAAAGTGATTCCCTTTACTGTGAAGATAAATTCCAATACTATTCTTGCGCTTTAATTTTGAGTATTTGGATTGGTTCTTTTCTATTTCACCTTTTAATTTATCATGTAAAATTGAAAATTCTAGCTCTGTTAGGATTATGAAATGAGGAATGTTACGTATAGTGAAGTCTAAATAGATCTTTGATTTATCAAAATTCAATTTAGGAATGTGAAAAGTGAATCCTGAATTTAATGCAGAGGCATAATTAAAATATTGAGCAACGTCTGGCCGTTTTATTCCGTAGTTGGATATTTTGAATGTGGATCTTTGCGAATGATCTTCTTGGCGAATAGTAAGATTCTCAATCTTACTGTCTAATGTAGTGAATATCCACCCGCGACCTTGAAGGGAAGTTTGGTTCTCAAAAAACTCGTCTAAATAGAGTTGCACATAATTATAGGTATTTCTGATTTCTGTCGGAATTGGTTTATTAAATATAGGATACTCAGAAAATTTATTGTTCAGATTATTTGATATAATATCAATTGGTTCAACTCTCAGTGCGTTTATAAGTTTAAATAAGCTTTTAAAGGTTAGTAATCCTATAAATTTAGCGGGAGAATCAAAAAATTTCTTGAATAGTACTAGGGTTACCTTAGGTAAATTTTTGATTAGCATTAAATTACTTCTCTTAGTTTCACTGGTATTATCTATTCTATTCGAAATTGTCGTATCAAGAATAGTCTTCTTATTATGATCAATACCTTTTACTAAGTCAGTTTCATTATTCACTTCATCGATGGCAGTTGAATTCTCTGGGTTAGTATCAGAGTGATTATTATTGCGTGTATTGATTTGTCTTTGATTAATTTCTTTTAATTCAGATTTTAAATCCTTTATCTTCTTTTTGAAATCTTTATTTAATTGTTTGCTTTTCTTTCTTTCGACATTTAAGAGGTCTTCAAAATTTCTGATCGTTTCATCTTTGAGTTCTATTATTTTGTTATGATTTGTTTTTAACTGTTGAATTAATTCTCGATTGTCTGCTTGAACTTCTATATGGTTTTGTTCTATAATTTTGTTTGTAATATTTAAATGTTCATTAAGGGATTCTATGGTAAAAATGTGTTTTTTCGCCTTTTTTATTTGTTCTTGTAGGTCTAAAATGATCTCGTTATCTATAGCTGGCAATTCGGGGTTAACAAATTTGTTGATTATACCATATTCTTCAATATGCTCTAAATAGGATTGAATTTGTTGTTGAAGTTCAAATAATGATTCTGAATTACCCTTTTTGAGGGCATCGTATACTTTGAGACAAATGTTTGGCAACAGTTCTAGAAGTTCTTTATTGTCATGTTGGTGCTTAAGTTTTTTATTTATAAAGTTGGTTATGTTAAAGTCTATAGCGCTTTGGAATTTCAGATCAAAATGACTCTTAATGGAATGGAGAAATTCAGTAGGTTTTTCTAATAAATCTGCATAATCTATTATGTAGGAATTGATATGACTGCTGAAATGAAGTGCGTTCGTGAGATAATAGGAATATAATATTCCTGATTCTCCAAAGCCGAGATGATCTCTTCTCAATAAGCTCTTTGCAATTTCCGTTGGTTTTCTATAACATATGATTATATGCACGTTATACTTCAGATCTTCCAATGACCTTAAATAAAATGGAAGTAGTATGCTTATTCTCGGATCCTTGATCAGGATATTCGATTTGTTTGAAAATTCGCTAGATATTATTTCTTGAAATAAGGGGAAGAAAATGTTATACTTGTCCTCAAGTTTTTTTGAAATGTTAAATACTGGTGTATACCAGGATGCATTTAATCTAGATAGAATATCTTCATTTAAATCGAGGATGGCTTTGTTTTCAAAGTGGCCCAATGGATTGTGCTCATTAGAGGGAATTAAATTTTTCCCCAAATAATATCCACATAATTTTAAAGTTCCTGCTAATGCTGAAGTACCACTTCTGTGCATTCCGCATATGATAATACATTCTTTAGTCATTGTATATCTTATCGTAATATGACAATACTTCGTCTGGGTGGCCAACTAATAATATTCTGCCTTCGTCTAACAGGCAGACGTTGTCACAATATTTGGATATTAAGTTCATTTGGTGACTTACGAAAACTATCGTTTTGCCGTGAATAATTCTATCATTAAAAATCTTCTCTGATTTTTCCTGGAAGTTTTTATCCCCAACACCGCCGAAATACTCATCAATTAATAAAACATCAGTTTCAACATGCATGGCAATGGCAAATGCAAGACGACTTACCATTCCTGAACTATAGAACTTAATCGGGGTATCAACAAATTCATGAAGTCCGGCAAAATCAATGATACTTTCGAATTTATTTCCAATGTCTTTAAAAGTGAGCCCCATAATGGATCCATTGACATATATATTGTGTCTAGCACTCAGGTTCATGTCAAATCCCATGCCGAGGGCAAGTCTTAGTATTTTCCCATCGGTCTCAATGATGGATGATCGATCTGGTTTCAATGCGCCAATGATCAATTTCAGCAATGTCGATTTACCACTTCCATTATGACCAATAATACCAAAAAATTCTCCTTTTTTGATCGTTAGAGATATGTCTGACAATGCTTCGATCTTACGCAGTGTATGCTTTCCCCTGAATAAACCCGTTACTTTCTGGCGAATCGTATTATTGGTGACTTCCCGGTAATAGAAGGTCTTGGATACGTTGACCAGTTTGACAGCTATATCTTTATCCATACTCTATACTATAGTTTTTCCAGAGCAATGGCCTTAAATCTTTGAAAGATCAAATAACCAATTATAAATACAATTATGGAATAAATAAGATTAACCATCATCCAGTACGAACTGAATTCATAGCTGTCAAGGACGATGCCCCTTAAATTCATGATTATACCTATAAACGGGTTCAAATAGGCAAAAGCCGGAGCCTTTTCGAATATAATATCCGGTTCGAAAAATATCCCCGATACCCAAAATCCTGCCAGGAGGGTCATGTCCCACAAATGCGTAATGTCCTTTATGAATGGCTGTAAGGTGGAGAGCAAAAACGAAAAAGCCATCGTCAGAAAGAAGATAGTAATTAGCAAAACAGGTATCAATAAATAATGAATCGTAAGCTGTTGACCCATAAAAAGAGATGCCGCTATGAAGGCAGAAAGATTGAAGAACAATGCCATGAATATACTTCCTACATGAGCGAAGTATAAATCAATATGATTGAATTGGACGTTTTCAATGAGGTAGGACTTTACACTCAACAAGGGTATACCCTTGGATGTCGCCTCCGAAAACGACATCCAGGCAATGATTCCCCCGAAAAGAAAAAGACCAAAATCGTTCTTGTCATACTCCAACAGATATTTAAATGCAATAAAATAGAGTGTTGCCTCAAATATGGGCTTTATCAAAGCCCATAGCAGGCCTAAGCGATCATTATAGTATCTGCTTTGAAAATCGACCTGGGCAAGTTTCCATATTCTCTCAATCCGGTTATTACTTGGCACCAATTCGAGAAACCTGGAAAGAGTCATCCGTTAATTTTAGGGTTGTAGTTCATATATGTATTGATGAATCGAATCATCCTGTGATTATAGATACAAATATGGAATTGGCAAAAATACTAAGATATATGGCTTTCTTTGTGCCTTTATATTTTCAATATGAGAATAGGAATTGTTGCGGATGCTGTTGATCTTCAGTACGCGGGCATTCATTACTTTACCAGACATCTTATCACTGAATTAATCAGGGCCGGTACGGACCATAGGGTAATATTGATAAGGCCAAAACCGGGTAGTGATGAGTTTAACTGCGCAGAAATCGTAATTCCCATGCCGGGAAACTTTGTTGGAAATGTGCTCAGACATTTGAAAGCAATTCCCAAGGCCGCAGTAGGAGCTAAAGTTGATGTATTGATAGAACCGGCACATTTTGGACCGTTCAATCTTCCCCCGGAGATAAAAAGAGTAACGATAATTCACGACCTTACCCCTGTTCTATTTCCCGCCTGGCACCCGAAATATAGCGTGATCGGACACTATCTCTTTTTAAGAAAAATCCTTCGGAGAACTGATTTGATCATCGCTAATTCCTCTTGTACAAAAGAGGATATTGTCAAGAGATTTAAGATTCCTCGTGAAAAGATTGTACCCGTCCACCTTGGGGTCTCAGAGCATTTCAGACCGGTTGATGATCCCGTAGCTCTAGGCAAATATGGGATTTATAAGCCTTATTTTTTGTACCAGGGAACTATTGAACCAAGGAAGAACATTGTCAACCTGATCGCCGCATATGAAATTTACAGGAGAAGAGAAAAAGCATCCAATATTCAATTGATTCTGTCCGGTAAAAAGGGCTGGCGAATAAAAAATGTAATTAAAGCAAGATTCAACTCTGCTTTTAAGGATGACATAATCCTGCTTGGATACGTAGATCGTGAAGATATGCCGGCATTGTATTCAGGAGCTGCAGGATTCATATACCCCTCTCTGTATGAAGGTTTTGGCATGCCCGTTCTTGAAGCAATGGCTTGTGGTATCCCGGTGGCCACATCCAACACATCGAGTCTTCCCGAGGTAGGAGGTAGGTTTACCATACAGTTTGACCCTAGAAATCCCGGTCAGATCGCCGATGCCTTTATTATGTTTAAAGACATCGGCAAGGATCATCTGAAAAAACAGATGGAATACGCACATAGAAAAACCTGGAAAAGTATGGCCGAAGAAATTCTCGGGAGATTGAATACCATGGTTTAGCCAGAGCATCACTTGTCCGTTCAGGGGTGTGTATTTCAAAATGCACAAAAAGGCTTACCTTAGAGTTATCCAAAAAAACAAAGAGATGGAAACGCGATTATTAGTAGATTCCATCCTGGAAGCAG
>JANQHF010000007.1 GCA_028282725.1 Saprospiraceae bacterium
ACAGTGACGATCCGAAATTCCGATCCCGTTGAAATATATAGGTAAGCCCTGGTTGCCTCCCCGTTGAAAAAATCTGTGCGCCCATCCCCGTTAAAGTCCGCGACAAATTGAAAATCGTATAAATCAATAGACGGTGTGATCGTATCCCATCTAAATCCGCCGTGTTCTGCATAATTAATCGCAACAACTGGTCCCGTTTCGGACTGCATAGTCAGGATATCTGTTTTCCCATCTGCATTGAAATCTCCTGTCCATCCGGAGCTTGTCTGATCTCCTGCGAAGGCATACCGGCTATTTTTCATCTGATTTGGGCCGTTACTCCAGACAAAACTGTCTTGTGCATATAACTTTCCCGTACTTCCAAATAATGATATTGTCGAAATACGGCTTATTTGTAGAGGACTGTCAGTATCGTATTTAAACAGATAATTATTAACAGGCACTGTATCACCATGAATATTTATGACAGAAGTAGTAATATTTGTCATCCGCGCTGTGGCTTGGATGATCCCACCCCCTTGATATAAAGCGGTACTGTCATTACGACTCTCATAGAAGAATTCGACTATTCTCTGGTTATTGAGACCGATCCGGGGGTTTGAAGTATAATAGATCTTGTCAGGATAGATCTGACCCTTATTTTGGGTATTAGGCAAGATATTTCCCCCGATATCTTTGGGTTGTTCGGTATATGTATAGGACACAATATTCCCGTTAAGGTCTTGTTGTTTGGACAGGTACCAGGATCTGACCGAACCGTTCTTTGAAGAATTCAAAATTGAAGGCCCTTGAGCATAGGCCCTTGAATCCTGAGTGCTTCCAAAGAACAGTGTGTCACCACTTTTTTTCACGACAGTAAAACCACATGGACCAACACCACAATTACCCTGTGCAGTGATTTTACTCCAGGACTGTATTTCCGTGTGATAGATTGAGCCGGAGGCCAGATAATTGGTGTCTCCATTTATCTTGATTAAGCGATTAGACCCAATTTGAAGTTTGTCATTGTCATCATAGTTAACCCCGCCCTTAAAACCGTCTTGCTGATAAGTTGCGCCAGTGCGTGTTATAGACGGGATGCCGGTCAAAGACATTCCCTGGCCTAAAATTCCGCAACCACTTTGACTGTTATATACAATGGACAGTTGAGGAGCCACGCGATTGGTCCCGGGAGGAAGGGTGATATCTATGCAATATGTGGCGGCACCATTCGAATTTACGTCAAAAGACCCACTCAACGAAGCACTCAGCTCAAGGTCTGAAGAAGAATTTAAATAAAGAGAAGGTCTATTGGTGCAAGAAAATACGGCAATCAGAGAACAAAATACTAACCATATCATGTCCACCATGATATTGGAATTTCGCATTGTTTTGAGTTGAGAAAACACGGAATTAATTGCATTCAGGAGTCCTTGTAAATCGTTACGACCGGATTCAATACATCACTATCGCTGCCTCCCATTGTATTTGGGGTAAACCCTGAAATATCAACATAATAGGTCGTTCCCTTCCCTGAAGAGCCAGAGGATTCTGAAGATCCATTAGCTGGTTGCAAGTAAACGTAGAACCATTGACATTTCAATGCTTTACAGTCACCGAGGGCTTCATCTCCTTCCGGATTGTTGAAGTAAAAATACATTTGCGTTTCACCAGTCAATCCGTATTTGATGTATCCGCAAGGACCCTTCCCTCCATTGCCCTCAAAAGATGCAATGAGCGTTTTTGAATCATTACCAGGTATGCCTAAGGGAGTACTCCCTAGTGATTTTCCATAAAACTCCTGTAGGACAGGACTGTATTGGGTTGCTGTCTGGTTAATCACATAGATATTCACAGCATTTTTCTTTGTGGAGGGATTCATGAACTTGAATTTTAAGAGGGTGGAGTATTGCCAGTTTCGGAAATCCAAATACTCGCAGCAAACATCGAATCCGCTCCTGCTTCCCATATTGCTTCCTTAGCATATTCGGTACCATTGTCATACCAGATTTCATAGCTGCTGGCTTTCGAAAGCATTGCCAGTTGAAGTATGCTGGATGTAGGATACTTTGCAGGATTATGTCCGGAGAAATTCCAATTGATCATGAAGAATTCTCCATTGGGCATATTGTATAAGGCTGTTCCCTGAGAGTGAATCGTATTATGAAGTTCAAACAGTGGAATCGGATTTTTTTGTCCCTTTATCAGGGTTGGTGCGATAACCGGTGTATAACCGTGAATTACAGGTTCCTTTTTGCTTTTTGTAGGCAATGCAGTTGGTTTAGAGGCAGGAGGATATGCAAATCCGTACAAGGTGATATTTCCGCCTGAACACCCATTTATCGCTTGAATATTATAGGCATCTGCCATATTAATAGGATTTGTTAAACTTTACTTTAATTCATTAATCGTAATTACAGGATTCATCACAGTACCATCGTACCAATCAGGTTCAAAATTGGTTACATCCACATAGTAATTTGTCGATTGGCCATCAGGTGGTTGGAGAAATACATATAACCATTGACAATAACTCTCAGCCTTGGACAGGGTGAGCTTGCCTTCACCTGATTCGGGATTATTCCAGTAGATAATCATTTGGACATTACTTTCCAGGCCATATGTAAGTGTTCCCAGCGGACCGTATCCACTATCCTTTCCATATGAAGCTATCAGTGTTTGTGTACTATCACCAGGAATGTCCACTGCCGGATTAATCGTCTTACCGTGATGTCTCCAATAACTAGGGCCAGTGTATGGTGTACCCGTGTTATTTATTACATAAATATTTATTGAATCTTTCTTTGTGCTGGCAGTATAACTCATAAAATTATTGTTTTGATGGAGGGGTGCTCCCGGTTTCAGCTATCCATATATCGGTATACCAATAGCCGGTATCATTTCCTTTGAACCAATGAACTTCTTCATTCGTATACTGGCTTCCATCGTAATACCATATATCGTAGGCACTGCTCGAATTCCGGAATGACAACGTTACAGAACCCTTGGTGGGATCGGCACCATAATTACCATCCTTAATGACCCAATAAATTTGAAGCAAGTCCCCGTTAGGCATTAGATAGAAAGCATATCCTTCAATGTCCAGGTCGTTGCTAATCATAAACATTCGAATCGCATCTGTTGAAGTATTCAAAAGATTTTGGGCGACCAGCGGTGTGCCACCATGAAGTACTGGAGCTGGATGTTTGCTATCCGGAAGCGTCTTATCACCAGGAAATCCAAATCCGTACAAGGTGATATTTCCGCCTGAACACCCATTAATAGCATTGATCACGTAGTGTGGAAAATATTCAGGATACAGTGCCGAGGAAGACATGACCATTTTTTGGTTGATGCAATAAGCAATGAAGCCATTACTCTTACAAAATAGGAATTTTTATGGCAAGATTACATTGTGAGTATTTAGTAACAGATAAATTCCATTCAAATTATTGCAAGTAACAGTCATGCGATGACCATGTAACTTATCCCCAGCCTTATATTCATGGCTTTTTCACGGATCTGTAATGAAAATATTGTCGCCCCTCGGGATTACAGGTACCCGTTTTTGGGTAACAGAAGTCTTTCTGTTGATCAAGGACGAAGGAAAGTTTTACACATAAGAGTTTTTACTAGTTTTGAGATTCATCTGAATCACTAGATTCGCATTATGAGATCCATTGCATTTGTCCTTGTCTTGTTGATTTTTTGTTCTTTCTCCTACGCCCAACCCAATCTCCAACTGGTTCAAATTGCGAGTGGATTTTCATCACCGGTCTCCATAGCTCATGCCGGGGATGGAACCAATCGATTATTCGTGGTCGAACAAGGAGGAAGAATAAAGATCGTGGATGACCTGGCTACGGGAAATGTCCGCAATACTCCTTTCCTGAATATTTCTTCAATCGTTACCAGCGGTGGTGAATTGGGACTGCTCGGATTGGCCTTTCATCCAAATTATCCTGATACGCCCTATTTCTATGTAAACTATACTCGGAATACAGGATCACCCTGGAAAACAATAGTTGAGCGATATACCGTGTCATCCGATTCCAACATCGCCGATTCCAACTCCGGGGTTCAGATCATCGAGGTTAATCAACCCTATTCTAATCATAACGCAGGTGATATAAGATTTGGTCCTGATGGTTATCTGTACGTCACCATGGGTGATGGAGGCAGTGGAGAAGATCCGGATAGCCTTTCACAAAATACGCAGAATCTCTTGGGTTCGATCTTACGGCTTGATGTCAACGGAGACGACTTTCCGGCAGATCCATTAAAAAACTATTCCATACCTCCTTCTAATCCCTTTGTAGGTACACCTGCAGTGCTGGATGAATTTTGGGCCATAGGCTTGCGCAACCCCTGGCGCACGAGTTTTGACCGGATGACGGGTGATTACTGGATAGCGGATGTAGGGCAGGTCACCAAAGAAGAAATCAACTTTCAGCCTGCAGGTGTCGGCGGTCAGAATTATGGGTGGTCCTGTAAAGAGGGACTGGTTGTTCAGAATTTTAACATGTGCATTCCCGGCCCGCTTACGGATCCCATTCTGGACTATGGACGAACCGATGGAACATCGATTACAGGAGGATTTGTGTACAGGGGAAATGCCTTTCCACTTTTAAAGGGATTGTATATAGTGGCCGACTATAACTCGGGGAACTTCTGGACGATCAATTCAGCCAATTTTTCCGAGGTAAACAAGGTTCCCTTAATGACCGGAATAAGCAGTTTTGGCGAATCGGAATCCGGCGAATTATATGCAGTAAGACTCGTGGGAAGCTTATATCGTGTCTTCGATACATCCGTATGTCCCGCAAATCTTGTTATAGCCAATCATAACAACCCTGTTTATGCAGCAGAGCAGATGATCACTTCGGATGTCCCGGTAACCTCAGCTCAGGATGTGTCTTATTTTGCCAGGTTCATTGAAATCAACAATCCTTTTGAAGTTGGAGACCAGGGAAGATTCCAGGCAGAAGCAATCGGCTGTATGGCACGTATCCTGCGAGATTTAAACTAGGGAATGCTCTGATGCTAGAGTGATTTTCAATTTTTAATGACAAAAAATTCGGTTTTTCTCAAAAATTAGAAGAAGCGTGGCAATGCGGAATTGGTGGGTTGAGGAGCAATTCCCGACGGATCTGCGATTGTCAGGATGAAAGTCCCAGAGGACTTTCAAGCGACGAAACTGCGAAAGCAGACACAACACAGCACCTTCCGTAGGAAGACCAATTATTACCTCATTTAGCAATTCCTGACGGATCTGCGATTGTCAGGGCGAATGTACCAGTCACGGCGACCTTAGCCTCTGGCGACGGACAGGTACTTTCAAGCGACGAAGCCTTGCCAGACGGTAGGCAGGAGTGAAGCGGACACAATGCAATACCTTCCGAAGGAAGGTCAATCAAAACTTAATACATCGATTCACGATAAATTATTTGAAGAACTTGACACCCGACTTAAAGTCGGGTGACCACTTTAAGTCGGACGATCGAATTTTATACCCTGTTTACCAATTTTCCCTCCACGATTTCCCGACGAATCTATGATCGTAAGCAATGAAGCGATGAAACCTTTACAGACGGTCTGACGACTCCGATAGTCGTGTCAGACTCGTCGGAGCATGCAGGCGCGAAAGCGGACTTAACCCTACTTCACTTCAAATGTAACTTTCAGATTCACCCGGTATGAATCCACCTCACCTCCCCTGACGGTTACACTTTGACTTTGTACAAATGCGGACCTGGTCCCGCTAACGGTTTTGCTCACCTTGGCTACACCCTTTGCTGCGGCGTCCTCCCAACTCTTGTCGGATTCGCACATGATTTCAATAACTTTCATAACTGCCATAACGTGAAAACTTTTAAATATTTGAAAAGACTAATTCGCACTGAAGGTAATGGCGGAAAGTGGTTTATGTTATATTCGCCCGAAAAAAATGTTCCGAATTTCCAGATCATTGAGCATTATTTTTATAGCGTACCTATTCGTTGCGTCCTGTACCACGCCTGCACCTGTCGAACTGAAAATCAAAGTAATGGATCCTGCGGAGACAGCTTCCTTGTCGCAAGAAATCAGAAGCAAAGTGGCTGCCGAACTGGATTCAGGACTCACCTTGAAACTTTGGGGTGTAGATTCCCTCGTAGCCGATCCCATCGCATTGGATTTGGATCATAAGGGTCGCGTCTATATTACCAGGACCAATCGACAGACCAATAGCGAATTCGATATCAGGAATCATCGTGACTGGGAAATCAATTCCATTCGACTGCAGTCACCTGCAGAAAGAGCCGAATTTTTAAAATTGGAACTGTCGCCGGATAGTAGCGATGTAAATGACTGGTTTACAGACCTGAACGGCGATAGTATCAGGGACTGGAGAGACCTTTTGGTTGAAAAGGAACAGATCTACCGATTAGACGATACAAACGGGGACGGTGTTGCCGATAGAAGCATGGTGATTGCAGAAGGCTTCAATGGGATCAATACGGATCCTGCAGGTGCCCTTGAAATATTTGAAGACAATGTATTCATGGGAGCGGGTCCGGATATGTGGAGACTGCGCGATATCGATGGAGACGGGTACACTGAAAAAGTGGAATCTATCAGCCATGGATTTGCTGTACACATTGGATTTGGAGCACATGGAATGTCCGGTGCGGAAATGGGTCCGGATGGCAGATTGTACTGGGGTATTGGCGATATTGGCTTTAATGGTAAAGGACCTGATGGAAAGGAATGGAAATACCCCAATCGCGGAGTAATTGTCCGGTCTGAATTAGATGGCAGCAATTTCGAGGTATTTGCCATGGGATTGAGAAATACCCATGAGTTTGTTTTTGATCAATATGCCAACCTTATCAGTGAAGACAACGATGGTGACCATCCCGGAGAAAGTGAGCGTCTGGTATACGTCGTGGAGGGTTCGGACACTGGCTGGAGAATCAACTGGCAATTCGGGAAGTATAATGATCCAAAAAATAACCGGTACAAGGTTTGGATGGATGAAAGACTCAATGTGCCCAGGTGGGAAGGTCAGGCAGCGCACATTACACCATGTATTCGAAATTATGTAAACGGTCCTACCGGGATGCTGTATAACCCGGGGACAGCCCTCGGACCGGATTGGAAAGACTATTTCTTTATCGTTGAATTCGTAGGCACTCCGGGCAGATCGGGTATTCACGCGTTCAAGCTAAAACCAGAAGGAGCCACCTTTGTCTTTGATAGTGACAAAAAAATATTGGGAGGTGTCTTGCCTACCGGGATCGACTGGGGTCCGGATGGAGCCATGTATGTCGCAGATTGGATCGAAGGATGGGGAACCAAGGATTATGGACGAATTTGGAAGCTGGATGATGAAGCTGGTGCCAACTGGAGATTAAGACAATCCACAGCCCGGTGGATGGCGGCGGATTATTCGTCATTGACGCTTGAAGAACTTGAAGACCTTCTGCATCATGAGGATATGCGCATTCGGCAAAAATCACAATTTGAACTGGTTAAGAGAGGTGACGAAGGCCATAAAATTTTCACGCAAACACTGGCAAATTCCGATAACCAACTCGCAAGAATTCACTCGATTTGGGGAATGGCACAAATGGCCCGTACACAAGAGATGTCTTTCGCCAGTCCCATTGTCCAATACCTTCAGGATGAGGATGCAGAGATCAAAGCGCAAGCTGCCAAATGGCTGGGCGACATTAGATATTCAAAGGCTGGTGACGCGATTATTCCATTGTTGGCGGACGATCAACCCAGGGTTCGCTTTTTTGCGGCAGAAGCTTTAGGAAGGATGCAACATTCCGCAGCTTCGGATGAGATCATCAAAATGTTGATCGCAAATGACGATCAGGATGCCTACTTGCGACATGCCGGAAGTCTTGCCCTTGCGAGATTTGACAATGCTGATCTCCTGGTTAGTCTTCAGGATCATACTTCCCGAGCCTTGCGTCTTGCCTCAGTAGTGGCATTAAGAAGAATGGAGCATCCGGGTGTTGCGTCATATCTTGATGATTCGGATGTTGCCATTGTGCGCGATGCGGCGCGCGCCATTAATGACGACTGGTCTATTCCTGATGCACTTGATGAATTGGCTGCAATCCTGAATGAGACTCCACTTGAGGATGAAGTGATCATCAGACGCTCAATAAATGCAAATCTAAGAGTAGGAAGTGATGAATGTATTGAAAGGTTGATCACCTACGCAAGCAATAAAGAGAATCCGGATCAACTCAGGATGGAAGCTCTTTCCACCTTGGAGCATTGGGAACATCCATCTGTCCTGGACAGGGTCGATGGAAGATATCGTGGAGAAATCAAAAGAAATTTATCCTCTGTAAAGTCGAACTTCTCCCCGGCCATCATGGCATTAATGAAAGAAGACAAAAGCGGTATTCAAAAAGGGGCCATCCAGATTGCGGGACAATGGAAACTCCAGGAAGCCCAACCGATCATCAGGGATTTCATCAGGAACGGGGAATATGGTAGTATCCGGGAAGCTTCTGTCCTGGCGCTCGTAAACATAAAAGATGATCAATTGGTGGAATATTTAAAGATTGCATTGGATGACCCAATATTGACAGTGCGGAATACGGCATTACGAGCGAGCCTTGCCACCAAAATCAGCGATGAGGATAAATTATCCTTGCTTCGCAATGTGATCTTCGAAAAACCCTTCAAAGAACGTCAGTCCGCCATCGCTTCACTCCCGGATCTTCCTACGACCATTACGCGCTCAACGTTCGAGGAATTGATAAAACATTGGGAGGCCAATGAATTGGTTCCTGAAATTCGTCTGGATGTATCCGAAGCCATTGAAGCAACCGGAGATCCGGCACTTGCTGAAGCCATAGCGTCCGTTCGAAAGACCATGTCTGAAGGCTCGGTGATGGATATTTATGGAGATTGTCTTACGGGAGGCGATCCGCGAAAGGGAAGTACCATACTATGGCGACATACGGGGGCACAATGTATGCGATGTCATGTGGTTCATGATTATGGCGGGATTGCAGGACCTGAGCTTACACACATTGCAGACCTACTGACTCCCGAACAATTATTGGAGTCGTTGGTGGATCCGAATGCCCGAATTGCTCCGGGATACGGCATGGTGTCTTTGATCTTAAATGATGATTCGGAAGTTGATGGAATGCTTATCCGGCAATCTGATGATCAATTGACGCTGAGGGATGCTGATAACAACGAGATAGAAGTAGCCATCGCCGATATTGCTGAGCGAATAGATGGGGTATCGGGAATGTTGGATATGAAAAATATTCTCACCAAAAAGGAAATCCGGGATATGGTGGCCTATCTGAAAACTTTAAAAGGCCCTCCGAGTTCCTGATTAGACCGGACGGACTCAGAGGTATTGGTTGAGAATATTCCAAACGTTCTCCCTGACCACTTTCTGGCCCTCTGCATTGGGATGTTTGCCATCTCCAATGTCCATTCCTTCTTTTCCCTGTAAACCATCCAGTAAGAATGGTATGAGTCCGGCATTGTAATCATTGGCTACATCGGCAAAAATCTTCCTGAAACTCCGCATATAATCCTGTCCCATATTGGGAGGTGCTTCCATTCCAGCTACAATCAAGTTGGCTTCCGGATTCTTTTCCTTTACTACATCCAGAATTCCCCTAAGATTTTTTTCAGTTTCTTCAAGGCTTAATCCGCGTAGCATATCATTCGCGCCAAGCTCTAACACGAAGATATCAATTGGACGGTTCAATACCCATTCGATTCTACCCAGTCCTCCTGAAGATGTTTCACCACTTAATCCCGCATTGATGACCTCATACATTAAATTCATGGAATCAATCCGGTCTTGTATCAGCGAGGGATAGGATTCTTCTTCTTCCAGACCCAATCCTGCCGTTAGACTATCACCAAAGAATAGTATGGATTTCTTTTTTATTTCTTCCGTCTGATTTGAGGCCATTGTTTCTCTTTTCTCCGAAGGTTCTGCAGTGGATTTGGGAGCCTTAGCGGGACTATTATTACAAGAACTGCAAATGGCAAAGGATATAATTATGATGAATGTTATTCTGGACACTTTTAGAGCAGCTTTATTGTCAAAACGTGAATTTCAGATCGTTTGTTTGATTTTTGTGAAATATGGGATAAATGTAACGGATATAGACAGAACCCTGTAATTAGTCGACGTTCATGTCAATGTATTAAAACCCAATCGTTTTATAGATGTTACATTTGTGCGATTCAATGTTTTACTTACCAGTAATTAAGGATGCAAGACATATTACGCGTACGAGACGTGTCGAAGACATTCATTAGCGGTAGTCGGGAACTCACGGTTTTGTCCGAGGTAAATTTCACAATTAAAGAAGGTGGGATCGTTGCCATCGTCGGACCCTCGGGTAGTGGAAAGACGACGCTACTGGGCCTTTGTGCCGGACTCGACAGACCCACTACCGGCGAGATATTCATCTTCGACCAAAAGATCAGTCATTTGGATGAAGACGAAAAGGCTGCAGTCAGAAACCAGTACGTTGGGTTCATCTTTCAGAATTTTCAGTTGATTCCTACATTGACTGCCCTTGAAAATGTAATGGTGCCGCTTGAACTGCAAGGGAATTCTAAAATCGCAAGAAGTCGCTCCAGAGAATTGCTCGATCGGGTAGGACTTGGAGATCGCATGACTCATTATCCCAGCCAACTTTCAGGCGGTGAACAACAACGCGTATCAATTGCCAGGGCGTTTTCAAATACTCCTAGATTGCTCTTTGCGGATGAACCAACGGGAAACCTTGATGGAGATACAGGTGACAATATTGAAAATCTCCTATTTGAGCTCAACCAGGAACAAGGCACTACATTGGTCATTGTCACCCATGATTTGGAATTAGCACAACAGACCAATCGCATTATTCGTCTTAAAAGTGGAAAGATAATTTCTGATCAACTTACACTGGTACATGGCTCGTCCAGCATTCATCATTAAGACTGCCCTAAGGGACAGCAGAAAAGACATTGGGAAATTGGTCATGTTTATGGCCTCAATCGTCCTGGGAATTGCCGCACTGGTAGCCATCAATTCCTTTAACTACAATCTGGTCAGCGATATAGACAAGCAGGCCGCCACCTTGCTGGGAGCCGACATCGTCATTTCGGAAAATAAACCCATACCTGAAGAATTATTGACTATTGCGGATTCTCTTCCCGGAGAGAAAGCTTCGCAAATGCAGTTATTCTCGATGTCCTACCTGCCCTCTGTGGACGAAACCCAATTCGTCAATATCAGAGCTTTGGAAGGTGGATTTCCTTTCTATGGAATTCTAAAGACAGATCCTCCGGAGGCCAGTGATCTGTTTCGGAATTCAAAATCCGTGTTGGTGGATGATGGGATGATGATACAATACGAACTGGGAGTTGGTGATTCGATAAAGCTTGGCCAGGCGACCTTTGAAATTGCCGGAAGATTGCAAAGTGCATTTGGCAGTTCGGCCATAGGCGGGACTTTTGCACCTGCTGTATATATGTCAAAGGATCATTTGACATCCACGGAACTGGTGCAACCGGGTAGTCTGGTGGACTATCAGTACTTCTACAAGACACCGGATTCATTTGATGCAGATGAATGGAAGTCCCGGAAGCGAAAGAAATTCAGGGATGAGAGTGTGCGGATCGAAACCATTGAGGATCGCAAAGAAAATTTAGAAGAAGCATTTTCCAATTTAAACTCATTCCTCAATATAGTGGCCCTTGTCTCATTGCTGTTGGGTTGTATTGGAGTCGCGAGCAGTGTGTTGATCTATATAAAGACAAAAATCCCATCCATTGCCGTTTTCAGATGCCTGGGAATGAAGGCAAATCAATCATTTGCGATATACTTTTTCCAAATCTTCATCCTTGGGGCAATTGGTGTGTTGGTTGGAGCAGGGCTGGGCGCCTTGATCCAGGTATATTTGCCCATCCTGTTTAAAGACTTTCTGCCGTATGAAGTGCATATGGCCTTCTCAGGAAAGGCATTTGCAGAAGGAATTGCTGTAGGTTTGATCATTACGACCTTATTTGCCCTGGGACCGCTCCTGGGTGTCAGGGATGTAAGTCCATTGCAGACGCTACGTGTATCATCGGAAGGGAATATTCGGAAATGGAGTCCCTGGAAAATATTAGTCTATGCGGCAATAGTGATCAGCATCTTCTTCTTCCTGATGAGATTGACCGGAAGCTGGAGGGATGGTGCGGTGATGACCGGCGGCTTATTTATTGCTTTCCTTGTACTGGTGGCTGTTGCCAAATTAATTACCTGGTCCATCAGGAAGTTTTTTCCGACGGGGTGGAGCTATGTATTCAGACAAGGATTGTCCAATTTGTACCGGCCCAATAACCAGACTCAGACTCTATTGCTATCCATTGGTTTGGGCACTTCGGTATTGACCATGCTTTTTATCATCCAGGGATTATTATTGAAGAATGTAGCTTCCATGGAAGCTGGAAATCAACCCAATACGATCCTCTATGGTATCGAACGGGATCAAAAAGATGCGCTGGCAGATCTGACCCGAAAGTTTGATTTGCCGATCATTCAGCAGGTCCCGATCGTGACGATGGCCCTGGCCGGGTGGCAAGGAAAATCGAAAAAAGAATGGATGGCTGATACCTCGCGTACAGCCAGCAGATGGGCCATAAACCGTGAAGCCAGGGTTTCATTCAGAGATACACTCAGTCCTGATGAAACGCTACTTGAAGGGACATTCACCGGCCATGTCAAACCCGGGGACAGTGTATTTATATCATTGGCGGATAACTGGGCGCGAGCTATGGATGTCGGCATTGGTGATGAACTGGTCTGGAACGTCCAGGGAGCCATGCTCACTACCTATGTCGGTAGTATCAGGGAAATCAGTTTTAATTCGATGAATACCCGGTTTTTTGTCCTGTTTCCGAATGGAGTCCTTGAAAATGCGCCACAATTCCAGGTCTTAGTGACTAAGTCACCGAATATCGAAACGACAGCCCGGTATCGAAGGGATGTCGTAAAAGCTTTTCCAAACGTTTCTGTCATCGACCTGGGTAGCATTCTCAGTGCATTAAATGATATCCTGACCAAGGTGAGTTATGTCATAAAGTTCATGGCAGGGTTCAGCATATTGACAGGGCTCATTGTCCTGATCGCCTCCTTGTTATTGAGTAAATTCCAACGCGTCAAAGAAAGTGTGCTGTTGCGAACTATAGGAGCCAACAGAAGACAGATCTTTATGATCAATGCCACAGAATACATGATCCTGGGGGCCCTATCTGCTGCTACGGGAATTGTGCTTTCTTTAGTCGGAAGTTATTTCATGGCAACCCAACAGTTGGAACTGGATTTTAAGATCCAATGGTTACCTATTGTAGGTGTCTTCCTGTTTGTTGTAGGAATGACGGTCATCATTGGCCTGCTCAATAGTCGGGAAGTGTTAAATAAATCACCCCTCGAAGTATTGAGAAAGGAAGTGGGATGATGAGTCTGATCCAGAAGATTTGTCTTTCCTTTCCCGGGACAACGGAGTCACCACATTTTCATAAGACCTCTTTTCGTGTCAAAAAGAAAATATTTGCAACTGTTGATACTGAGAAGTTGGATTTGGTAGTGAAACTTTCAATCGTAGACCAATCGGTATTTGCAGACATGCTTCCGGGTGTGGTATATCCTGTCCCGGGAAGGTGGGGCACTAAAGGATGGACTTGTGCGCAATACTCGAAGTTGGACGAGGAGGCACTCAGGGATTTGCTGAAGACAGCATATAAAGAGGTAGCTCCGTCAAAACTATCTGATCAGATCGGGAACTAATCTACTTGATCACATCAAAGAGTTTGGAAAACTTCACGATAAGATTTCTATTGCGATAACTGTAGAAATCATCCTCCCGGGTCTCATTGTACACCACGTACAACCCTGTATTCGCTTGTTGTAGCCATCCAAACCTGATATTCGAAGACCACGTATCGATCACGCTGTTGTACTGGACCAAGCCTTGAATGAAAATATTAGGTGTAAAAGAGTAAGCGATCCTTGAGCGGAAGACATCGGTGGTGAAGTCACCATAGGGCAGCCTGATATCATTACGACTCAGACTCCACTCCGATGTAAATTTATCACCGATCCTGACCACGAGGCTTCCGGTATTGGCATATCGCTTCCCACCAAAAAATCCACCAAGTATGTGACGGGTCCTGATGGAGACCGGTTTGCTGGGATTGGTCCAGAATACGATCTGGGCCTCGGCATGATCATATGTTGCTGCAGGAATGGTTACACCTTTGGATATTTCAAATGGTGTGACGACCCCCTCTTTGGTGAAATTTATACCGGTATGCAGTTCTGTTCCGCTTTTGAATTCCCAATGATTATCTATGTGCAGGAAGCTGGTTTCCCAAAATCCTGTAAAATTCCAATAGCCTCGCCAGGAGATGTGCGGCCTGCTTTCCAGCAGGACATGGGATTCCGGGTATCTGTGTTTATAGAGTACAAGTGCTTCGACCTTTCGAAACGCTCTTCTGAATAAAAAACCGACCTCCGGGTTGAATCCTTCTCCCACTTCACTGTATCCCAGGAACGTGATCCATCGATCCCAATCATATGTGGCCTTCACTTGAAAAGAGTGATCTCCTTCCGAAATACCCTCTGTACTGGTTTTGGCAAGGAAGCCGGTTATTTGTGCTTTTTTGCCGATGCCCCATTTCCCATCGACTGCGAAGGTGCTATTGTCGCTGTCAACCTCTGCTCCCATACTGCTCCTGTTTACAAATAAGCCACCGATGTAGGATCTGGCATCCAACTGATGGTTGATCCTGGCAAGGGTAAAGGCATTTTTGTCAATGCCAAACTCACCTACTTCATCCGTATACATGTTCAAGAATCCGACATTGGTCATATTCATCCGTCCGCTGAGCCGGGCACCACCAATGATCGGGACTTGTCGTCCATTATCGGAGATTCCAATTCTACGGCTAAAAAACAAATCGATCTCACCCGGGCTTCCAACTGTGAACAAACCGGCGTTCTCGAGGAAGAAAGGGCGTTTTTCAGGGAAGAATAAGTTGAATCGGTCGAGATTCACTTGTTGGTCGTCTACTTCGACCTGGGCAAAATCGGTGTTGTATGTCAGGTCCAGGGTCATCGATGGCGTAACGCTGTATTTTAAGTCCACTCCAACTTCTCCATCTGTGCTGGGATCAACTACAGTTGCACCAGGATCATTGGAGGCATTCCAATCATGCCTGGCAAGCGCATAGGGGATCAACTTCAGGTTGCCGGGCTTTTTCAGATTTAGGCCTGTAAGATCTCCCGCCATAGAAAGGCGATATAAATTGAAGTTGATCGGCAGAGAGGCCCAGTAGACCCGTTCATTGGACTTACGGATATTTCGCTGAAAGTTGATTCCCCAGGTCTTATTTTCACCAGGAGCAAACCGGATCGTCTTCAAGGGAATAGCAAATTCAGCGCTCCATCCCACATCATTGACTCTTGCCGCAACTTCCCATGATGCATCCCAGTTTATATTGAATCCACCTATCGTTCCACCTTGCTGTCTGTTGTTATTGAAGTTGCCAATACCCTCGTTATCCACCTGTGCATCATATTGTGTACCTATGGAATTGGTGCCAAAGACAAATCCATTTTGTCCATCGTGATATGTGTCCAAAATCATCAGGAAAGCATCCGTGGCCGCCATATCTCCGTCCCGCCGGGCATCGGTAACAACGATACCCTCGGGATTGCTATCAAAACAAATGACGGATAAATAAAAGGTCTCATCGTCATACCCAATGCGGATTTCGGTATTCTCCGATGCAGGTTGGCCTTCATACGGCTGAACCTGTATCATTTTTCCGAATGGACCGATTCGTTGCCATATGGGATCATTCATTACTTCACCATCCAGGACCGGGGTCTGGTCCATAAAGTTGGCCTGCGTCACCGGTCTTTCCGCCAATTGCTGTCCATACGCACCAACTGAAATCAATATGACTAGCAGTAGTAGGTGACTGATTTTTTTCATAGCAATAGTCTGTAAATGTACTTCGTCACCATGCATTGAAAGAAATTATTTTTGCCGCATATTGAAAAGATATGTTAACGAGTGAAAATATTGATGTAAAGATTTGTTGTATCAAGTCCCTGGAAGAAGCCAAAATGGCAGCGCAAGCCGGTGCTTCTGCGATCGGCCTTGTTGGTCCAATGCCTTCTGGTCCCGGAGTCATAGATAATACATTGATCAGGTTAATTGCTGAGCAAATGAATCAACATCTTGGGACATTTCTGCTCTCAAGTGAGCAGTCCGCATCAGAAATTATCGCTCACTACGATCAATGCAAAACCAATACGATCCAATTAGTAGACCACGTGAATTATGATGATCTCAAAAAAATAAGAGACCGATTACCCGGTGTCAGACTTGTCCAGGTATTGCATATCGCAGAAGAAAAAAACATTGAAGAAGCGATAAGGGTATCTCAGCTCGTAGACGGAATATTATTGGATAGCGGGAACCCCTCTCTCCAGGTCAAAGAGCTCGGAGGAACGGGCAGGATCCATGACTGGACCATCAGCAAGCGCATCGTGGAATCAGTTGATGTTCCTGTACTCCTGGCAGGAGGACTGAAACCATCGAATGTAGGTGAGGCAATCACTGCCGTACGACCTGCCGGAGTGGATCTATGTTCCGGGATCAGGGTGAACGGAGTCTTAAACGAGGGACTTCTGAGTACCTTCATGGACCGGGTTCGATCCGTCACAATTTAGGATCGAACCACAACTGAACCTGTCCTTCAGTTCCACCTGTATAATCCACGCATATTTCGCTGCCGGAGGCAATATCGGTTACAGCCTCAATTTTAATGGTATCATCTGAATAATCCAGGATGACCCTTGCATTGGGATGTTCGCTGTGATTGTACAATGACCCGTAACCAAGAGCAAGACATGCTTCGTACCCCTTTTCTTCCCAGATAAAATAGTAATGATAGAAAATTGTGACATCGACTTCTTTCAATTGCCCCTCCGGAATTTTGATGATCGGACATATCTCAACCAAATCACCATGACTCAGATGGTCAGCCGTGAAGACTCCACGACCTTTCTCGTTTTGAGCAATGAAAATACCCGGGACATGAAGCATGCTTGAATCTAAGCAAATTCTTCGACAAGACTTCCCATTTTGCCAGCCTGGAAGTCCTGGATGGCATTCATCAATTCCCTTTGATTATTCATTACAAAAGGTCCGTAGGAAGCAACGGGTTCATTCAAAGGCTCACCCGCAAGGAGAATAGCCCGGGTATGGGACAAGGCTTTGATGCTGACCGATTGTCCATCGTTATTGAACAATACCATATCTTTTGCCGCTGCCTGTGTACTCTCTAAATCAAGGTTGCCATCGAGGATATAAATGAGGCAATTGAAGTGATCTTCTATCGGAAGCTCAAGATGAGCCCCTGCCTTCAGGTCCATCCGTAAGATGATCATCGGAGAATAGGTTTCGATCGTTGAAACCACATCGTTCAATTGTCCTGCTACCACACCAATGGATACTTTGCCGTCCGTCGAATTCCAGGTAGGTGTATCATCTTTGTGCAAAGCCTGGTAAAATGGTTCGTCCAGTTTCCTTTTTGCAGGAGCATTCACCCAAAATTGTATGATTTCATAAGCTCCACCACCTTCGGCAATCTCCTTGGTTGGTCGCTCGCTATGGATGATGCCCTTGCCACTATTCATCCATTGGGTGCCTCCTGCGTGAACCACACTATCATATCCCTGGCTGTCCCTGTGATGTACTGCTCCTTCGAAAATTAAGGTCACAGGAGCAAAACCTCGATGAGGATGGGGACCAACGCCAAGATCCTGTTGTTTTTGTCCTCCGGGATAGTTTTCTTTCCAATGATGGATCAATAAAAAAGGATCCACCCTGTCAATATTGTAAATGGGAAGTGCCTGATCGAGGATGATTCCACCCATATTGATCTCATTGGCCTGTATGGCCGTGTTGATAGTTCTAAACATGATTAGGGGAATTTATGCAATAAACAAAGAATCGGAAAGTAAGTTCAACCTGGGATTTTTACGGTGTATATCAAATCGACAGATCTATGACAATCGACTGGATACACCGTCAACGATCCGGGGATAATAATGATGTTCCAACCGCAAGACTTTCCGGGCTATATCTGTGGCTTCATCCCCGGGATTTAATTGACACTGCGCCTGGAAAATCATCTGGCCTTCGTCGTATTTTTCGTTGACAAAGTGAATCGTCATACCTGATACAGGATCGCCGTTTTTTTTGACGGCTTCGTGTACATATTTACCATACATTCCCTTTCCCCCATATTTTGGCAATAGAGCAGGATGAATATTTAATATTCTTTTTGGGTAGGCATGAACCAGGGACTCCGGTATCAACCAGAGGAAACCCGCAAGGACGATCAAATCAGTCCTTTCCCGCTTCAGGATTTCCAACACCTTCGATACAGAATAAAATTCTTCCTTGTGAAACGTATATGAGGGGATTCCCTCTGTCCTGGCGAAATCAATCACACCAGCGTTTTTTCGGTTACTCAGGATACTGACCACTTCATAATGACAGTCTTCATTTTGCGAATAAGAATGAATCATTTGAGCATTGCTGCCACGACCCGATGCAAAAATCGCTATCCTCGCCTTTCGTTTCACGGGGCGAACATACACCTTTTAGACTACTCCTATCTTATGATTTCAGATATTAATTCAATTGTCCGGAGACATAGACCTGGGAAGCATCGATTGTTTCAAATGATGAGCCTGAGTGGACGATATCATTTGTCTGCTGATCTGTTTCATTTCGTAAAAAGTAGGGATAGAGGTCATCCAATTCCCTGGTCCATTGAGCTGAGTCATGGGGTTGTTCGTACAAATTGATGATTTGATGAGCATGATTGCTCGTTTGCGCCAGCCATATTTCATCAATCTTATTTATGATGAAATCCTCTTTTGACCTGCCACGCATAATGATCTTATCCCGGATCCAGAATTTCCGGCCGGAATTTTTAAATAACAAGTTGCATCCCCGGGCATCATATAATTCGTATTTACCTACAATTTCTATACTCACCAATTTCTTGAACAAGGTCGAATCCTTTATCGTAATGTCCTTTTTGTCCAGGTCTACCTTAACGATGTAGTTGCCTGAATAAAATGACAAATCCGTCCTGTCTATACTGTCTATATGCTTTCTGTTGGCGGCTATTTCGTCCAGATCTTTTTGAAGCAACCGGTTGTAATCAGGCCGGAAGGCGAGGATGGCGTCTTCATAGTTGTTCTGTGACAGCGATTCACCCGCCATAAAGATGTCTCCTTCTTTGGGGAAGTAATTATAGTCCAGCATAGTCCAGCGCAATTCATGACTTTTGATGTACAGATACCCGATGTCAAGAATGCCGGCCTGCTCAAATATTGTGGTTGAGACGATAAGTACGGGAAGAGCAAAATGGAAATACCTCCTTATCATAAAAGAAAGGTAGAGACATCAGCACACTTTTCCAGCTACGTTACCCTTATTATGATATCGTTAGCAAATACACAAAGTCAATTCCTATGGCTCATCTGAATAGTTGGAGAGGACCTTTTCTATAATGTCACAGCATTGATGAAGTTCCTCCTCCGAGATGACAAGTGGTGGAGCAAACCTGATGATGTTGCCATGAGTAGGTTTGGCCAGGAGGCCGTTTTCTGCCAGTTGAATGCATATATCCCATGCCGTGCTACTGCTGGGCTGGTCGTTAATCAGAATGGCATTGAGCAGACCCTTGCCCCGCACAGAACGCACTATGTTATATTTTTCCACAAGGATTTGCATTCGCTCTCTGAATATGGCTCCAAGATATCGGGCATTCTGAGCCAGCTTTTCATCGACGACCACATCCAGTGCTGTCATAGCAACGGCGCAAGCCAGAGGATTGCCACCATAGGTGCTACCATGTGTGCCTGGTGTGATGACTTCCATGATTGAGTCATCTGCCAATACAGCAGAGACGGGATAGGTTCCCCCGGACAGCGCCTTACCCAATATGAGTATATCTGGCCTGGTATAAGTGGCACCGCGCTCACATGCATGTTCACAAGTACAATTGCCACAAACAGCCAGGAGGCTTCCCGTTCTTGCTATGCCCGTTTGGATTTCATCTGCGATGAACAAAATGTTATGCTCGGCACATAATTGGGCACAACGGGGGATAAAGTCATCGCCGGGTACATTGACACCGGCTTCACCCTGTATTGGTTCTACAAGCAGACCTGCAATATATTTACCCTGTTGGGCAAAGACTTCACCTAAGGTGTCAATATCATCATATGGTACGGAAACGAATCCTGGTGTATAGGGACCAAAATTCCCCCTGGCATCAGGATCACTTGAAAAGGAAATGATGGTGGTCGTCCTGCCATGAAAATTTTCACCGCATACGATAATAAGTGCTTCTCCGTGGGCAATTCCCTTCTTTTCATATCCCCATTTACGACAGATCTTGATGGCAGTTTCCACCGCCTCTGCTCCGCTGTTCATCGGAAGCACCTTGTCAAACCCAAAATATTCAGTGATATATTTTTCATATTTGCCGAGCTGATCGTTATAGAATGCCCGGGAAGTAAGTGTAAGTTCTTCAGCTTGCTTTTTCAACGTAGAAATAATGCGGGGATGGCAGTGTCCCTGGTTGATTGCTGAATATGCCGAAAGAAAGTCGAAGTACTTCTTGCCTTCAACATCCCACACATAGACGCCATCACCTTTCGATAATACTACGGGAATCGGGTGATAGTTGTGGGCACCATATCGGTCTTCATAGTGCATGAGATCCTGAGACGAAAGGCTGGTAGTAATAGACATGTTGTTCGTTTTAATAGCTTTCCAAAGTTAGTGAAAATGAGCCTTATTTTTTGGGCTCAATCGAATCCGGAAAGCAGTGTCATCTTATATTATGAATGGCTGCAAAATAGAAATGGATTTCTGAGACAAGTACCAGGAACTGGAAAGAGACCGGATCTTAGTCCTTCAGGATCTGGGCATCGCGGTTGACAATGATACTTGCATTCAATTCAAAGCCGGCCAGGATGATGAATGCATTGATTTGAAGCCAGAGCAGGATGACGATCAGGGTGGCAATCGATCCGTAAATCTCATTGTATTTACCGAAATTATTAAGAAAATAGAAGAATCCCATCGAAGCCACGAGGGCAAGAAACGATGCTACGATTGCACCCGGATTGATCAATTTTAATGGTCTGTAAATCGACGGGCCATACCTGTAAATAATGGTGATCACTACATAAAATAAGAGGAAGACGACGGACCATTTGAAAAACTGAAAGATGATCCTTTGAATCAGACCGATACTTATCGTTTCAATCAGATGCTGCAGGTAGCGTTGTCCAATGACAATAAACACGGCCGAAAGAATCATAATGATGGTCAATAATATCGTCAGATTAAAGGCGACCAACCTTTTTTTCAGATAGTTGCGCGATTTGAAACTGATCTCATAGGATTTGTCAAATCCATACATTAAGGTCAACATACCGGAAGAGGCAAAGAAGGCAGCCAAAAGAAATCCAATACCCTGGACACCGAATACTCCTTCGGGTTTGATGCCGTTTATAATATCCAGGATATAATTGATCGTATAGTCAGGGAGGACCCCTTCCAGATTTGTTTCAAATTTTTCCAGCTGTAATTCGACCCAGGGGTGAATGTAGACAAGAGGCAATACAAAAATGATGAACGGAAACAACGAAAGAAAAAAACTGAAAGCGACCGAATTTGCACGTGTGATTATATCATCTTTTTTCAATTCGGCATATATGAAGGTAGCAATGTTGTAGACAGGCACATTGCTGAATCCGGGTAGTGTGAACCTCCTGGACCATTGTTCAATTCTCTCGATCCTCTCTGGTCCAAACAACCAATTCTTGAAACGCTCCCGGGTATTTTTCAAAAGTAAAATTGAATTTTATTGGTCAATACCTCAGGACAAGACACCCTCTTGTTGGTTTCCATGTTTATGAAGAAGAGTTTTACCGAACCCGTATTGAGTAACGTTCCTGACTCATTGTGAATTTCAGTGTAAAAATGGATCATCTTGGTGGGCATCTCTTTCAAAATAGTGGTGATGGACAAGAGATCGTCATATTTGGCAGGATACCGGTACCGGCATTCCAATTGCAATACCGGCATCATGATTCCGTGATCGTCTTCCAAATCTTTATAAGTCAAGCCAAGAGACCGGATCATCTCGGCTCTTCCAATTTCATACAATTGTGCATAATGTCCATAATACACAAAGCCCATTCGATCCACTTCGGCATATCGTACTCTTTTCTGAAAAGTATGTGAGAGCATATACGAATGTAGTCAAGCTCTGACGATTGGGCAAGTCATGCAATGGGATCCGCCACGCGCACGTGATAACTCCGAAGAAGGTATGGTGATGATCGCTCTTTTCAGATTGGATATATAAGAGCTGTCAGAAACGGAGTATTTGAAAAATTCTTCAGCATCGACAATTTTAAATCCGGCTTTTTCAAAAGCAATCAGGGTTTTCAGATTTCGGTCATAAGAAATTGCAACGCCGGGTCTCAATGCTACCAGGTTCACGCTGTCCGTCCATTGCTCTCTTTCCTGGTAAGGAGATTCTCCACCACCGGAAAACACGTATTTCATGTCCGGATTGATTTCTGTATCGATGTAGGCACGAATAGATGGATAAGTAGTCTCCGTACCATCGTGACGATATACGACGACATTTGAACCTTCTCCATCATAGACGATGGGTTTGTAACAAGCTACAACATCATGATCCACTCTTGTAAACAGGGTATCAATATGCATAAAACTTCGTTCGTTCGGAATGATGATCTGAACGATGTTCTCTACCAATCCTATCTTGAATAGGTATTCCTTAATGCTGTGAAAAGCATAGGTTGATGTTCGCTCACTGCATCCGATCAACAAGTGTTCCTTATCAAACATCATGATATCTCCTCCCTCCGCACTTACGATTTCTCCTCTTCGCGAGGGGGGAAATAATTCAAGATCATTCAGATTAATCACCCTTCCTTCGGCCTTCAACTCTTCAAACAGAGGATGGTAGTGGAAGATGAACCTGCTCAAGAGATTTTCGCGGTGTCTCGCTTCCTTGGCTGCCTTTGTGACCAGGATGTGGTCTTTGATTGTAACGGCAATATCCCGTGTAAACATATAGTTCGGAATTGGGTCGAAAAGTATGCGATCCTCCTCTTTCAGGTATCCGGTGACCAGGATTTCAGCCAACTTTTTGTCCTCGAGGTTGGTGAGGAATTTTTCGAAGGACGGAGGTAATTCCTCGAAATCCAGGATCCTGTCGATCAATTCCTCTTTTACGGCATCACATGCATCAATGGCTTCGGCTATAAGTCTCTGGGTTTGCAATACATTATCCTCTCCCAGGAATGAATGGAGTATTCTCAAAAAAATCCTGTATTCCTCATTCATCTGTGGATAGAAGACGATATCATCGAATAGCAACTCTTCCGCCTGCTTGGGTGAGATCCTTGATATTCCTTCGTCAGGAAAATGAACAATCACCTTTTCAAGAGTTGATATTTCGTTATCCACAAACATGATTGGTGTAGTTTTGTGTCAAAGATACACTTCGAGCGCATCTTTGACTGTGATTAAACTTGCATCGAGTAAAATTTAATTGATAAAGTAAATGGTCAGCAAAATTGACTTCGAAAGGTGCAGGGAATTGTCGGTGTCGTTTGTTGATTTTTAATCATCTTTAGACTCATGATCGAATATGAATTCATCCTCCCTAAAATGGGTGAAAGTATTGTAGAGGCCACAATAATTAACTGGCATAAAGAGGTAGGTGACTTCATTGAAAAAGATGAATCCATCGTCGAAATTGCAACAGATAAAGTGGACTCGGAACTTCCTTCAGCAGTGTCCGGCAAATTGCTTAAGATTCTATATAAAGCTGGTGAAGTCGTTACTGTCGGAAGTCCTCTCGCCATCATTCAAGTCGAAAATGAAGAGATAAGGAGACAAGTTCAGGATTCGCCTAATCGACCAGCTGACAGTGCATCCGAACCTCCTGTTAAACCCGGTATGGCACAGCAACAATATTCTTCTTTAATTGCTTCCGAAATACCCAATCGCGATATCCGTCCAAGTGTATCCACAAGATTCTATAGTCCATTGATCAGAACAATTGCAGAAATTGAAGAGATCAGTGTCGCTGAATTGGATTCTATTCAAGGTTCTGGCGCGGGAGGAAGGATCACTAAGAAGGATTTGGAAAACTTCCTGGTGCGTCGTAGTCGTACGGCCGATATTAAACAGGTCGAATATCAAAGACCCGGACAATCCCGACCGAAGGATCAAAGTCAGCTTGACCCAAACCTTGTTGAGCTCGTCGAAATGGACAGGACCAGACAGTTGATTGCAGAACACATGGTCCGGTCCAAAAGGGTAGCCCCTCATGTCACTTCGTTCCTGGAAATTGATGTGACCGAACTCGTAGAGTGGAGAAGGAAGGTCAAAGATCAATTTGGAAAAAAATATGGCGAGAAAATTACATTTACTCCATTGTTCATCGAAGCCGTTGTAAAAGCGATCCGTGATTTTCCGCGCATCAATGCTTCAGTTGAGGGAAAGAACATATTGATCAAAAAATATATAAACGTGGGAATGGCCACTGCCACTGCAGATGATAATTTGATCGTTCCGGTTTTAAAAAATCTCACAAATCAAAATCTCGTTGAAATCGTCCGGAATGTAAATGACCTTGCCAGAAGGGCACGTGAAGGCAAACTTCGCCCCGAAGAAATTGCAGATGGGACATTTACGATTACCAATGTGGGCAGCTTCGGTAATACATTGGGTACTCCTATCATCAACCAGCCGCAGGCAGCTATTCTGAGTACAGGAGCCATAAGAAGAAAACCGGGTATCGTCAGCGATGATTCGGAAGAGCGGATAGAAGTAAGAGATATGATGTTCTTGTCTCTTTCATATGATCATCGGATTGTTGACGGCGCGTTGGGAGGAAAGTTTTTAAGACGTGTTGGCGACTACCTGGAAACCTTCGATGATCAAAGAGCGATCTGAGGTCTGCATTATGCCATTTGTCACTCACCAATCGGATGTCGTTTCATCCTTTTCTTTCATAAGTTGATCGAGTATTCCTCTTGGAAGGTCGAGGATCGTTGATTTGCAGTAACAATTACCTCTAATTTTGGGTTCTAATTACGAAATTAAGTCAACAAAAACTGAACAACGCAGTATAAAATTTGTTAGATAGTTAATGTAAATGAAAAATCAGAATTATATTCTTTAACTCAAAATATAGTCATTATGAGAGGATTTGCAACTTCACCCAGTCCATATATGACGGGTATGCGACCACGAAGGTTTTTGTCTGAAACTTCAGATCTCATTAAGATGGAAATCATTTTAGCGAAGAAAAAGAGACAAAGATCAGGTAAAAAAGCTGCATAGACAGATTTGGTCAGCAAAAGAAAAATAGGGGCTTCGAAGTTATTTTCGGCCCCTTTTTTCATATGTGTTTGAATATTACTTATATCTCGAAGTCAAAAGTAATCAGCTGACGTTTTCATTATTCTTATATTGCCATAGTTCAACCTATAAATACTATGGAAAGAAGAAAATTTTTGAGCGTATCGGCAATGGCAGCACCGATCATGGGGACGAATCTCACTTCCCTCAATTCCGGGGGATCGAATAAAGAGGAAGTCACACCTTTTACTATGAAATTCGCGCCTCACCTGGGGATGTTTAAAAATCTTGCGGGTGACGATCCGATCGGCCAACTCAATTTCATGGCCGACCAGGGATTCACGGCTTTTGAGGATAACCGGATGAGGGAAAGAGAGGTGTCACTGCAAGAACGGATGGCCGAAACGATGACCAGGAGAGGGTTGCAAATGGGTGTTTTTGTAGCCCATAAGATCTACTGGCGGGAGCCGAGCCTTGCAAGTGGCAAAGAAGACAGCAGAAAGGAATTCCTCGACTATATTGCAAAATCCGTTGAAGTAGCCAAACGCGTAAATGCAAAATGGATGACTGTCGTGCCGGGTTTTGTCGACCTGAGGCAGGATATGGGTTATCAGACAGCTCACGTAATCGAGACACTAAAGCAAGCTTCTTCCATTCTGGAGCCCCATGACCTGACCATGGTGCTGGAACCGCTCAATTTCAGGGATCATCCCGGGTTGTTTCTAACCAAGATTTCACAGGCATTTAATATTTGCAGAGCAGTGAACAGTCCTGCATGTAAGATCCTTTTTGATATCTATCACCAGCAAATACAGGAGGGCAATATCATTCCGAATATTGACAAGTCATGGGACGAAATTGGATATTTTCAGATCGGTGATAATCCCGGACGGAAAGAACCGACTACTGGTGAAGTCAATTACAAGAACATTTTCAAGCATATCCAAGAAAAAGGATTCGACGGAATTTTGGGTATGGAACACGGCAATTCAAAATCAGGGGCGCAAGGAGACCAAGCTGTAATTGATGCATATCGAAGTGTAGATCCCAGGTAATTTGATCAGTCCCTTAGGTTACTCTGCATAAGAAAGTTCCCCTGCATCTTCATCTTCGAAGACAACCCTCATATAACCGATCATCATTTCGTCAAATGTCTGATCACTGAAATAGATGGTCTTGTCCGGATCGGGGTTGATGACAAAGGCCTCACCGGCAATATTTACATCGGGAATTTCAGCTACCAATTGATCTTCATCGATGAATATGGGGAATTCGGTTTGGAATTCCTTTGCCTCCTGAGCGATCGTTGACCTGGAATCCTGAAGATTTGAATTGAGCATGCAAAACTGCACTCCTTTTTCGGTGTACTTGCTCCGAAGATCATTCAGTATGGCAATGCTTTTCCCGACTATCGGACAGCTATTTCCCTGAATATAAAGTACCACCGTTTTTGCATCATTGTAATAGTACAATCGGTGAAAATTTCCCTCATGATCGTACAACCCAAAATTCTTCACACTTTGATCGAGTGGTTGAGGAGAAAAATCCTGGCGGGCACGAGAGAATAGTGAAAGAATGTAAATCAGAAAGACAAATTTCAGGATATGGCCACTCAAGAATTTAAATTTTAGATGAGTACTAAGTAGCACGTTTAAAAAGGATGCTGGTATATGCTCTATTGGTAGAATTCATGTTCCGGATCGCCACCGGCTGCTAAAAATTTAAATAGGTCTTTCACCTCGTTCTCATTGAGTTGATTTAAAAGTTTAGCAGGCATTGGTGAAATAGGAGATAGTACCGTCGAAACGACGTCGGATTTGGCAATTTCACTGGTACGGGTCACATCATATGGGCTTTGATATATTTTGTAATGAGAATCGGTCTCCTCCAGGATCCGGCCGGCCAGTATTTCATTGGATTTCAAATTAAAAGTCGAAAAAGCATATTGATCCGAGATTTCTTCATTGGGACTGATGATGGCATTGGCGATATCTCCGATACCGAATCTCGTATGCACATTGGTGAGATCCGGGCCTGCACCACCTCCATTTCCATTCAGTCGATGACAAGCAGAACATAATGCGGCACCATATGCTCTCACACCGTCTTCAAATGTGCCCTCATGTTCTCTTAGTTTCTTATCTCCACCCCAGATCACCAGACCACCAATGTCCATTAGATTGTAATTCCTTCCGGGTCCTTTTGGTTGCGGCAACTCCGCCAGCGACCGGATCGGAGAATAAAAGCCGGCGATGCTTTTGAAATACTTTTGCTCTTCTGCCGGGGTGTTTTCAAGAGCTGCCGCCCTTATATTGTCAAGAAAGGCCTTGTAGCTTTCACCTCCTTCCTTACTCAGGGCATTATGGAACCATTGAAAATACTGCGTCCTCAGATCTCTCGTCCATCCGCTTTTGACGTGACTCAGTAAAGTGGCATAGTGGATGGCCTCCGTCGGAGGCATATTTTCCAGGATAGCCGCGATCTTAGGTCCGTATTGCTCACTGCGATCCGTAATCTCGGAGGGGATCAGCTCCGGATGAGAACTTGTGGCCGACTCTGATTCCCTTTTCAATAATGCTATCGTTTTCTCAGTACTTCCCGGGGCTTCCAGGTACAATAATATCTGGCCAAGAAGACGATTGATTTGAGGTGAATTCGAAGGATAGAAATCGTTGAATGCTCCCGAAATCCAATCCTTGTATGGCAGATATTCATCGCGATTTCTTATGAGTAACAACTCTACACTTCGCAAAAGACCAATTTTATTTCGTTCTGATAAAGTACTCCAATCCAATTCCAGTAACTTCTGTATGATTCGTCGGTTGATCGGTCCATTGACCCGGGCATATGCGATCCCTGCCTGAATGAGTGTCTCAGGATCCTCTTCATTCCACAATTGGTCCTGCCACTTCTCTAAGGGTTGATGTTCAATGGCAATCCTGGCTGCATATTGGATGAACCGATCCTCGTGATTGAGATAGGGCCATGAAGCTGGTACGGCGTTGGGGTGAGTACCGGAGTGAAATGATTCGAGTTCGTGTCTCTTTGCCCTTAATGACTCCGCTTCCTGGGAAGCTTCCTCGCTGATTTCAGTTGATTCATTTCCCGTATAACGCAATCGATAGAAATGAGAATTCAATCTTCTTCCTCCCGTGGTGAAATATAAATGACCATCACTACCGGCAATGGCATTGGTAATAGGTAATGGGACACCACTCAAAAATTCTTCCTTTTTTCCAGCATATGAGCTACCGGATTCTTCAAGATCGACGTAGTAGATTGTGCCAAAACTCCAATCACAGGCAAACAGACCATCGCGGTACCGGGAGGGGAATTGCAGGTCTTTGCCCATTATAACTGCCGTAGGTGAACCCTGAGCCATGTCTTCAACGGGGGGGAGATTATCAGGATAAAATACAGGCCATTTACCGGAGCCTGTCCTCCAACCATATTCCGATCCACTGGTAATGTGCAGAATCCGGGTGGGACGATACCAGGGCATTCCAAAGTCCCATTCCATATCAGCATCATAGGCGAAAAGTTCACCATCGCGATTAAGTCCAAAACTGAATGGATTTCGCATACCTGCACCGATCAGTTCCCATTCATTTCCTTCGGGATCAGTCCTCGCCAGCCATCCTCCCGGAGCCTTCAGATCGACTGCGTGCCCACGAGCATCAGGGTAGGGTGGAAATAAATTGTCCTCTTGCCAGTTTCTGGGCAGACGACTTTTAAAGTGATCCGGAACATCGTTAAAATTTCCGGCAATAAAGTACAGAGTATTGCCATCCGGACCAACGCGTAGTGTGTGGGGACCATGTTCACCTGTCCCATTGACTGTGAGAATCTTTTTAATCTGATCCAGTTGTCCGTCATTCGTGCTGTCCCAAAGCCGGTATACCCCACTTGAAGGATCTTCAGGACGCTCCTCGTCCACTTCCTTGACAACGACCACATACAGACTATTGAAGGCCCATAGTAAACCCTGGGCATATCCAATATTCAGAGGAACAGAATCAATGGAAACGGGTGTCAGGCTGGCCCCGATTTCCGGGACGGCAAAGGTGTAAATCCCCCCATATTGATCACATGCAAAAAATCGACCATCCGGATCTTCCGCCAGTGAGACCCAGGATCCCTGATCATTTTCAGTGGGAGCGTATAATTGTTCCAGTTCAAAATCTTCCGGAATGTCGAATTTGATTCCACCATCTTCAGAGAAGTCCGCAGGTTGGCACGCTGCTAAGAAGATGATAACTGAATACAAGTATAGGAATCTGTGATTGACAAAGACGGAATGCATGATCTGAGCACATTGATGAAATCATGCCTAAAATAAAATTATAAATAATAATAATCGTCTTTTTTGAGTCTCGCGGAGGTGTTCGAAAGTCAGTTACACCTCAGATTTTCCCTGGACATCCAATCATTGTTGGGAAAACAAAGGCCTGAAGGCAATGCAGCAGGCGTGTAGCGATGCAGGTTGGGATCATAAAGAGCATTCTCTACAAAATCTGTCAACTGATCGATTTCCTCTTCTGTGAGTTTTAATGGGCGAAATTCCGGTGAAAGTTGAGAATTGCGGACACGAGTATTTTCCTTCTGTGCCTCATTTTTATATTCAATAATTTCCCTGACCGAATGAAAAGAAGCTCCATGGCCGTAGAAAGGGGAGTCCTTTAGATTGTAGAGTTGTGGCACTTTAAACTTATAGTCGTCATCTCGGTCCTTAGTAAAGCTGCTTCTCCCTTTCCGTGAAGGATCTGCCGGATCAAAGTTGGCCACTTCGGAATCGTTAAAATCATTCAAGCCGATCGCATGGAATTCCATGGATGCCAGGCTGGCTCCATTGTGGCAGGCATTGCAATTTGCCTTGGTAAAAAACAAGATGGCTCCTTCTTTTTGGGCTTCTGTTATAGCGGCCGATTGCCCTCTGATCCATCGTTGAAAAGGGGCCTCATTGGATAAGATCGTCCGTTCATAAGCAGCTATCGCCAGTCCGGCAGTAATATTGCTGTATCGCTCATCGTCCTGCCAATCAGGGAATGCACGATCAAACAATTCCTTATATCCCAACGATTCAACCGATGTCTCATCCACCTGATGTCTATGAACCTCAAGACCTGCAATGGCCTGCGTCTCAACTCCTTCGAACCCAAGTTTATTTACGGAGATCGGCCCTTCATCCGGCCATAGATGTTCTGTATTTTCATTTGTGCCGGTAGCACCAAATTGACCGTTCCACAGAAGATTCGTCTGGTATGCCACATTCATGGCACTTGGTGTCCTCAAGGGTTGGACATCTACTTTCGACATGGCAACAAAGAGATCTATCTGTCTGCCTTCCCCCTCGATACCATAACCGATTCCACCTTCTCCTATGCCCTGGACCAGATTGGCCTGAAATCCCCCGTCAGCATGATGACAGGAAGCACAGGAGTAGGTCTGAGCCATATCAGAAAATTCGCCTATCGTTCCAAAACCGGTCTCATGAAATAGCAACTTGCCCAGGTCGACTTTGGCTGCCGAAAGTGGATTTTTGGGATCCTGCGGAATCCGGCTGAAATCGGAACTTGATGGCATGGTATAGTAAGAAAGACCTTTGGAATTATAGGCCGTATTGATTGCAAACCTGACGTCATTATCAAGTGTATTATTTTCGTTGGTGCACGACATCATCAATACAATGAGCAATATGCAGAGTTGGAGTAAATCAGTTTTCATGTTGGATTTATTTAGTTGGTCGTCTTTAAGACTTTTGGGAAATCGAGAGTCGCAGTTTTGCACACACCAAGATTTGGAAATGTCAGATAGCTTGCACTTATTGCTCTTTAGTGTGTACCAGTACCTGGGTGAGCCCATTCGCTATGAAGCGATGGATCGTTCGTTTTCCCTGATCAAAACGGGATTGATCAAAACCTCATTCCCAACAACCGGAATTTGCTGTGTTTTGAGAGATCCTTACAGGGAAATCGCTCGTGATACCAGGATTCCCCGGTGAAAAAGTCGGAAGCCAGGTGAGTACACCGGATCTCTGTCCAGTAGTCGTTATGACCTCTGCCATCCCCATTCAACCAGGAACTCATGAGACTCGGAATTCCGACGAATAGATAAAATTTAATGAATCTCATCATCCTGTATTGCAGGAAATGGCCAAATTTATGTCTTACAGTAGGCAGTTCCAATCGATTGCTAAAAGGCACCCTGACCGATAATGATTCCGATCCGGGGAAGAGCAATGCCAGCACTGTTGATTCCATGTCCCATTCGGGAGGATTCGTAGATCGTGACATGCTCAAAAGTACCTGCCTTCTTTCCTTTTAAGAATTGGATAGTCATTGCAAGAATTCCCTGATCGCCGACAGTACCTCTTCTTCATTTTCTATGAAGGGGAAATGTCCTGCATGGTCTATGACCTGAACGGTCGTATTCGGAATGGCCGGAGCGAGATTATTTATGGCAAAGGAAGTCAGGGGATCATCAAGTCCGTAAAGCATCATGGTCGGAACGGTCAATTGCTGCAAGTCATCAGTAAAATTGAATGTTCCCAAATCCTGGGAAAGATACCTCAATTGACTACTTTTTTTGCCGAAGTCATCCGGCAATCCCAGCTTGAGTTCCCGTACAAAATTTCGATTTGAAAACTGATAGGAAAAACCGATGAGCATCAATTCCTCATAGGCAAGAGGATTTTCATTGCGGAAGGCGGCTGTGCGCATGATCTGTGTTCTTGCCTCGAGGTCATCAGTGCTAAAGCTGTTGACCAATCGCGTATTGGCCTGGGCATTGATATCTGAATTCGCCGTCACGCTGTTGATGAGGATGAGATGACTGACCCGATGGGGATATTGCAATGCATATTGCATGGCGATCAATCCTCCCCAGGAATGTGAGATAAGTGCAAGCTGCTCACAGTTGTAAAATTGACGTAAGGCGTCAATATCCTTAAGAAATTCATCCAGACTGATTTTAGTGCTGTCCATCGTCAATTTACTCCTTCCCGAATTTCTCTGATCGTAATGAATGATCCTAAAGTCCTGGTTTAGTTCTTCGAAATGTTTTTCCAGATAAGTTGATCCAAGACCGGGGCCACCATGGATAAAAAGAACCGGCGTACCGTTGCCTTTTGCTTGATGATAGATTCCTTCAAGTCGATCTAGTCCACCGGAAGGTTTATTGCATGCAAATTCCGGTAAACATAAAATGACCAGTAAAATGGCCAGGTACCCCAAATTTGAAGACATGATCCAAAATACCATTAATTATTCTTCCAGGGGCACCACTTCCTGCTCCGTGATGAATAGTTCCTGCATTTGCTTGTAATGATGATCCGTATGAAAGATGGTAAAGAACAACATTTCCCTGATGGTCATTTTACCGATGGCGGGATGGGGCAGGACATACTTGGACAAATCCTGTTCGCTCCAGTTGTCAATATTGTCGATCAATCGATTTAACTCGTTGATAAACATTTCCATCAGTCCCTTTTTTCCTTTTTCCTCGGCTCCTCTGAATGTAAAGTTGGGTGGTGCCTGCACACCTTTATTGAGTACTCTATAATATTTTGCTTTGGTATCCGAAAAGCTCTTTTCAGACCTGTTATTCGTTCCAAATTGGGTTTTTAGCACAAGTTTGGGCAGGGACATCGACTTATTCACAGGTTTGGTGGATAAGATCAAATGACCCACGATCTCAGCAGGAGACCACTTTCCTTCCAATCTTGGCCTGAGAAATGAGGCGTCTTCAATCTTTTCTATGGCATACACTATGGTCCCGAATGACTGCCTGAGGTTAGATTTGATTTGATTCTTGTCGTAAATCTCCATAAGCTGATTTTGGATAAATAAAAATAATTAAGTTACTTATAGTTACTAATGTACGTGAATCGAATGCTCTTTACAAGAGGTATTCAGAATTAAACCCGGTAACATGAAGGACACTATTGTTGAAAATCAAACAGTTAACCTCAAAGAAAGAATCAGAATTTTTTTCACAGAAACCTTACCGCACCAAAGTGCCGAACAATGTTTGATCAAAGATGTCTTAGCAACCTCCCTGGATAAATGGAGTTTGTTTTGCATTTATAATCTTGGATACTACCAGGTGTTGAGATTCAACGAATTGAAGAAGAAAATCGATGGGATATCGTCCAGGATGTTATCCCGAACTTTGAAGAAATTGGAGCAAAATCACATCGTCAGCCGAAAGCTTTACCCAGAAGTTCCTCCGCGTGTTGAATACGAACTCACCGATTTTGGTAGCGCCTTTGCCGAAAGGATCATTGATTTGAGCCAGTGGTACCTCGAAAATTACGAGTAGCAATTCGTCACCTGCTCATTAAATACGCGATCGAGGTAATCCGCTTGCGGTCTTCTACCCGGGGATAGTTTGCTAACGACGATATAGATCACCAATGACATGAAGAATGCCGGTATGATCTCATGGATGTCATAAAGACTTTCATAGCGCAACCGGAATCCGAAACGCCATATGATATTGATGATCATTCCTGCGACCATGGACAGTATGGCCGCCAGATCCGTTCCCCATCTTAAATACAGACCTCCAAATATGGCCGGGAAAAAGCTGGCTGCGAAGACCGAACCCGCAAAGGCTGTCAACTCGACGATCCCTGCCATTGGGTATAAAGTCAGAACATATACAATGATGCAGTACACAAACATGAACCATTTGGTCTTGGAAATAATCTCTTTTTCCGGCATGGGTCGAATGACATTCCATATATCTTTTACAAATGCAGTCCCGATGACGATGATGACCGAAGCGAGGGAAGACATTCCTGCCGCAAAAAGCCCGGCAACACAAATGCCACTTACCCACTCATTATCAAACTTTTCCAGCATAAAGCCTATGACTTCATCCGTATGATTGATCAAATAGCTTGCTTCTTCCTGACTGGCCATACCATGGGCCAGTGCACCCAGACCCATTACACATACAAGTGATATTCCCAGGAATACAGGTGTCCACGTCATAGCGAATTTCATGCTCCTGGCATTATCAATCGAATAAAACCGGATCAAATTTTTCGGTTCGGATATTTGTTTCATTCCGATGGACATACCGATGCCAAGGATATACATGAATGAGACCAGGGTGCCGAAGGTGACGAGTCCATCCTGCATTGCCTGGCCATTTTGGGCAGGGTGATCCGTCATGCTGATCCTCTCCATGAGGGGCTCGATACCTCCTGCAAAAATGAAGGGTATGGCAAGCATGATGATGGCCACAACAAACATGATGATTCCCTGTATCGCGTCTGTCCACAAAACGCTGTACATTCCACCCCAGATAGTATACAGACAAGTAATAAATATAATCGAAAGGGCGCCCCATTCATAAGGTATATCGAGCACAGACATAAGGACATGTGCACAACCTTTGGCAATACCAACCATGTACCAGAGGGTGGCAAACAGAATAATCACTGCAGATAAAAGCCTGATCCATTTTGCCAGATCACTTTGATACCTGAGATGGAAGTAGTCAGGTATGGTAAAAGATCTTAATCTTGCCGACTGTTGTCTCATACGCGGTCCGAGAAGATTCCAGGCGATCACGCAGAATACCGTCCAGATAAAGGCCATCCATGCCCATGAAAGTCCGAATTGAAATGATTTTCCCGCCTGACCTATATATGTATTTGTGCTCGCTGAGGTCGAAAAAAAAGCAAGAGCAATGACCCATCCCGGAATAGACCTTTTCGCCACGTAATATCCCTCTACATTCTCCGCAGCTTTTTTCTTGAAATACCATCCGATACCGATACAACCCAGGACATAGATGATGATCATCGAAAGAGCGATCACATTATTTATGAGATACTCTTTAATCATGATCCGGACATGCATTATTGATCATCATTGTCAATTTCTATGTTTTGCCTGTACACAAGTATGGCATTGATAATGATGAGAATGAGAATTCCGATGTATGGAAAGGCGGTTAAAAAGTCCATTGTCAGCCGTTGAAATACTTTTTCAGTTCATTCTTTGTCACCTTGCCTAGGGTATTCCTCGGAAGGTCGGCAATTTGAATATAGTATCGAGGTATTTTATAGGAAGGAAGAGATTTGGAAAGCCATGTCTTGAGCTCTTCAATCTCTACAGGGTCCCTCTTCACGACCAGAGCAGCCGATACGATTTCTCCCCATTCCAGGTCTTCGATCCCGATGACAGCACAATCCTCTATCTGCTCGTGTTTCCTCAATATATCCTCAATTTCCAAGGCAGATATTTTATAACCCCCGGATTTAATGATGTCGACTGAATTTCTGCCCAAAATCTTGTAATACGAATGCTGAAAGACGGCAATATCGCCGGTCTTAAACCAGCCATCTTCTGTGAAGCCTTCCTTCGTTGCCTCTTCTTTTTTCCAATATTCTTTAAAAACACCTGGCCCCCTGACCAGGATCTCTCCAGCTTGTCCATCCTGAACATCGTGGTATTGTTCGTCGACAAGTCTTATTTGAACTCCCGGGAGTGGCTGACCTACATGTCCGGGTCTTCGTTCTCCATTGTAGGGATTGGACAGACCCATCCCGATTTCTGTCATGCCATATCTTTCCAAAAGTACCTGTCCGGAAATATTTTTCCATTCTTCAAGAACAGGCACCGGAAGAGCTGCGGAACCAGATACCATCAACCTGAAGCTTCTGCATGCCTGTGACCAGGATTGTTGCGTGACAGGGTCTGCTTCATTCCACTCCCTGATCAATTTAAAATAAATAGTGGGTACTGCCATGAACAGGTTGACCCTTCCCTCTTCGAAAATATGCCAGACTTCTCTTGCATTGAACCTGGGCAAAAACTGACAACATCCACCACTCCAGAGTGCACAACTGAGAACGTTGATGATTCCATGGACGTGATGAAGCGGTAAAACATTCAGGATATGATCGTATCCTGACCACTCCCAGGCTTCGATAAGGGCAGTGATCTGTGATTCGATATTCTTATGACTGGAAACCACTCCCTTTGGCAGACTGGTAGTACCACTTGTGTAAAGAATCATTGCTCGTCTTTCCGGATTGATGTCCGGAAGCGGTCGTTGAAGGGACTCAGCCGAAAGAGAACCATAATCTATAAGTGTAATGTTCATCCTTTGACACAGGTCATAAAGGGTTGCTATGTGCGGTCTGCTTGCGATGACTCGTAGGCAATCTGTATCATCTAACACGTGGGCCATTGCTTCTTCCGGATGAAGAACACAAAGAGGAACGGCAATTCCTCCGGCCTTCCAGATACCCCATTGTGAAGCTGTATATTCAAATGACGGATCGATCAGGAATGCGATCGGTTCTTCATGGAGATCCTGGCTATCGCCCAGCAAGTGAGCGGCAATCTGGTCGGATCGTTCATGCAGATCAGTGTACCGATAATCCTTGTTTGCAGAAATTATTGCTATGGAATCATTAAAAGTCCTGGTATGCTCCAGTAATGAAATCATTGGCATTATATTGTTACTCTAATATATGAGAGATCACTTCTTAAACTTAAGTTCATCCGTTTCATTTACATCAACATGAAAAGGAACATCTTTCATTCGGTTTGCATCTGTCTGTTGACATTGATCATATGCTTTGGATGTTCTGATCAGGAAAATAGCAGGCATGAAGTAGTAGTCATTGGAGGTGGATTAATGGGAAGTTCTGCAGCGTGGCAATTGGCATCATCCGGACAAGAGGTACTGCTGCTGGAGAAACAAGATTCTGTATACAAATCCGGTTCCAGCCTTGGGGAGGCGCGGATTGCCAGGAAAAGCAATCGTGGGAGTGATATGTGGTCCTACTTACACACCAGGACTGTTGATGAGGTGATCCGATTGATCACTTATCTCAATGAGGACAGTCAGGGGTTATCTTATAAAATTGAGGACATCTACACCACCTCCACGGTCTCCTACCTGGGTCGTAGTCATATATATGACCGGCTTATGGCGTCTCTGATCAGGCAGGATGTTGATTATAAGATAGCGAGTGATCCTGTGACGGCAGTAGAACTCTTTGATGTAACTATTCCGGACAGTGTGGTCATTCAACGTGAATATAACCGGCATTCCGGAACGATAAACCCACAGCGACTGATCCGTTATCTCCACGATGGTGTGAGGAAGCATGGATCCGAAGTAGCATATAATGCCGAGGTATCTCATCTAAGACGAGAAGGAGATCATTTTCTGATGGATCTGAAAAAGCAGGATGATGCCGGCAGTTTAACAATCGCGGCCAATCGTATTGTTGTAGCTGCTGGTCCCTATACTGCTCAGCTTCTTGGAACACTTCAACCTAAAATGGAATCGTTGATCAATCCTCAGAGGGTTTTCCTTACATTCTTTAAGATCAATCCTGAGATCTATCATTCCTTGGCTGAGGCAGAGCAGCAACGGTTGGAAGAAGGATATCCGGTGATCAACAGTTCAGCAGGCACGAGGATGGGAAGCTTTTTTTCTATGATCGAATACTACGATGAAGACGAGGTGCCTGTCATTAAGATCGGAGGCCATTTTCAAAGATCACCCATTGACGACTTAAATAAGATTTGGTCAAAAGAATTAACGAAGGAAGAAAAGGAATGGTCTTTCAATAATACCTTCAACTATTTGAGACTTCTAAATATTCAAATCGATCCATCGGACCTGGAATATAGTCATGGTTATTCCTGTGTATATTCATTGACGGAGACAGAAGTTCCTGTCGTGGCTCCTGCAATGTCAGTCGATGGCCAGCCGGACCCAACAATGGTCATCATGGCGGGGATGTCCGGAGTAGGGGCCAAGGGCTCTTTGGCCTATGGAAAAATAGCATCTGATATTCTTCTGGAAAGGAAGGAAGTGGATTCCATGTACCAGGTTGTTCGACAATCCATAGGCTTTGACAGGTTGAAATAGCGAAATGTCCAAATTGAGGTTTACCCAAACAATAATTATGTGAATATCCGTTTATACGACGATGACCGAAAAGGCGAATAAAAAGTACATAGCAATTTTTGATTCGGGAGTTGGTGGGCTTACCGTTTTACATCATGCCATGCAACATCTGCCCCATGAACACTTCATCTACTATGCCGACAGCGCCAATGTACCCTATGGAAATAAGACACCGGAGCAGGTGATGAATCTGGTAGAGAAAAGTATAAATGAGTTGATAAGATATCCTCTGAAGGCCGTGGTGATTGCCTGTAATACAGCATCAAGTATTGCAGTACAACAACTCAGGGATCAATTTGAAATACCGATTATAGGAATGGAGCCGGCTGTGAAGCCTGCACTTGAGTCTTCAGATCCAAGAATGATTTTGGTCATGGCGACAGGCCTGACCTTATCTGAGTCCAAATATTTACATCTAATCGAATCGCTTAAGGCTTCTTCCAGGGTGGAAACTCTTCCGATGCAAGAACTCGTAGATTATGCCGAGGAGTATGATTTCGAAAGTCATCAATTAAAGAGATTCTTAAAGTCGAGATTTTCGAAGGTGCATTGGGAGAATTATCATACGGTCGTGCTGGGATGTACCCATTTTATCTATTTCAAACCGCTCCTGCTAGATCTCGTGCCCTCACATATTCAGTTTGTCGATGGGAATGAAGGAACGATTCGGCGACTGGCTTCGGGGATTCAGAAAAACAGGTTTGGAACAGAATCGGAATTGTTGTGTATGCTGAGTGGAATGGAAGTTTCTAACGAAGTCATTCAACCTTACTTTAAATTTTTGAAGGGTGAGCATTTTCGACATTTCAATTTGATAAAATGATCCGTTTGTTTACACAAGACGGTATTTCATGATCAAAATGTGTGATGAATACCATAGTGTGATTTTCCTTTAAAATGGTATCAATCAACGCTTTTGACTTTCGAATGTTCATCTGATCCAGACCTTGAAAAGGCTCATCGAGGAGCATCAATTCAGGGTTTTTAATGATTGCCCTGATGAATAAGCATATTCTTTGAATGAATCTCCGCAATCATACCTAAATGCAGATTGGTTGCACGGATTGAGATAATTTGTATCAAAAAGTTGGCTATGAATATATTGAAGTTTGTCGAACA
>JANQHF010000112.1 GCA_028282725.1 Saprospiraceae bacterium
GGGGTGTAAAACCCCTTGTCCAGCTGGTCACTTGCCCAGTGCTAACAGAGTATTATGTAAGATGAGATGTTCATACCATCTCCCTTTTGATTCCCTCCCACACCCTGACCCTGAAGGGAAGCTGCTCTCATGATTCCTTTATGAACTACAATAGACAATGAATTATCAACTAATGACTAAAGACTGGAGAATCGCTTATCTGTTTATTTGTTTATCCACTCGTATTTCAAAAATTGGATCCCGTCCACCGTTTGCCGCTTATCGTCTACCGCCAACCCCCAACCAATAAAACGACTTAAACCGATCAAACCATTATCCATGCCTTGATTCAAGCACCTTGACGATATCGGCCATGGACATGCCCCGGTCTTTTAACAAGACCAACAAATGGTAGATGAGGTCCGCGGCCTCACCCCTGAATAAGTCATCGTCTTCTCTTAGCGATTCGATGATCAGTTCGACTGCCTCCTCTCCTACTTTCTGTGCAATCTTGTGGGTACCCTTATTCAACAAGCGTGTGGTATAGGATTTTTCAGAGGGATGATCGAGTCGGTCCTGGATAATACCTTCCAAATGATTCAAGAATGAAATGGAATCTCCATTATTTTCTTCACCCCAGCAAGTGTCAGCACCGGTATGACAAGCAGGCCCATCAGGAACCGCCTTGATCAGCAGAGTGTCCTTGTCGCAATCGAGGGCCCAACTTTTAAGATGCAAATAATTTTTACTGGATTCACCTTTGGTCCATAAACGCTGTTTTGACCTGCTATAAAAAGTGACCATTCCCGTTTCTCTAGTCTTTGCAAAGGATTCTTCATTCATATAACCCAGCATCAGCACCTTATGGGAATTGGCATCCTGGATTATGGCCGGAATCAAACCGTTTTGATCAAATTTCATAGTTGTATTGTCTAAATTCTTACGGGAATCTCTTCTTTATACAGGTACTCCTTAAGTTCGGGAATGCCAATTTCTTGAAAGTGGAAGATACTGGCTGCCAATCCGGCATCCGCCTTTCCATTTGTAAATACGTCTTTGAAATGTTCCATACTTCCAGCTCCTCCCGAAGCTATGACGGGGATATGTAACAAATCACTCATTCGTGCCAATGCGTCACAGGCAAATCCATTTTTGGTGCCATCGTGATTCATTGATGTAAACAAGATTTCACCTGCTCCGGCATCCTCCATTTTCTTCACCCAATCGTATAACTCAATTTCCGTAGGCCGAGTACCGCCGTGTGTATGCACGATCCAGGTATCATCGACCAAACGGGCATCGACAGCCACAACCAGGCATTGCGAACCAAATTCCCTGGCAATTTCTCCGGCTAATTCCGGGCGACGAACGACAGCACTATTCACGCTTACCTTATCCGCTCCATTCCTCAGGATATGTGCCACCTTATCGGCAGAGGCAATCCCACCTCCGACCGTAAATGGAATATTCACTTCCCTACCCACCTTCCTCACGAGGTCATAAATAGTCTCGCGTTCTTCCTGGGTCGCTGAAATATCCAGAAAGACCAGTTCATCCGCTCCCTGGTCTGCATATTTTCGAGCCAATTCCACCGGGTCTCCTGCATCCCTCAGGTTTAAGAAATTAATACCCTTGACAGTTCGTCCATTCTTTATGTCAAGACAGGGGATAATTCTCTTCGTCAGCATATCAGTGAAAAGCATTTACAAGTTCATCAGGATCCAGGATGCCTTCATACAAGGCCTTTCCAATAATTACTGCATTGACTCCTATATCTTCCAATTCCTTGATTTCATCAATAGAAGAAATACCTCCGCTTCCGATCAACTCAATATTTGGAAAATGACGCACGATGTCTTTATACAAATCAATCGAAGAACCACTCATCATACCATCTTTGTCGATATCGGTGCATACAAAATGATTGACCCCACTGTCCGAGAAGTCATTGATGAATTCCAGAATATCTAGTTCGGTATTTTCCTGCCAACCGTTGATGGAAATTTTACGGTCTTTGACGTCTGCACCCAGGATGATTTGATCAGCCCCGTATCGAAGTACCCAGAATTTCACAAGGTTGGGATTCCGAACTGCCAAGCTCCCGATATTGACTTTTGATGCGCCGGAGCGCAGTGCCTGGATCAATGAATCCTCACTTTTAATGCCCCCGCCAAAATCAATCTTGAGATTGGTCGTCAGTGCGATCTGGTTGAGAATGTATAGATTCTTTGGGCTGCTTGATTTTGCTCCGTCCAGATCCACCAGGTGAAGATATTGGAATCCTCTCGATTCGAGATCTCGTGCCACGTCTACGGGATTTTCATTGTAGATCTTCTTTTGATTATAGTCACCCTTCGTGAGACGCACGCATTGTCCATTAATAATATCAATCGCCGGGATGAGTTTCATATTTCATCTTTTATCATATGAATTAGAAGATTGGTCATGATCCATAAATTTCTGCTTACTAAGCTTTTTCCAGGAAATTCGAAAGAAGTTTTGCCCCTACGATTCCGCTCTTTTCTGCGTGAAACTGAATGCCCCAGAAATTGTCCTTGCGCACAGCCGCGCTAAACGGCAATTGATAGGAGCAAGTACCTGTGGAGTGCTCCGATAGAGGCATATAGTAGCTGTGGACAAAGTAATAATAATCCGACTTATCCAGTTGTTCGAATAAGATGTCATCTACTTCCTGGTGGACCGTATTCCAACCCATGTGTGGTACCTTTTCTTTCATGGATTCATCAAATTTAGTCACCTTCGTATCCAGGATACCCAGGCATGAAGTATTGCCCTCTGCGGATTCCCTGGCGTATAATTGCATGCCTACACAAATACCCAGAACCGGTTGCGTCAATCCCTGAATCACCGATACCAGGTCCTTTCTGCGTAAGGCCTCCATCGCTGCACCTGCATGACCTACACCCGGGAAGATGACCTTGTTGGCACCTTGGATTTGCCGGGCATCGTCAGATAGGACGTAGTCTGCATTCAACCTGTCTAACGCATTCGTCACCGAACAGGTATTCCCTGCATCATAATCAATAATCACAATCATAAAACACCCTTTGTTGATGGCAACTCTTCACTCGAATCGTCCTGTGCAATCCCATGTCGAATGGCCCTGGCAAATGCCTTGAAGATGGATTCTATTTTGTGATGTTCATTTTCACCTTCTGCCTTTATGTTCAAATTGCAGGCGGCGTGATCACTGAACGATTTGAAGAAATGAAAGAACATTTCGGTCGGAACATCCCCTACTCGCTCGCGTTCAAAAGATACGTCCCATTCAATCCAGGGTCGTCCGCCAAAGTCAATAGCGACCTGTGCCAGGCAATCATCCATCGGAAGACAAAATCCGTATCTCTGCATCCCGATCTTCTTACCCATTGCTTCCTTGAACGCCAGCCCCAGGGTTATGGCCGTGTCCTCTACAGTGTGATGCTCATCAATTTCCAAATCTCCCTGTACCGTGATAGTGAGATCCATATTTCCATGTCTTGAAATTTGTTCCAACATGTGATCAAAAAAATGAAGACCCGTTGATATGTCGGAATTTCCAGTTCCATCCAGATTGAGCCTCACTGATATGGTTGTTTCGGATGTATTGCGGCTATGGTCTACTTCCCTTGGTAATCTTCGAAGATGATCATAGACATCTTTCCAGGTATTGGTCGCAAGGACAACTGTGGATTGCAAGTCGTCAGGAACTTCTACTTTCTTTCCATTTTTCTCATGCAGGAAAATACTCTTGCTTCCCAGATTCCGGGCGAGGTAGGCATCACTCCATCTGTCACCCACGACGAAAGATCGTTGTAAATCGTAACCCCCATCCAGATATTCTTTGAGCATGGCCGTTCGTGGTTTGCGGTATGGGGAATTATCTTCCTCAAAACTGCGGTCTATATGGATCGCCTGAAACCGTATACCTTCTCCTTTCAGTGTGTCAAGCATCAATTCCTGGAAAGGCCAGAAATCACTCTCCGGGTATGAATCTGTGCCCAAACCATCCTGATTGGTCACCATGACCAGCTCATAGTCCATCTCACGTGAGATTTTGGACAAGAAGGTGATGGCACCAGGGAAGAAACTGAATTTGCCCAGGCGATCTACCTGGTAATCGGATTCGGGTTCCCTGATGATTGTGCCATCGCGGTCTAAGAACAAGATCTTTTTCATTGATAAAATTTGGTCACGGCTTCAATTAATTTCTGATTCTCTTCTGGCAATCCAACGGACATCCGCAAACACTGGGAACATCCGCTCAATTGACTTCTATCCCTGATCACAATTCCTTCGGCCACCAGATGACCGTACAATGCACGATGACGATCACAACGAACCAATAGGAAATTGGCTTCTGAAGGAAATACCTTTTGGATGCCGGAAATCTCTTTTAGGGCGGATTCCGTTTTTGTTCTTTCTTCAAGGATTGAGTCGATTTGTCCCTGGATCGAATCCGGATTATTCAATATGGATAGAGCCTTCTGAATCGTAAGAGCATTGACATTGTAAGGCGGTTTGATCTTATTCAGGTATGCAATAATTTCTGCATGTGCATATCCAATTCCGAGACGGATTCCAGCAGCTCCTTTTGCCTTGGAGAAGGTCTGTAAAACGATGAGATTTTCAAAATCATTTATGTATTTGTTCAATGATTCTTCTTTGCTGAATTCGATATACGCTTCGTCTACAACAACTATTCCTTTCCAGTATTTTATGATTTCCAGGACTCGTGCCCTGTTCAGAGTATTTCCTGTGGGATTATTAGGAGAGCAAAGGAATAGCAATTTGTGATATCTACTTTGTTCATCAAGAAAACGGCCTACATCTACGTCAAATTCATCGTTGAGCTGTATGGCTTCTTTGATTACGTCATTGATATCGGCCATAGCCCGATACATCCCAAATGAAGGGTCCGGGAATCTGACAACATCTATTCCAGGGGTGCAGAAAGTTCGATAGACCAAATCGATGATTTCGTCAGATCCATTGCCCATGATGAGTTGGTCAGAGGAATGCCCGCTCAGTTGCCCAATTACTTTTTTCAATTGTATCTGGTAGGGATCCGGATATCGATTCACCCCGGAATCAAAAGGAGATTCATTCGCATCCAAGAGTACATGGGCCTTGCCCGTATACTCAGATCGGGCCGAACTGAAGGGTCGTAGCCTTCGAATATTATCTCTGACCAGATGCCGGATGCTCATAAGTTGTTCATTCTGATTTGTACTGATTGGGCGTGTGCCATCAACTCCTCGTTCTTTGCCAGTTCGATAATTGTCGGGCCTAATCTTTGCAGACCTTTTTTGCTTATTTCCTGGAAGGTAATCTTTTTGACAAATGAATCCAGTGATACTCCTCCGGAAGCCCGGGCAAAGGCCGATGTGGGTAAGGTGTGGTTTGTACCTGAAGCATAATCCCCGGCACTCTCCGGCGTCCAGTTGCCGATGAAAACAGATCCTGCATTTCGGATCAACGGAATCAAAGACGCACTTTTGTCGCTGGATAAAATCAGGTGCTCCGGTGCGTATTGATTAATAAATTGAAACGCTTCTTCTTTACTTTCAAAAATACATGCATAGGCATGTTGCAGGGCTGCTGCTGCAATATTGGCCCTCGGTAAGGCTTTGAGTTGATTATTGATTTCCCTCGATACGGTTTCTACCAGGTCGTTTTGGGTTGTCACAAGGACCACCTGGCTGTCAGGACCGTGTTCGGCCTGGGCAAGGAGATCGGAGGCAATGAATGAGGTTCTGGCCGATTGATCGGCATAGACCAAAACCTCTGAGGGGCCCGCGGGTAAATCGATTGCTACTCCCAAAGTCTGAGCCCGAATCTTGGCAGCTGTAACATATTGATTGCCAGGACCGAAAATCTTGTAAACTGCCGGAATGGTAGTCGTGCCATACACCATAGCTGCTATGGCTTGTGCACCACCCAATTTGTAGCAATTCCGTATGCCGCATTTCTCCGCTGCGAATAAAATAGCCGGGTGAATCGATCCGTCTCTTCCTGGTGGTGTGCACAAAATCACTTGTTCACAGCCAGCAATCTGCGCAGGAACGCCCAGCATCAATACAGTGCTGAATAATGGTGCAGAGCCTCCGGGTATATACAACCCGACTTTTTCGATGGCCCTGGCCTCTCTCCAACACATCACACCAGGATCTGTCTCGATTTTTTTCTCTTCCAGTATTTGTGTTTGGTGGAAGGTCCGGATATTTTCATAGGCATGATCAATTGCCGATTTGAGTGGGGCAGATAATTTTTGAATGGCACCGTATTTCTCTTCATCACCCAAGTTCAGATTGGTGAGTCGAATACCATCAAAGCGTTCGGTGTATTGCAACAAGGCATCATCACCATTTTTCCTTACCTCCTGAAATACTTCGTCAATCACCGAGTCCAGGTGATCAGCAGTCATCCCGGGTCTTTGAACTAGTTTGTCAACGAGATCAGGATTGGGATCTTTATATGACTTAAGGGAAAAAGGCTTTTGCATCAGACTACCATTTTTTCTATGGGTACAATTAAAATTCCTTCTGCACCCAATTCCTTCAAACGATTGATTACCTGCCAGAAATCAGATTCCGCAATTACTGAATGAAGAGAACTCCACCCTTCTTCAACCAGCGGTAAGACAGTCGGACTTTTTAGTACAGGCAATATGGCACTAACCTGGTCGATTTTATCATTCGGTACATTCATCAATATATAGCGATGGCTTCGACCTTTCATTACGGAGCTAATCCTGAATAGCAACTGATCGAGAGTTTCCTTCTTTTCTTGATCCAATTGTCCATTCGTTGCCAATACGGCCTCAGATTTAAGAATAATATCTTTTTCTATCAGTCCATTTTTAAACAAGGTACTCCCAGTGCTTACCAGGTCACAAATGGCATCAGCAAGCCCAATATTTGGCGCAATTTCCACAGACCCGGCGATTGTATGTACCTGGGCGTCGATCTCATTCTTAGCCAGGAATTGCTTCAACGTAAAAGGATAGGACGTCGCGATTTTCATCCCGTTCAGGTCGTCAAGAGTGGCATACGGAGTTAATTTTGGAACGGCAATGGAAAGTCGACATTTGGAGAATCCCAATCTTTCCACAATCGTCACATTGACGTTTTTTTCAATCAGGGTATTCTCTCCAATGATGGCAATATCCGCCACTCCGTCTTCGAGGTATTTGGGTATATCAGAATTTCTAAGAAAGAAAAAAGTAGCATCCATCCCTTTCGCCCTGGCCTTCAATTGGTCCTTGGAGTTATCCACCTTCAGCCCGGCATCTTTGAGTAATGCCAGGGAATCATCCCTGAGTCTTCCCGATTTTTGAATAGCAATGTTCAATCCCATATGTCCTAAATAAAAAACCCGCCTAAATCGAATCAAGCGGGTCAATATATCTTTAAGAGGTATCCCTTTGATACACTAGCACCGCTTGTTCATCAGATGATGAACATACGCAAGTGTATGATGGTTTACCATATTCTTCATGTAACAAGTATAAAGGTTTTTTCCCGATTTCACTACATTTCCTTTTTTACGGTCACTTGTCTGATCGTAATTGTTTAACCGTTTATCCGTTTAATTGTCTCTTTCGTTTCTCTGTTTAATGGTCTAAGAAAATGCGTCAAAACAAAGTTTAATAGTTCATTTTAATGAGCATGTCTACACATTCAAAATTAGTCTACCGTCTCAATTATGTTTTGTCACAATTCTTGGTTTCAAGAATATGCGCCAAAACCGCTCCTGCCTCTGCTTATCCGCTCCGGGGTTGCGTGCTGCGCACTTGCCCATAGCTACAGATATTTTGCCCCTACAGGGCTTTTGGTAATTCGTCTTTGGGCTTTGGCCTTTGAAATTTAATAGCGGGATGGCAGCATCACCCGGCTTAAAGTCGGGCGCTTGCTCCGCCTATGGCGAGATGACTTGATGTGCGTCGCGTTTTCTCCAGGGGGTGTAAAACCCCTTGTCCAGTTGGTCACTTACCTAGTGCTGACAGAGTACTAGGAGAGATGAGGTGTTCATACCGTCTCCCTTTTGATTCCCTCCCTCGCCCTGAAGGGAAGCTACACTCATGATTCCTTTATGAACTACAATAGACTATGAATGATCAACTAATGGCTAAGGACTGGAGAGTCGGTTATCTGTTTATTTGTTGACCTGCTCGTTTTTCAATTATTAGATTCCCTTTACCGTTGACTGTCTATACCGTCTCAATTATGTTTTGTCACAATTCTTGGTTTCAAAAATATGCGCCAAAACCATTCCTGCCTTTGCTTATCCGCTCCGGGGTTGCGTGCTGCGCACTTACCCCGGGCTACAGATATTCCGCCCCTACGGGGCTTTTTGATCAAGTCTTTGAAGTTTATTTTCTGAATGTTCAATTTGCTCCAATTTGTTATAGACCGCAAACCATGACCATCGACTATGGACTATTAACCAATCTTGTTTATTTGTTGATCTGTTTATTTTATTTGTTTACCTGCTCGTTTTTCAATTATTGGATTCCGTCTGCCGTTAACCGTAACACATCCATCATTTTTGAATCGTCATCAAGTAGGCGATCAACTCACCCAATTTACCTTTGAATTCTTTTTCTTCCAGGTCGCCCTCATCTGTGAGAATTTCACCCCAAACAGGCATTTCACGAGGCCCGTGAGCCGCCACCAATTCACGTCCATCGATCATCACAGCAACATCGTTTATCGGAAAATCGAATCCTCCGTTTCTCCTTTTCAACAAGGTGAGATCCTTTGGCTGTACGTCTAATGTGTCAATGATCAAACCAGTTCCATCATCGCCATGACATCGGGCACAGTACAATTGAAACAAGGCTTCACCACGCTCCGCTTGTGCGGGAAAGGAATTGGCAGGAGGCTTTGAATCACAGCTCACCATCAGGATGACAAGTAAACCTGCTATACCTGAAAAAATTATCCCGGATGAATTGTTAAAGATCTTTTTAGTCAGCATTTCTATTCAGTTTATTGTACGGTAATACCTCAAATTACTTTTATAATTTTCAGTTATCTATGACCATCGTCATTTCAAGTAATGACGTGTATCGACCGAGTGGAGAATCGGTTATCTGTTTATTTGTTGATTTGTTTATTTGTTATGAAAAGGCAAGAATGCCTGCAAAGTGTGACAGATAGTAGGTGGTTTCGATCTTGATCATTATGAGACTCTCACCTCCCTACCCATAAGGAAAAGCCACCCTGTCCTTGAGTCGAGCAACGATTCCCTCTACCGTTCTCCGTCTTCAGTCAACCGTCTACCGTCCAACCAATGTTTTGTCACAATTCTTGTCTCAAGAATATGCGCCCCTTCTGAGGTCTTTAGTTTTTAGTTTTAAGTTCTTAGCTGAAAGTTCATAGTTGATCGGAGGTATAGATGATTCCATTTACTATTGACCACAGACTATGAACCGCGGACCATCAACCCAGTGCTGTTTATTTGTTCGTTCGTTTATCCGATTATACCTGATCTCATAACTAATAATTATTAACCAACAACTAATAATGCTGAGGAAAGGATAACTGCAGCAACGCACTTATATGCTCTTATGTGTTGAGTAAACTATGGATGAACCATATAAGATCTTATAAGAAGTCATGGTAAAGTAGTTAATCAAAACCCTATTGACCTTGACAACTTATATGCTCTTATATGTTGAGAAACTATGGATGAGCCATATAAGAACTTATAAAAAGGAATCGAAGAGTAGTCAATCAATATCATAGATGCTCCTCAACCGCCGTAGATCGTATACCGCCTGCCCTAAGCAGGCCTGTGCTGACACTTGTCCTGAGTAAAGCCGAAGGAAACGAAGTTTTCGTCAGTAGTCGAAGGGTCTACCGTCCACTGTCCAACCAATTGTTTTGTCACAATTCTTGCCTCAAGAATGTGCGCCAAAACCGTTAATCATTCATAACAATCCGCCCAGGGTTGCGTGCTTCGCCCTTCCCCCGGGCTACAGATATTTCGCCCCTTCAGGGCTTTTTGATCATAAGTCTTTGAGCCTTGAGTTCAACTATGGACCATGGACTATGAACCATCGACTAATCACAGAAGTCAAGTTGAGCGATCATTCCCTCTAGCGTAATCCGTCCTCCGTCTGCCGTAGATCGTCTGCCGTCTGCCGTCTATGGTCACTTGGTCGGCTATTTACTTGTAATCATCTAAATGGGAGTTAAAAGTAGGGGCCAACTTGTATCTTACCCGCTCAAAGTGAAATGAATGGCTGTATTAGAGGTTGTCAATCTCAGCAAGAGTTATGGGCGAATCAAAGCTCTTGACCAACTGAACCTGACTATTGAAGCTGGAAATCTTTATGGTATCCTTGGTCCCAATGGTAGTGGTAAAACGACCACATTAGGTGTCATCCTTGATATTTTAAAACCGGATTCCGGAAGTTATACGTGGTTCGACAATCAATATGGAGATAAGGCGAGAATCAAGATCGGTTCCATCCTGGAAACACCGAATTTTTACCCCTACATGAATGCCAAGCAAAATCTTGAGATCGTACGGCAGATCAAACAGGTGGATGAAGTAAATTTTGATGAATTACTTGAACTGGTCAACCTCGCACATCGAAAGCGTTCCAGATTCAGAACGTATTCCCTGGGTATGAAACAGCGGCTGGCCATTGCTGCAACCCTAATTGGTGAGCCAGAGGTACTGATCTTTGACGAACCCACCAATGGCCTGGATCCTCAGGGTATTGCTGAAGTACGGTCCATACTGACCAGGATCGCCGGAATGGGAAAATCCGTAATCATGGCATCGCATATCCTCGATGAGGTCGAAAAAATATGCAGTCACGTAGCCATTATTAAAAAAGGAAGGCTCCTCGCAACGGGCCCGGTAGGGGCAATTCTGAGCAGTGATATTACTGTCGAAGTAGCTGCTGATGACATGGAACGCTTGCAAATACTTCTGGAGAGCAAATCATTTGTCAATAAGATTACGAAGGAAAAAAAGTGGCTCGAGTGCCTGGTCGACCAGGAAGTAAATGTATCGGAATTCAGCTCTATGCTGTTTCGTGAAGGTGTAACACCGACCCACCTTGTGGCAAGGAAGCGTCGTTTGGAAGAAGAATTTTTGGAGATAACTAAAAATGGATAGGACAATGATGCGCTTGATCAAACTGGAATACACCAAATTCAAGAATCACTCGCTAATGTTGATTCTATCTATGCTGTACGTCGTATTCTTTCCAAGTATCATATTTTATGGGAAGGAATTCAACGATCTACCTGACCCACTGCCTGGCAACATTATCTTTTACAAGTTTCCCTCCGTATGGGATTACCAGGGATACATCGGAAGTTGGCTCGTTTTCTTTTTTCTTGGATTGATTGCCGTATTTTCTGTAGTCAATGAAGTGCGATATAAAACCTTCCGTCAAAATATTATTGCCGGACTCACCCGAAAGGAATATTTCCTGGCAAAATTCTATTCCATTACTGCAATCAGCGTATTGGTTACGATTTATTATGCGGTTGTCTGTTTGCTGATCGGAATGTTTCATACAAAGGGTTGGACCATTTCGGATGCCTTTAATAATTCATGGGCCATTCCCAGATATTTCCTTATCAGCATGGGATACATGACGTTTGGATTGTTCTGTGGATTCTTGATTCGCAGATCCGGGTTATCGATATTGTTCTATTTAATCTACGGACTGGCCATAGATGTAGCTATCAAGTGGTTGGCTAATTCCTATGTCATCAGTCATGGAGCGGTTCGATTCACACCTATGAATACCATGGAGGATTTGATGCCTCTGCCGTTTTACAGGTTTGTCGATCTCATCCCGGATATCGATTTTAACTTTGAATTCCTCCTTACATATTGGGAAGCCTCGCTGGGTACAATTGCCTGGTGCGCCCTATTCGTATACATCGCTTACAGGAGCTTTACAACGAGGGATCTGTAATCACCTAGAGTGGTTCAAGCTATTTGATTAAATTCTACTTTTTGATTTATATCTAGATCGGTCTCCTGAATACAATTGTTGTTTATCTGTTGAGTTGTTGATGTTTTGTCACAATTCTGGCTTTCAAGAATATGCGCCCCTGATGAGGTCTTTGGTCTTTGGTTTTTAATAGCGGGATGGCAGCATCACCCGACTTAAAGTCGGGTGCCTGCTCCGCTCCGACGAGTCTGACACGACTATCGGAGTCGTCAGACCATAGGCAAGATGACTTGAGCATAGGCATCTGTTGTTTATGTGTTGAACTGTTTATTTGTTTATCTACTCGTATTTCAAAAATTAGATCCCGTCCACCGTTTGCCGATTATCGTCTACCATCT
>JANQHF010000013.1 GCA_028282725.1 Saprospiraceae bacterium
ATCAAAACAATCGTCCAAAATCAACCAAAGTAGAACATGGGTTGGAAAAGAGGGGAAAAAGTTTAATTATAAAGCAGGTGACAACTTAAAGTCAGGTGACGACTTGAAGCTGGGTGACGGCTTGAAGCTGGGTGACGGCTTAAAGTCAGGTGACAACATTAAGTGCCACCCTGGTTTATCGCGACCCGTCCGATTGCCAATTAACCCAAAACATGACAATGCTTAATTTTAGAATATTGTCTTACTTAGCAACTTAAAGAAAGTGTTATGACAGTAAAGAATAGGGTAGCTATTGTATCGGGAGCTGCGCGAGGCATCGGGCGAGCTATTGCAGAACTATTTGCCGAGAACGGTGCCCGGGTAATTCTGTGGGATGTATTGGATGAAGGAGAACAAACAGCACAAGCCATAACAGACAAGGGGCAATCTGCAGAGTTTATGAAAATTTCCATTGCCGATAAATCTGCTGTGGAGGATGCCGTAGCTGCAATTGTTTCCAAATATGGAACTATCGATATCCTGATCAATAATGCAGGAATTACAAGAGATAAGACGCTGCTGAAAATGACCGATGAACAATGGGATGCCGTGATAGACGTCAATCTAAAAGGAATCTTCTACTGCACGAGAGCAGTAGCTCCCATTATGAAGGAGAAAGGATACGGAAGGATCATCACCGCATCATCAACCACTGGTCTGCGGGGCAACTATGGTCAGACCAATTATGCAGCTACGAAAGCCGGGGTCATCGGTATGACAAAGACATGGGCATTAGAATTAGGGAGATATGGGATTACCGTGAACGCCATTGCCCCCGGTTATGTGAAAACACCGATGACAGATGCCATCCCGGATAATGTAAAACAAATGGCTTTGATGACCATTCCGGTAGGCTTCCTGGCAGAACCCCAGGATCTCGCTGTCGGTTACCTCTTTTTAGCCTCTGATGAAGCCAGATTCGTGAATGGAATCTGTTTGCCAATCGATGGAGGATATTCCAGATAGGCATTATGTCAACCATTCGGACAAAAATTCGCTATCTTTTGTTCAAAGCATTCTGAATCAATAAAGACCTACTACAATGAAATCGCTAATTTTCATCATTACTGCCTTTCTTATAATTCCATTTCATAACTCTCCAATGGACGAGTTGATTGAGTCCGACCTGGATTACCTGGTTGAGTTTTATAAAGAAAGGCATCAACAGGCCGAAATATCACTGGAAGAAAAAGAGACAGCCAAAGCTTTGGCAGATGAAATGCGACAAATAGGTTTTGAAGTTACGGAAGGGGTAGGAGGGTACGGTATCGTTGCCATGCTCCGGAATGGCGAGGGACCCCAGATCCTCTACAGGACAGACATGGATGCACTGCCTATGCAGGAAAAGACAGAATTAGCCTATACAAGCCAATTAACGACAATGTGGAATGGCGAAAAGGTGGGTACGATGCATTCCTGTGGCCATGATATGCATATGGCTACCTGGCTGGGTACGGCAAGGGTGATGGCTTCGACTAAGGATCAATGGAGTGGAACATTGATGTTCATAGGTCAACCTGCGGAAGAGATCGGGGCCGGGGCAAGAATGATGCTCAATGCCGGACTTTACGAACGTTTTGGAGTGCCAAGCTACGGCTTGGGATTACATTGTAATTCCACGCTCAAAACAGGCAAGATTGGAATCTGCGAAGGGTATATCATGGCCAACACTGAAATGGTCGATATCAAAATCAAAGGAATCGGTGCTCATGGTGCCTCTCCGCATCAATCCATCGACCCCATCGTGGTGGCAAGCCTGATCGTCATGGAAATTCAAACGATTGTAAGTCGAAATATTAAACCGATTGATGATGCCGTCGTTACCGTAGGAGCCATGAAAGGGGGTACAAAACACAACATCATTCCGGACGAGGTAACCCTGCAACTCACCGTTCGCACTTATAAAGAAGAAGTCCGGCAAATGATACACAAGAGGCTGCGAGAAATATCGCGGGGAATTGCCATCGCTGCCGGTTTGCCAGAAGACCTGATGCCCGAAGTAATCATACCCGATGAATTTACACCTTCTAATTACAATGATCCCGAATTGACAAAAAGGGTCACTGCCTCTGCTAATGAAGCAATTGGAAAAGAAAACGTCCAATATGTCGAACCTACGATGGGAGGTGAGGACTTTGCTATGTATGGCAGCACCAAACATGATGTGCCCACCGTAATGTACTGGCTCGGAACGATCACCCAGGAAAAAATCGATGCTGGCAATCTTCCTGGCTTGCATTCTCCATACTATTTTCCCACTCCACGGGAAACGATAAAAACAGGTGTAAAGGTGAGTTCGCAGGTACTGCTGGATTTACTCAACAACAGTGCGGGAGATTAGAACTTCAAAATGCGCTGAGCACTCAAATATCCCGGGGCACAGGTAATGCCACCACCCGGATGACTTCCGCTTCCTCCAATGAACAGGCCCTTAACAGGAGTATCATAACGGGCGCATTTTGGTATGGGTCTGGTGATGATCTGGTCAACGGCATGTTCGCCGTGATAAATGTGACCATTCGTAATTCCGTAAGATGACTCTATATCCACAGGAGTCAGCAGTTCTTTATGCACAATGGTACAATCCGAAAAATCGAGATAACCTTCCAGGGTATTCATGATCGTCTTCTCCAATCCACTTCGTGAAGATTCATTCCATCCTTCTCTTAATTCATATGGACCGAAATGAACAAGGACCGAGATCACCTGTCCACCTGAAGGAGTAGCTGATCCCGGAATGTGAATATCCAATATCGGCTCGTCAGAGTAGCGGCCATATTTGACCGCATCAAATGCTTTTTCGATTTCATCAAAACTATTGCCGGTTCGTCCATACTCAAAAAGTTGATTGGTATGTCTTGACCGAATATTTCCTTTGACCGCAATGTTCAATTTGGCTGTAGTTCCACGGGATCGATAATGCGTGATATCATGTTCGAGCGGGTAATCAATTTCATTCGGTGAGAGAAATTTCAAGAATGTATCCTGGGGAGTACAAGTAGACAATACCATCGCACTTGCGTGTACATCTTCATTGCTGTCAACCACTCCGTGAACGCTTCCATTCTTGTCTAATTGAATACGCTGGACTGCATTATTTGTTTCAACCGTAACACCATGATTCTTCGCAGCCTTTTCCAATGCATCGATCAGTGCTTTGGGTCCACCTTCGATACGTACCCGTGATGTGCATTCATGCATCAAAAGGTTGAGGGTGGTATAAGAAGACCAGGGCCCTGTGAACGATCCGTAAATCGCCGGGGCACATATGCCAGCCTTCAAAAAATCGGTTTCAAAATGTTCATTCAGAAAGTCTGCCACACACATCGGAGCAACTTTGAGGAATTCATTCATGGTCTTTTTACCCAATCCTTTCAATTTCCATCCCAACTTACCCAAGGCCAATAATTCCCAGGTTCCGAAGTTCATCAGGTCGGGTGGAACCTCATTCAACAATGCAGTTAAAAAAGGAGAAATGTTCTTGATGAAGTTGCTGTATTCCACATAGGCTTTTCCATCAGATTGAGAAAACCCGGATATTTCACTTGCCGTAGCCTTCACGTCCCCTGAGAGCCGGATCGCTTTTCCGTTTTTTGACAATAGGGTCACTGAAGGTCGTTCTGACCTGATATTCAATCCGTACTTTTCCAGTTGTAGGTCATCGACTATCTGTTTCCTTACACAACTCGTGTCCTGTAACAATCCATTTGAAAAGTAATCCGGATGAAATTCTCTGTAACTTGCTAAGCCTCCCAGAGTTTTGTTCTTTTCCAAAACCAGGACCTTCTTTCCTTTTTTGGCAAGAGCTGTTGCCGCTGTCAAACCATTATGACCACCGCCGATTACGATTACATCATATTTCTTTCCCATATCTCAAATTGATTTGGATTGTAAAATTAACTTGGCACATAGCTCACCACTGGCCCCCATAATTCCTCCGCCCGGATGTGTTCCGGATCCACACATATATAGACTTTCGATTGAGGTCTCATACTTTGCAAATCCTGAAAGTGGACGCTGGAATAATAACTGTTCAAGGCTTAACTCACCCTGGAATATATTTCCTTCCGTCAGGCCCATTTGTTGTTCCAGGTCCCATGGAGTCAGCACTTGCCGATAGATGATCATGTCTTTGAGTCCTGGAATATATTCGGCCATAGTGTCTACGACGGTATCCCCGAAGGTTTCGCGGTATTTTGGCCAGTTTTCGGCTCCTTCTTTGATGTTATACGGCGCATATTGTACAAAACAGGACAAGATGTGTTTCCCCGGAGGAGCCACAGTCGGATCTGTCAGGGAAGGAATCACGGCATTGATATAGGGTCGTGTGCTCCATTCACCATATTTTGCCTGGTCAAATGCTTTTTCCAGGTATTCCGTACCTGGAGCTATGGCAATATCACCGCGAAGGTGATCCCCTATGCCTGGTCTGCATGCAAATTCAGGCGCACGGTCCAGGGCCAGGTTTACCTTCCCCGAACTTCCCCTGAACTTGAAGCGCTTTACCTCCTTGACCACGTCGCTGTCCAAATGCTCTTCTCCGACAAGATTTAAATAGGTCTGATTCGGATCGAGATTGGATATGATTAATTTCGAATAATATTCATCACCATTTTCAAGCACAACACCACTAGCCTTTCCATTTTTTAATAGCACCTTATCGACCGGGGCATTCGTTTTGATCTCAGCTCCAAAAGAAGTGGCAGCATTCGCACATGCAATACTAATCCCCCCTGTACCACCTTTTGAAAGCCCCCATGATCGAAAACTTCCATCTAATTGGCCCATATAATGGTGCAACAGGACGTAGGCAGTGCCCGGAGAACGCACCCCCTGGAAGGTTCCTATGATGCCACTCACGGACATTGGGGCTTTGAGCACATCGGATTCAAACCATCGATCCAGGAAATCCAATGCGCTCATTGTGACCAACTTGATATTCAGATGAAGCAGATCGGGCCCGAGGTCCTTGAAGGCTTTACCCAACCTCAGCATATTGGCAATTTCACCGGGTTTCATGGAATTGATATCGGGAGCAGGGTGATCGATCACAGCCTTGGCTAATTTCCCCATGTGGGTCATCACCTTGCTGAATTCCGGATAGATCTCTGCGTCCTTTTGACTAAAGCGCGAAATTTCACGTCTGGACTTATGCGCATCTCCCCAACGGGCCAATGAATCTCCATTTGGAAGGGGCGTAAGTGAGCAGTCCATCGGAATGACCTCATAGCCATGTTTGGCAAGATTTAATTCTCTGATAATATGCGGTCTGAACAGACTCACTACATATGAAGCCACTGAAAACGTAAATCCCGGATACAACTCTTCGGATACAGCGGCTCCGCCAAGAACGTATCTTTTCTCCAGGACCAAGACCTTTTTACCGGCTTTGGCGAGATAGGCGGCACAAATCAAACCATTATGACCTCCTCCTACTATAATTGCGTCATACTTGCTGCTCATGGCTTGTCTTTTTTGAGACCCGGGTTGGATCTTTTGCGTTCCGGGTTATAAAATTGTGTTTTACTGATCGTTGCCTTTACGGTATGCCGGACATGTTCAACAGTAAATTCCAACTCGACTTCAGAACCGACTTTGTTATATTTTTCTTCGATGGTAGCCAGGGCAATGTTCTTTTTCAGAATGGGAGACCACGTTCCACTGGTTGCATAACCTATTTGTTTTTCTTTGGCTTTGTTGACATATAGAGGTATAGACTTTCGCCATGCCATACCGGGTACTTCGGGTGGCAGACCATATCGTGCATACAAACCCTCGATCTCGTCCCAATCCAAAACCAAACCGGTTATTGCCCATTTTGATCCCTCTTCTTTTTCGCTCCTAAGTGCCCGCTGACCATTAAAAGGATCGCGGTCCAGGTTGACTGCCCAGCCTAATGCAATTTCATAGGGTGAGGATTTGCGGTCATCAATAAAAGCATGCAGGGCATTGTAATAATCGACATCCTTGAGGATCAATCCGGCTTCTACCCGAGTGACATCAAGTGCATCCAGGCCAGCAGGCCTAATACCATATGCACTTCCTTCAACCATGATTAAATCCCAAAGCTTCAATGCCTGTTCATGATCCACCCAAAGCTCATATCCCAAATCTCCAGTGTAACCGGTTCGTGAAATGTGAATGATAAAGTCAGCCACCAGAGCTTCGGTAGTGCCGAAATATTTTAATTGATCCAATGGGGCATCAGTGATTTGTTTGAGAATATCCCTGGAAGTTGGTCCTTGCAAGGCAAGCCCGGCTACTTCTTCACTGATATCCTTTAATTCTACGTCATAACCTCTTTGAAACCTGCTGAACCAGGAAAAACAAGGGTCAGCGGAAGTCACAAAAAAATCGTACTCGCCTCTCCTCATCACCGTGCCATCGTCAACAACCTTCCCATCTGCCGTGCACCAACAACAATAGGTAACACGTCCAATTTTTAGTTTGGAAATATCCCTGACCATAATTCTCGACAGGAAGCGGGCTGCATCCTTGCCTTTGACAGAATATTTAAAAAGTGGAGTGATATCTAAAAGACCACTGGCATTTCTGAAAGCAAAATACTCCATATCATGGTGCACCAGGTAGGAGGAAACCGCGTAGTATCCGGCCCACTCCTTATAATTCATACTTTCGCAAAGTGCCGCCGTTCGTGGATGAAAAGGTGATTTAATCGGCATAGTAATTAGTTAATAGTTGATAGTCAATAGTCAATGGTTGAAGGTTAATGGTTATTGCTTGTTTGTTGATAGAAGTGGGAGGCTCGATTTTAGTAAATTAAGTATTTGGCTAAGTGTGATGGTATATTCCGGTAGTCAGTAATCATTAGCTGACATGACCACTGATGGAATGTTTGGATAAGATTAGAGTCCGGGAAGAATGACCCAGGGAAGAAACTTTATCGTAGAGCGGCAAATATTCATTCTTAAAAACAAGGTCAGACAATAATACATATTTAAATTGGTGGCTAATTGAGAATTGAAGTGAATATTTATCAAGAGCACATCTGATATGGGCAAAGAGAGAATACTAATCATCGGAGCGGCTGGTCAGATCGGATCGGAATTAACACTGGCCCTTCGCTCGCACTATGGAAGTGAAAATGTCTTTGCCACAGACATTAAGATGGCCCCTGATGATGTTGTAAGCGGAGGTCCGTTCCAGATCCTCGATGTCATGAATGACAAAATGCTGATTCATTTTATAATCAGGCACAGGATTACGCAGGTCTATCACCTTGCCGCGGTTTTATCGGGAAATGCTGAAAAATTACCGATTCAGGCATGGAATATCAACATGGAAGGTCTGATGAATGTACTGGAAATTTCCAAGATGGTTGATCGGCTTAAAAAGGTATTCTGGCCCAGTTCCATTGCTGTTTTTGGTCCTACGACCCCTAAGAAGGATACACCGCAACTTACGGTAATGGAGCCGACGACTGTATATGGTATTACAAAACTTGCCGGTGAACGCTGGTGTGAATACTATCATCGCAAATATGGAGTGGATACACGCTCAGTGCGTTATCCCGGACTGATCAGTTATAAGACGGAAGCCGGTGGAGGCACAACCGACTATGCGGTTGAAATCTATTACGATGCTGTACAGGATGGGCAATATGAATGCTACCTGAATCAGGACACCATTCTGCCATTTATGTTTATGCCGGAGGCGATAGAGGCGACGATTCAATTGATGCAGGCTCCGCGCAACAAATTGTCCGTCCATAGCAGTTATAATATTTCGGGATTTAGTTATTCACCCAATGATTTTTATAATTCGATCAAATCAAATATCCAGGAGTTTGATATTGAATACAAACCTGACTTCAGACAGGAGATTGCAGACTCGTGGCCTGATAGCATCGATGATTCTGTTGCCAGAAATGACTGGGGATTCCGAAGCAATATTGACCTTGAACAGATCACGGAACGAATGCTGAAAAATGTACGTATGAAATTGAAGCTATAGATTATAAAATTTGACTCTTCGGCTTGATTCAACTTCGCTCATCACAGGTCGCTCAGGGTCCGAACTCAAAATTTGCCGACGAAGGCAAAGCCTTGTACGGCATCCCGTACTTTCGCAAAGCGAAACGTCGGGACAAAATTTAAAATTCAAAATTGAAATTCATGTACGGAGACATTCAAAAACATTTACAATCTGAACTTCGGGATATAGAAGAAGCGGGACTTTATAAAAAGGAAAGGATTATCACATCCGACCAGGATGCGGAGATTCAAATTTCAACCGGTGAATCCGTGTTGAATTTTTGTGCAAATAATTACCTGGGTCTTTCCAATCATCCCGAATTGATAAAGTCGGCAAAGGAAGCAATGGACAGTCATGGTTTTGGCATGTCTTCGGTACGGTTTATCTGTGGAACCCAGGATCTGCACAAACAGTTAGAAAAAAAGATCGCAGATTTCTTCCATACTGATGATACGATTCTTTACGCAGCTTGCTTTGATGCAAATGGCGGGCTATTTGAGCCATTGTTGACTGCGGAGGATGCAATCATCTCAGATTCGCTGAATCATGCCTCGATCATCGACGGAGTAAGGCTTTGCAAGGCACAGAGATACCGGTATAAAAATGCCGATATGGAAGATCTGGAAGAACAGTTGAAAAAAGCACAGGCACAAAGGTTTCGAATTATCGTAACGGATGCAGTATTCTCCATGGATGGCAATGTAGCCCCGATGGACAAGATCAATGAGCTGGCCAAGAAATACGATGCGCTTGTCATGATTGACGAATGTCATTCAGCCGGAGTGGTAGGAAAAACGGGTAGGGGAGTAACGGAGTTATTTGATATGATGGGTGAGATAGACATTATTACCGGTACCTTAGGTAAGGCCTTTGGAGGAGCCATAGGAGGTTTTACAACGGGAAGAAAGGAGATCATCGAGATGCTGAGACAAAGATCCCGGCCTTATTTGTTTTCCAATTCTCTACCACCTATGATCGTAGCAGCTGGGATCAGGATGTTTGAAATGATTGATGAGACCAATGATTTGCAGGATAGCTTGCATGAGAATACCGGATATTTTTATACTAAAATGAAGGAGGCTGGTTTTGATATCAAACCTACTGAATCGGCGATTGTGCCCATTATGCTGTACGATGCCAGGTTGTCCCAGGATTTCGCCTCAGCACTATTGAAAGAAGGTATTTATGTCATAGGCTTTTATTATCCGGTCGTTCCGAAAGGACAGGCAAGGATCCGGGTGCAATTATCGGCTGCACATACGACGGATCAACTGAATAGGGCAGTGGCGGCATTTTCTAAGATCGGTAAGGAGATGGGGGTAGTGTAGATCATAATCTTAAGCAATCTTTACTACTGAAGTTTAAGTATTTTTATAAATAGTTTTTAATTCTATTTTATAATTACCTCCTATTTTTTATCTTAATATTTCTGATCAGATAAATTGATTTGAGTAAAACATAGGAAAAATGTTTACAATTAGAAATACTTCAAACCAACCGGATTTGATTTCGGCAAAAACCTTAAGAAGAACGATTGGAATTCTTGGATTTCTTTTGCCATTTATTTTAATCGTTGGCGCTGCTATATTTCAGGGATGTCAACTGGTTCAAAATTCCATTAGTGCATATTATCATACAGATATGAGGAATTTTTTCGTAGGGGCATTATGCTCCATTGCCTTATGTCTTTTTGCATATCGTGGATATAGTCCAATAGACAATTGGACGGGAAATATGGCGTCATTATTTACTCTTGGCGTAGCATTTTTCCCGACTTCCGTCGGCGATCCATTTACTGGTTGCTTACCCAAGGGTATCGACCTGGGAATAATTAGTGATTTTCACTTCATTTCGGCCACCTTTCTTTTTGGTCTTCTTGCATTTTTTTGTTTGGTGCTGTTTACAAAGCATAGTCCAAATCCAACGAATAGAAAGTTGATCAGAAATCGAATTTTCAGATTTTGTGGCTACATTATTGTATTCTGTATTGTACTTATAGCTTTGTACTTTCTGATCCTCAGAAAACAATTTCCGGATTTGGCACTTTTACGACCAGTATTCTTCCTGGAAGCAATAGCGTTGATTGCATTTAGTGTTTCATGGTTGACAAAAGGTGAGGCAATAATGGGAGACTAATGCAGATTAGGTCTTGAACTGAATCATAATAATCATATACAAAATCTATTAAAGAAGAATATTGAATTTTGCGTGGCTTCAATCAAGAAGAATTGTGGGAAATTACCAATTATTCTAAATGTACTCTTCACTTTGATATCACTGACTTCCCCCGCATCCATCTATAAAAGCATGAAACAATATTCCCGACGCGGGAAGAGGATTTGGTAGCTGAACCTCAAAATTATTTTGCAATAAGATTTCAGTACCGGAATCATAAATGATCGTATTGGAAGAATTCAAAATTTGATCGGAAGAAATGGTTCCGGCTGATTCATTGTCGGCTATGTTCATCGCATTTGAATTATTCCCTTGGTTGGTACCTGTAAGATTCAATGTAGGTGGGCAGAGCAATCCCGATAATCCGATTTGTACTGCACTGGTGACTCCATTGCCCACTCCGAAAGACAGGCTTGTACCTGTTGATGAAGTTGCTGCATTAGGGCCAAGCCATGTGTTCAAATGTTCGTTATCACCACGCCGGTACAAATTATAATTATTCGAAGCCTGAAAGACTCCGTTCAAATTAGAAATTGTTACGTCACTTAATTCCGCAAAAACACTGTTGGTTCCATAATTATTCAAGATCCAATATTGGCCCGCTGGAATATGATTGGGATAGGAGGTGCTGTCAGGATTTACGTTGAGCTTGGTGACTACCATTTCTCCGTCCGGATACGGACCTGATGCAGGAAAGGTCAAACTTACATCAGTACCGGTGAAATTGACAATGCCTGCTGCATTTACATTTTGGCGGTTACTCGCACCATTGCCAACAGGAGCGGTAGATCGAATTCGACTGGAGTTGCCCATAATAGTCCCATGTGCGGTACCGGCCCTGTCCAATACTGCTCCTGAGGATTCATTAAATTGATAGTGTGCTACCAAACCGTTGGTACCTGGATTCGTCAAATGTCTGTACTCACGAATTTCTTCCTGAGTCAACGATTTATTCCAAATGGAGACTTCGTCAATATCAGCGAAGGTAGCTCCAAAGTTATCCCTGCCTATTCGGAGATCTGAATCAAACGGCTCAACATTATGCACGGCGTTGTTTACAAGGACCGGGACGCCATTCAGGTAAATTGTACCGTTATTGGGAGACACGACCAGTGCCACATGACTCCATTGATTGGCTGGCAGAGTAGCGGTGGAATTGAGCCAATAATATTGATTGTCCCATTCGTAATTCAGGACATTATTGGGGTTCAACCGCAATCCGCAAACCGTATTATTTCCACGAACAAAAATCAAACCTGCATTGGTCGTATGACTCAGATTGGGTTTGACCCAGGCCATCATTGTTACCGTATTTGAATTCAAATTCAATGAAGGCATTTGAGCATATGATGTATTATCTCCCGGTACACGTAAAGAGTTACCGGCTAAGGCATCGTTATCACACGCGCTATTAACGGTAATCAATGCAATTTCTGTCTTACTGTTTGTGTTGCTTCCCTGTGTCACGGCCAAGGTCACGTCGTAACTTCCATTGGCTCCCAGGACCACCTTCGGATTTCGACTGGTAGTTGAACTGATATAGGCAGGAGCCGGAGTAATCGTCCATTGCCAGGTAGCCCCGCTGTGATTGACCATGGAAAATGATTCAAGAATCAATGTGTCCCTGGAACAGGTGACTATATTGGTCGGAGCCATTGGCTGAATGACCGGAGTATATCCTTCTACAAATGACATACTCCAGACACCGTTGTTTCCTGCGATCCTGACTTCGTCATTCGCATAGAACGGTTTGATTACCCTCGTACGAAAACTGTTCGGCAAGCCATTACCACAATTTCTCCAATCCGGATCTGAGTTATTCCGATAATAGACGGATTGATTCGTGGGAAGATATACACCTCCATCAGTGCCCCCTTGAACTAATATGCCTTCCGGACTCTGTCCATCCAGTGAGTCATCAGATAGATTTATCCAGGAAGTGCCGGCGTTTAATGTCTTGTATACTTTTTCAGTACCCGTACCACCGTTATTAATGGCAATGTAGAGCTCATCCGAATTCAGAGGGCTCAAAGAAATGAATATACCTCCTGACGTATTCGAAGTGGGCAAGGGTATGGTTGCCCAATTTGTGCCTCCGTCTGATGTACGATAAATCGAAGATCCGTCCCACCCATTGTTACCGTTGTTTCGGTCTCTGAGGACAACGTACATGACATTGGGATTGGCCCGGGACACCTCTATTCCAAGTGTCCGGTCATTTGTGTCACCCGAGAAGGTATGGATCGATTGAAATGTGACTCCTCCATCTGTAGACTTGAAAAGTTGGTTTTGTGAAGTATTGTAGAGGTGATTATAATATCTGGGATCGGGTTCTATCTCTCCTTTTCCCTCATTGGCAATGGATTCGTTTGGGTACAAACCGATATTGGGGATATTCGTAACCGCATTGTCCAACATTACTGGTACACGACGCCCTCCAATATCAGAGTGATAAACATTCATATTATCACCCGGGTGAACGAAGCCTGTGGGTGATTCACCTCCACTCAATGCTTTCGACTTTCCAGGGGTGTAGACCGGTTCGTACAAAATGGCGTTGCCATTATGATACCTGCCTCCAACCATTATATCCTGATTCCATCCTATATCGAATCCCCAGTAGTCAGAACCATTGAGTCCATTATTCAGCGACACTTTAGACGATATATCTGCCGCGTAAAGATCTACGCCACCATCCGTGGCTATCCATACATCGGAGCCATTGATCTCGATCTCCTGGATGTCAGGATGAGAATGACCCGAAATGCCGGGTTGATATCCACCGATACCGGTGTAGGATGCACCGCCATCATCGGATCTGAACAGGTTCAAGCCCCCCATCAGGATTTGTTCTGGGTTTGTCGCTGAAGCAGCTATGGCAAGATTATAGTATCCTTGATTGTAGGTACCACCCCATGCCAGGGTAGGGTGAAACGAAGTGAGGCAAAGATGTGTGCTGTCGTAAGGTCCACCGGGATCTCCTGCCGGTAACGTCCATGTACTTCCTGAATCAGTGCTTTTATATACTCCTACCCAGTTCACATC
>JANQHF010000104.1 GCA_028282725.1 Saprospiraceae bacterium
TTAGTCTTTTATTCCCTGTTTCCAGATTGATCAGATACAGGTCATTCCGTTCGACATCCCAATCCGAGAGGTATTTGCGATTGTCCTTTCCAATTGCCCAATTATCGGTTCCCTCGCTGATGACCATTTCCTGAATTTGTTCTCCGGTTAATTGTACCAATGAATCAGTGCTGCGAAAGAAAATGGCCTCATATACTTCATTTTTATTGTTTTCTTCTTCCGTCATTCGTTCGGAAAGTAGTTTTTGATCATTCCAGTGCCATATCTGAACATTTGATTTTTCATCGCTAGCCTGAGTTTCATCTTCATCGTTTTCTTCGTTGTGATCATGCTCCCTGATTTTTATAAACAAGCGCTCTTCATCCTTACTCCAGGTGATATCATTTGAATAATTATCAAAATTCACCGCTGGCCCCATGTTTTCAGGAAGGCCATTTATTTCGTTTACCGAATACTCATTGTACTCTATGGATTCACTACCAATTCCGGAAATGACTACAATTTGCATATTCGGATAATCGATCTCCCCGTCAACTTTGTTATACTTATAGGATGCCAAAGAACTCTTGGACGTACTCCATGAAAGATTGGAAAAAATGAAATTACCTGTCTGAAGAGCTCTCGTGGTCATAGCACGTAAATCGTATATGTAGATTCCGTTCCCTCGCTTATCTTCCGTAGAGATTGTATAAGTAATATACTTCGACTTCTTATCGATTAGATATTCTCCAATATTCCCGATGAAATGTTCTGTTCGATGCTCCAAATCAAAGATTAATAAGCTGTTTTCATCGGTGGTAATAAAATGTTTCTTGTCTTCCAGGAAGCTGTAATTGGCATCTGACTCATACTTCACTGTAAAATCAGACTCGAGGTGTTTCAATTCAATAGTTATTTTATCCTCCTCATCGTCATTTTCTATTTCAGAATCATTTGATTCAGTTTCAACCTGATAGGCGATCCAATCTGAAGCTGGTGAAAAGACCGGCTTGCTGCCGTCAGGAATCCTGAATTTTATTCCATCCCTCGAATGACAGATATAAAGCACATCAGTCTGGTTATCATCTCCGTAATACTCCTTGAATTTTTGTTCGACCAGGTTATACTTGGTTGAATCGGTTTGAGATTCAGGTTCGTCAATCAAACTGTAATTAACTGTATACCAGTCTCCATTATCTGACATTGAAACGGTATGATTTCTCCACATTCTTATTTCATCAAATGACAGTGTATCCTTTTGAGAAGGCGGATACGGGTGGGAAATGCCAGCAGTCGTCCATAAGATGAAATTGATGAAAAGGATAGCATTTTTCATAGTTCATTATTTAGTGCCTCTAAGAGCTCTTTGCTGTCCATATATTCAAAATACCTGGAAGCTACCTTAAACTCCTCGTTTAATAGGACCATCGTGGGTGCTACAAAATTCCCTGCTCGTAAAGCAAGAAGCTGGCCAATTTGATGAATCGGCTTCCTTGTCTTCCCAAATTGGTCGTTGATCAGTAAGTGCCCGCTAAAGGTCACGTGTGAGTTTGATTCAGCGTCAAAGCGAACTGCATAGTATTGGTTATTCAGGACATCTATCACCTCAGGATTCGTGAATACTACCCTATCCATTTTTCGACAATAGGTACACCAATCAGTATAGAAATCAATGAATACTTTCTTGGGTTTTACGGACAAAGAGTCTTCCAACTCCTCGAAAGATAACCACCGGACTGACTGCTCTTCCTGCGCAATGGCAGGGAATGAGAAAAAAAGGAAGGGAATGACTAAAAGACAGTGAATAATTTGGTGCTGCCGGGGAATAATATTCACAGCTCGCCTATTTTTATTGAAATGAACACAGAACGAGGTGCCATTGGCCCGTAAATAAAGTCGGAGTCTCGTTCTGGTCCGGAATCAAACTCAGATTGATAGCTGTTAAAGATATTCTTTATTCCTCCGCTTACCTCAAATTGGAAATCTTTGATCATGTCAAATTGATAACTTGCTTTAATATTAAAGTCTAAAAACGAATTTGAATTTACCAGCTCCAAAAAGCCGGTTTCGCTTACAACTCGTGGTACGATCATTGAACCTGTATATGATCCAGTCAAGTCAATCGCAAATTTGTCAGTAAACTTATAGAAAGAAGTCAGATAGCCGTAAAGATTTGGATTTCTTACAAATTCATCGACGGCTATAGTCTCTTCATCTCCACCATTTACTGGCTCAAATAACACTTGAGGCTCTTTATATCTCGAATTCTGGAAAGTACCACCTAACTGGAATGTAAAGTTAGCGGAAGGCGAATATCCAGCTTCGAAGTTGACACCGGAGACTGTTGCCCCTTTCCCATTTCTGACTTCCTCTACTATGGATCCATTGAGAAGTACAGAACCTGTACTTACTTGGGTAAATGGATTTTGTAATTGTGTGTAAAATCCTTCGACCAACAAATTGACTTGTGCTAATCCAATATTCTTGGTGTAATTCAAGGAACCTGTGAATGCATTCGACGTCTCCTTATCCAGATCCTGGGAAAGTACGACAAAGAGAGGTTCTCCTCCTACCGAAGAGATGTGGAGGTCTTCATTAAAGGCTTGTGGAGCTCGAAATCCCCTGGCGTAACCTCCTCTAAACCTCAAATCGTCCGTTACCTTATAAAGTATTGTGGCTCGAGGACTAAAGACCCCGACATTGATATCCGCCGTGTTATTGATTTCCCCAATTCGATAAATTCCATCTACCTTCGAGACATCGAATCTGGCTCCCAATAATGCGGTAAGCTTTTGCACGGGCTTCCACTCATATTGGGCATAAAATCCAGTTGTATTCACCTGTTGATCCACCAGACGACTATAACCCTGAATTTCGTCATTCGTATTATAATATTGATTTTCCACTCCGGCTGTAATCACGTCGCTGTTCTCAAAGTAATGGTTGAATTGAAGGCCTGTAACCAAAGCCAAATCATCCGTGAGCCCGTAAGCATTGATCGCCAGAAGACTATCTTCAACTGTTCTTCCTCCTCCTAAACCTCCATAGTAACTTCCTCTTTCAGTGCTTTGAGCAGAGAAGTACGTCGAAATCTTGTTTTGATTATCCTTGCTCCAAAGCTCGTAATTGATACCCCCAAAGAAAGTACTGTGGTCTAACTCTTCCGTGATATCGGTGAAATGAGGTGCCAAATCCAGGCGGTCCCCACCTCTCCTGTATTCATTGAGCGCACTAAAATCAATAGAGATTTTGCTCCGCTCTCCTGGTTTAAAAAAAGCTTTTGCTCCCAACACAGTGTTCTCCAATTGCACCAATTCAGAGAAGCCATCCTCATTTGCATCGTAACTGTCCCGATTGCGACTCATACCAAAAAAGGTGACACCACTGGTCAGACTTTCGTTGACAATTGAACCATTGATGTTGAAGGTTTGATCCAGAGCTTCACCATCAATCAGAGCAGTATTCGAACGAATTTCCCAGGTATTGTCAATGGGTTCTTTAGTGATGATGTTGATGGTTCCTCCAATTGCATTGGACCCATAAAGAGCTGAGCCTCCACTTCGTACTACTTCAACCTGCTCCACGATATTTGAAGGGATTTGATCCAAACCATAGACACTGTTCAACGCACTAAAAATTGGACGACTGTTGATCAGGATCTGAGAATAAGCCCCTTCCAAACCATTCAATCGCACTTGTGTGAAACCACAATTTTGGCAATTAGTCTCCACACGCACCCCAGGCTGGAAATTCAAACCTTCCGAAATAGCAATGGATTGGGTGGCTGTAAGCAGTTTCTTATCAATTACATTCACCACCATTGGGTTATTGGCACGGTCTCGCTCATAACGCGTTCCACTAATCACAACGGATTCCAGGTTCAAGGCATCCTCCTGCAAGGAAAAGTTTCTTTCCAAGGATTGACCCGGTTCAAACGATAGCTTTTCTGATACAGATCGGTATCCCAGAAAATTCACATGGACAAGATAAGTACCGGGGGGTATATTTCCGATGTAGTAGCTACCGTCCATTTCAGTCACTGCACCTAGTTGCTGACCTTCAAAAGCGACTGTAGCGGCACCAAGGTATCCACCGTTATAGTCAATCACCTTGCCTTTTAAAGAAGCCATCTGGCCATGCACAGATATTGACAGCAGCAGAATTAAGATCAGAATCGACGACGTTTTCAACCTAATTTTCTTCATTGATAAATAAAATCATAAGGGATGTCCAGAAATCCATATCACTCTATGATGACGGGAAAATAGCTGATCAAAATTTCTGGAATTTTCATCTGAATAATAATAAAATGCGAAGATAGATAATTAGTCATTAATGCAACATTGTTGCAAAAATTCTCCGAATTCATAATCGGATCGGTAAATAATTTCAATGGGCAAAGCTCGAACGTATTACTACGCATATGACTATTAGCTAATTCCATAGATTATGGATATGAGCGTTCATCGATCAGCGATTACTTCTTGTTTCATCATGCAATAATCCTATATTTATGATATTGGCTTTCAATAAACAAAGGCCATATTCAAGTAATTCAGAATTGAATGAATGCACACATTTTATCATATAAACCACTATTCATGTTATTTAATCCACGCTGGAGATGTTCTACATTTTTCTTTGTTTTCACACTAATAATATGCAGTTGTAGTACCAACCAGAAATCCAATTCGGAGACTGAAGAAGAATTGATCCAAAGGGCTCTTGAAATTCACGAACGAGTGCTTACTCTCGATACTCATGCCGATACCCCACTGCGCATGATCCAACCTGGTTTTGATATGGCTGAGCGACACGATCCCAACGAAACAGGATCTAAGGTTGACTATCCTCGTATGGTTGAAGGTGGCTTGGATGCCATCTTTTTTGCCGCCTTTGTGGCGCAGGACATCCGTGATGACGATGGCAACACCCGCGCCAAAACTTTATGTCTCGAAATGATTGATGCGATCATAGCCTCTACCCAGAAAAACTCAGACATGGTTGGTCTGGCACTCGACCCTGACGACGCCTATGATTTGGAAGAAGCTGGCAAAAGGGCAATTTACATAGGGATAGAAAACGGCTATCCTATAGGAAAAGATATTTCAAATGTGGGTCTTTATTTTGAAAAAGGGGTCCGTTACATCACTTTGGTCCATTCATCCAACAACGACCTGGCAGATTCTGCCACCGATCCTGACGGCCCTGAACATGGAGGAATCAGTGAGTTTGGAAATGAAGTGGTCAAGGAGATGAATCGCTTAGGCATAATGGTAGATGTTTCCCATGGTAATGACAGTGTTTTCTATGACGCGATTGCATTATCCCAAGCACCAATTATTGCGAGTCACTCCAACGCCCGTGCGGTGACCAATCACAATCGCAACATGTCAGATGACATGTTAAGACTCATGGCCAAAAACGGAGGTGTAGTCCAATTGACCATGTTAGCTGACTATTTGAGAGAAGCTCCTGAAAACCCGGAGAAAGACTCTGCAATGGCAATTCTCCGCGCGAATACGAAACCCTTTAGTGAGATGACGCAGGAAGAAAGAACAGCCATAAGACAATCTTTCAGAGAGCTCAACGAAAAATATCCCGATCCTCCGGCAACTGTCAAACATGTAGTGGATCACATTGACCATATTGTCAAGGTGGCTGGAATTGATCATGTTGGTATCGGATGTGACTTCGACGGAGGAGGAGGCATAGAAGGCGTCTTCGATGCCAGTGAAGTGATGAATATCACTATCGAACTGGTGAAACGTGGATATTCGGAAGCAGAGGTTGAAAAAATATGGGGCGGAAACCTAATTCGTGTTTTCAGGGAAGTACAAGCCGTTGCAGATCGGTTACAAACCGAACAATCCTGAGTAATTTAGGTTAGAACATAGCTCTGTGTCCGTACTCCGATTACCACTTATTGTACTTCTATTGGGAATGCATGTGTCCGCATTCTCAACCATTTTTCATCCTCTGAGATTGTCTCTCTGCGAGATTGAGTATGTTTCTAATCAAGAATTGCTGACTATCAATCTCAAACTTTTCCTGACGGATGTGAATGAAGCCATTCTATTTGACCCTAACAATAACGAACTCGCCTTCTGTCAACCTAATGAATCTGTAAAAGCCAATCAAATGCTATTGGATTATTTGAACCAATTCTTCTATATCCGAGCTAATGGAATGCTGGTCGACCTGGATGTCAAATTCAAAAAACTGACTGGTGAAGGAGAAAACACTGCCTTATGGGTTCACTTCGAATATCATCTAACACCTCCTCTGACTTCCCTTGAAATCAAGAATGCCGTCTTCACCGATCTATTCTTCGATCAAAACAACATAGTTTATGTCCATGTCGATAAAAAATCCAAGAGCTTGATGCTCAATAAAAAAACTCCTAGTCACCAACTAGATTATTGATATGCATTCATTTGAATTCTATGTAAAACTTGGTTTCGAACATATTTCGAACCTTGCAGGCTACGACCACATCGTCTTTTTGATCGCTCTTTGTGCCGTGTATCGTATTCAGCAATGGAGAAATATCCTGGTATTGGTGACCGCTTTTACTATCGGCCATTGCGTGACACTCGTTCTCGCTTCTCTGGAAATCTTTACAATCCCTTCTAACATTATCAAATTCCTTATTCCTGCTACGATATTCATCACTGCCATACACAATGTCATTGGACATGATTTAACGCATAAATCCACCAAAATGACTAAAAGCTATGCTATGGCTTTATTTTTCGGATTCATTCATGGAATGGACTTTTCTAACTATTTCAAGGCACTGTTATTTGATCCTTCTTCAATCCTGGTGCCACTCTTGGGATTCAATATAGGAATTGAGCTTGGACAACTCCTGGTCGTTTTTTTCATTACCGGGGTAAGCTTCCTTTTTTTGAATATCATTAATGTGAGACATCGCAGTTGGAATATTTTTATTTCAGGTGCAGCTGCTGGGATCTCAGTGATATCAATGATGGAAAATAAGTTTTGGTAATGCCCATCAAAGAACATTTGTGTATAGTCTGATACCTTGGCTAGCATAAAAAATGAAACCTTCAGTCCTTCTAAGCCTTTAAATACTGAACCAGACCGAAGGGGCTCTTTACAAAAGTCCATTTTCCGTATTTTCGGGGCAAAATTTTTCAGGTCACTATAAAAAATTAAACAACCGAAATATGATCAAGAAAATATTACTGTGGGTATTAGCTGTTTTTATGGCTATAGCTGCAATGATATATCAAAGAAGTACCGGACCCACATACGAGTATAAAGGATATTTAGAAAAAGGAGAAGAAAGACACAAATATGAACTGCTTCGTTCTCAGGAAACCACTGAGGGGGCAAAAATTGAATTGCCAAATATTGATGCTGCTAACTACACGGCATCATTACATTATAAGCGTTACCAGACACAAGATCCTGTGGCAAGTTTAGATTTTAGCCTGGATGAAGACAATCGGTTTGTTGCTCAATTACCTATACAGCCTGCTGCCGGGAAGATGGAATATTACATAAGCGGTATGCTAGACGGGCAAGCATTTAATATTCCGGAAGAGGGTGAGGATAGAATTGTATTAAGATATAAAGACCCCGTTTCTGATTACATATTGATCCCCCATGTTGTGATGATGATCATCGTCATCATTTTCGGTATCCGCGCTGGATTAAGTGCACTATTTGATCATGATTCCATGCGTCGATGGACAGTTGTTGCATTTTTAGCCATGACGGTGGGCGGAATGGTATTAGGGCCACTTGTACAAAAAAGTGCTTTTGGTGAATACTGGACTGGCTTTCCATTTGGAGGAGATTTCACGGATAATAAAATGCTCATCATGTGGGTGGTATGGGCATTGACATTAGCAATTATTGGTCTAAAGCCTAAAAAGAAGGAACAAATCAGTCGTGCCGCAGTATTGACCGCTGCCGTAGTGATGACTGTGGTTTATTTGATTCCGCATAGCTTGGGAGGATCCACCCTGGATTATGATCAGGTAGACAAGGGAATAGATCCAAAGGAAGCGATTAAAACGGGAGCTCAATAATATTCATCAAGAGTCCTATTATCTAAAGTGAAGATTTGATGATATTCAATTGGTTGCATATTTCCATAGTCCACCTTGCTGTAATTGGAACACCCTGGCTAGCCTACAGAGTCATAACACAACGAAGAGTCCCCTTGGATTCTAGGCCTTGGAAAATTACGTTCAGTTGGTTAATTATCTTAGCAGTAATCAATGGGATTGCATACTTCACAGGGCCGGAAACGGCAGATTGGACAAAGCAGGTACTTGAGTCTTTTCCGCAAGAGCATGTGGAAAATCATGCACTCTGGGGAAGAATAACTTTTGTGATTCAAGGGATTACAGGACTTGCAGGAGTCATGGGCTGGGCAAGTATTTTACAAGACGAAAAACCGGAAAAAATAATTCCCAAGATCTTAATCGCATTGTTGACCATAAACACTGTTGTGATATTGTACACTGCGCACTTAGGTGGTCTCATCAGAAGGACGGACCTAATGTAGAGAAGCTTGATTTGATTACTGCCTGTTGTACGAGAAATGGAATTGGATCTCAGGTATTACACCTCAATTAAATTGTACATTTATAAGCTTACCACATAATTATGAAAAACATAATCCTTTGCCTTTCGACTACCCTTCTCGCAACTTGTCTTATTCTACCTGTCTGCCTACAGTCTCAGGCTACTCAGCTTGCGGAGCAGAAAAATAAACAAGCGGAACTGAACCTCGATGACACTAAAATTATAAAGCAATTCTTTGATGAAGCACTGACAACGAGAGAAACCTACGACTTACTTGATCACCTTTGCAACAAGATCGGTCATCGGTTAAGTGGTTCGGAAGGAGCTGCAAAAGCCGTGGAGTGGACCGCAAAGGTCATGACTGAATATGGATTTGATAAGGTCTACAAGCAAGATGTAATGGTTCCCAATTGGAAACGCGGGGAGAAAGAAGTTGCCAGGATTGTAGGGGGTACAAAGACAAACTTAACAGTCTTAGCACTTGGAATGTCGGTAGCGACACCCGGGGAAGGTCTGACAGCAGAAGTAGTCGAAGTACAAGCCCTGGAGGATCTTGAATCGTTGGGAGAAGAAAAAATCAAGGGGAGGATCGTTTTTTATAATCGAGCGGCGGACCAACGCCACATTCAAACAGGTGCTGCTTATGGTGGTGCTGTTGATCAACGTTCCGCAGGTCCGAGTATGGCGGCAAAATACGGAGCGGTAGGCGTTGTAATACGATCCGTAGGGACTGCCTTTGATGATGTTCCACATACAGGAGTCACCAGCTATAAAGACGGAATTCCAAAAATCCCGGCTGCCGCCTTAGGCTTCCAATCTGCAGATCTCTTAACAGAAGCATTGAAGAAAAACCCAAATACAAAACTCTTCTTAAAAATGAGCTGTCAAACTTTGGAAGATGCTCCTTCTCACAACGTTATCGGAGAGCTCACCGGATCAGAGTTTCCAGATGAGATCATTACAATTGGGGGTCACCTTGACTCCTGGGATGTTGGACATGGTGCACACGATGACGGTGCAGGATGCATGCAATCTATCCAGGTACTACGACTTTTCCAAAAGCTGGGCATAAAACCGAAGCGTACGATTCGTGCGGTTATGTTCATGAACGAAGAAAACGGAACCCGGGGCGGTAAAAAATATGCGGAGTTGGCAGAAAAGAACAAGGAGAATCACCTGATCGCACTCGAAAGTGATGCAGGGGCATTTACCCCAAGAGGTTTTGGTGTTACCGCAGATGATTCTACGATTGATAAGTTCCGATCATGGTTGCCATATTTTAACCAGAATACGATCAGCTACATTAAAAAAGGAGGTGGTGGAGTGGACATAGGACCTTTGCATAGAACACTTGGGACACCTACTATTGGCTTCATTCCAGACTCACAACGCATGTTTGATTTACACCATTCTCCGAGTGATGTATTTTCTACTGTGCACCCTCGAGAGCTTGAGTTAGGAACGGCCTCTATAGCAAGCTTAATCTACTTTATTGATAAATATGGTTTGTAAACTCTCTTAAACGTTGAGGAAAAAGATTGCCATGGCCCTCTTGATGGTTGGTGTTTTCCCAATTGTCCTTATGGCTCATCAGTTCTACGTTAGCATTACTTCAATGCAACACCACCCGGAGACGCAAAAGCTTTCTATTCGGGTCAGACTTTTTGCTAATGACCTTGAAGAGTCCATTTTTCAAGAACAGGGTGTCCGACTCGGTTTTTGGACGAATAGTCCACTTGAAAATGCACAGGCTTATGTAGAGTCGTATGTATCTTCCAGGTTATTCATTTCTGTGAACGACTCTCCTATTCGACTGAATTTCATAAGCCAAAAAGTAGAAAGTGCCGAAGTTATAGATGACACTGTGATTATATGTGAATTAGAAGCTTATGACGTATCAGAAATTGCTACAATCCAAGTCCGCAATAGCCTTCTTATCGAAACATTCGATGACCAAATAAACATCGTTAACATTCGTGCAAACAATACTAAAAAAGTCATGAACCTTGACAGGAAACTTCCAAAAGATCAGGTAGCTTTTCATTAAGCATTTGTCCATTGGCGGCATCGGGGCCAGGAAAAGGATTATGAAGATGTAATAAACCCAATCAGAACTAAGAAACAACGCTTACCACTCAAATATCAAATCTGTAAAACGCAGTTGTTCAAACTATTCGTGGTACTCAGCAGAATGAAGGATCGGGAAATAATATAAGGTATAACAAAAAATTGACCTTGAAATCGAAGCAATGTATCCGATCCCATGTTTAAACCGAAAATTATTTTAATACAAACGCTAGAAAAAATACAAATCGAGATAGAAGGTGACAATCATGTCATGACGCATAGAGACACCTATGCTTCCCAATGCTTTTGAAAAAAGTGATGATGAAAAGATTGAGATTATCCAGGATTGTTTTGCGGTGATCATGGAAACCTTAGGTCTTGATCTAAAAGATGACAGTTTAAAAGGAACTCCATATCGCGTGGCAAAGATGTATGTGAAAGAAATATTTTCAGGACTGGATCCGAAAAACAAACCAAAGGCTTCTGTTTTCGACAATAAATATCAATACGACAAGATGCTGATAGAAAAGAACATTACACTTTCATCAGCGTGTGAACATCATTTTCTGCCCATTTCGGGCGTGGCCCACATTGGTTACATTTCAACCGGGAAGGTTATAGGCTTATCTAAAATAAACAGGATTGTAGACTATTTTGGTAGACGTCCACAGGTACAGGAAAGATTGACCGTACAAATCTATAAGCACCTGAAAGAAGAGCTTGATACCGATCATGTAATTGTGGTAATCGATGCGGAACATCAATGTGTTTCGGCGCGTGGGATTAAGAACCGCACAAGTTCTACCGTGACCATGGAGTATGGTGGGCAATTTAATGAAGCGTCTTACCGGGATGAGTTTCTGAGATTAATAGAGTAGAGTTAGCGATTTGTACGTTTCATTCTACAAATGCTAAAATCCTTCGAAGAGCTAATCAGCCTACATACATTAGGGGAAGAGCGAGCTTGTAACCCTTGATTTTATTAATTTGGTCAGCCTCCGCTATGATTGCATGAAACGGTGTCAATCAGAAAGTACGCTTTAAAACGGTGAAGCTTCTCATTGGCCAATAGTTAGTACCTCCGATTCCAGTGGGTTATTACTGAAATACTAGTCCCTAATACTTATTGTTTAATGCGTAATGGTTGCGATTAATGGCAACTTATTTATTTTTGCAACATTGTTGCATTTAAGTAGGTAGGTCACATATGATACGATCACAAAAAATAGTCGAGACGGAATTAAAGCAGGTTAAGAATTGGGAAATCGGTACAACACCAATGATTCTAAAACGCATCCATCATACCGACGTCAATATTGCCATTTATGAAAGGGATACAAGTGCCTTGACAAAAGAAATAAGTGTTTTAATCGAGCGGAATACGGAATTAAGGTTTAGCGGTGATATTGGTACAATCATGAATGAAATCTCAACATTCTTGAATCCGCAGAAATTCAGTCTATTGCTCCGGGACATAAAAGAACTTCTTCTTCTCTGCAAAGAAGTTGCCAATGTAAACGAGTTTCGATTCCTACTTGCAACGGTCAATACGAATATGTGCAGAAAATTTCATACGGACATCAATGACGTTCGGATGCTCTGTACTTATAGCGGTCCTGGTACTTTATGGCTGACCGATGATAACATAAATCAAAAAGCATTGGATGCTTGCGACGAAAATCAAGGCATCGCAATTGAAGAAAACAGAATTCAACAGGCTAAAACAGGTTCCGTAGTTCTTTTAAAAGGAGCTATTTATCCAGACGAAGAATCAAAGGCCGTCGTACATCGCAGTCCGACCATAGAAGAAAGCGGTGAAAAGCGGCTTTTATTGAGGATTGATACAAATGAAACGTTGAACTTTTGGAATTGAGCAATACACATTTAAAGGTTGGAATGACTGTATCGTCAATGATTGCAGAATAAACCTGACCACAGAATTTGCTCTGAGTCGACTGAAAGTTTAATACTAGCGAGACGATCAAATTCTTACAGATGTATGTTGAGGCAACATTTACAAAACATTATTCAATATTCAAATCACATATGCTAACAGAAAAAAAGCTCCCGGTGACTGTGTTAAGCGGTTTTCTGGGAGCAGGAAAAACGACCCTCCTCAATCATGTTCTACACAACAAGGAAGGATTAAAAGTCGCGGTAATTGTAAATGATATGAGTGAGGTAAATGTGGATGCTGAATTAGTGAAAAACGAAAATACCTTATCCCGGACTGAGGAGAAGTTAGTAGAAATGAGCAACGGGTGTATTTGTTGCACCCTTCGTGAAGATTTAATGATCGAGGTGGAGCGTCTTGCAAAAGAAAACCGATTTGATTACCTGCTCATCGAGAGTACAGGTATCAGCGAACCCGTGCCCGTAGCCCAAACATTTTCTTTCGTGGATGAAGAAAATGGCATTGATCTTTCGCGATTTAGTTATGTAGACACCATGGTAACGGTGGTGGATGCCTTCAATTTTTTCAAGGACTTTGGCAGCCCAGAAACCCTGATGGACAGGGACCTCACTGATATCGAAGGTGATTACCGAACCATCGTCAATCTGCTGACAGATCAAGTCGAATTTGCAAATGTTATTATTCTGAATAAGACAGACCTCGTAACCGCAGAACACCTAAGTGTTTTAAAGGCAATCATTCAAAAACTGAATCCTGGAGCCCAGATCATTGAGACGAGCTTTAGCAAAATTAATCCGAAGAAGATCCTGCATACGGGTTTATTCAATTTTGAAGAAGCCGAGCAAAGTGCAGGATGGATTGAAGAACTGAACAAAGAAGAACATACGCCGGAAACAGAAGAATATGGGATCACTTCTTTTGTATACCGCAGCAAAGAGCCCTTTGATCCCCAACGATTCTGGCACTATATACAACACAGATTTCCGGGATCGATCATACGAAGTAAGGGTTTGTTCTGGATTGCATCCCGACCTGATCAAGCATTGATTTGGAGTCAGGCAGGTGGATCACTCAAGGCAGACAGTGCAGGAGTTTGGTGGAGCAGCATGCCCTTTGCGCAACGTACTCGGTACCTGTCATTTGTGGAAAATCAGAAAGAGATTGAATCCCGTTGGGACTACACATTCGGTGATCGAAAGAACGAAATCGTTTTTATAGGCCAGGATATGGATGAGGAATTAATTAAGTCAGAACTCAATGCGTGCCTTGCGAATAACCAAGAACTGGCTACTCAAAAGTGGAAGGAGGGCTATGAAGATGATTGGCCGGTACAGCGGGCATATGCCCTTTAAAAAGGTGACTGCTGTGCTTTAAGTTAGTAAATTGAACATTTATAAAAAGGTGCATTTATGGACGACTTCAAACGACGCGATTTTATCAGGTTAAGTGCTTTGGGGTTTGCTAGTATCGCATTACAACTTAGTTCCATTTCAACATACGCACAAAAGGCAAACGCAAACCTGGGAAAATGGGATGCAAATACCCTCATAAACTGGGATGCCTTTTTAGAACGACTCACACGACTAGCAAAGACGCAGCACCAATTACCCTGGAATCAAAGACAGTATACAGAAGGTGTAAAACAGTTATTACTTCAATGTAATTTTCCGGAATTCGCTAACGTAAAAAAGGAAATTGCAAGCTATGAAAACAAAAGACCAAATTGGTTTGAATCAGCAACTTTACATTACGAAACAGATTTCCAGGTTTCCTTGTTTCAATTTGAAAAAGGGGAATATATCCCGCATCATGATCATCCGGACATGACAGGCGTGTTGAATGTTGTTTCAGGAAGCATACTAGCGAAGAATTATAACCTTGAGCAACAGCTTACGTCAACCCGAAAGGTGGTTAAGGATGGCCGAAGCACGGTTATGCAAAAATGTGTGATCAGAGAAACTAGCAACGAAGTTTTAAATACCGGCGATGTAGGTCTACTCACTGCACATGAAGGAAATATCCACTCTATTATGCCCAATGAATTCACCCAATTGGCCGATGTATTTACACCAGCCTATGCCCATGATACAAAAGCCAAGTGGTATGACGTAAATGAAGATGGGTATTATCAAGGACAAAATCATTTGTTCGAGGCAGAATTTGAAAATGCTGAGCTCTCGGCTAGGAAATAAGCCAAGTTGTGAGCCTCCCTTAAAAAAAGGTCACGCGATAATTCACTAAGACTAAATTTATGCAACACAGTTGCATAAATGTGTATATCTTCTATATTTGCAACTCAGTTGCATTTAGCGAGAAGCTCTGTAATTGAAGTTCTTAAGAAATAAGAGAAGAATCTTCTAAGAATTCAAGATGGAACATTGTGGCTATTTAGAACCATACATGTTATTAATGATTAAAAACAAGTCAATCAGACATACCCACGTATAAAGAAGGTCCTCAAGTGAAACTGGTCCTACTTCTATCCATAATATTCGGACTACACACAGCTTTGACCGCTCAGGACACAGACTCCTGCTCCTACGAGTTAAAGGGGGTTATCGTAGATGCTGATACCAAAGAAGCGTTACCCTATGTACAGGTAAACGTGAGAGGTACACAACAATATCTGCAAACAGATATCAACGGAGAGTTCCATTTCAAGGAATTGTGTAACCAATCCAATACGCTTTTCATATCATGTTTTGGCTATTGTGACACTACCTGCCAGCACTTCTACAAACAAGGCGAAAAACCCTACATCTATCTGAAAAAGGAGGTTATCTCTTTGGAAGAGGTCACAATTACGGCAAATAGAAGTAAAGAAAAAGGCACTGCATCAATTTCGCAGCAGTCCATAAGTAAAGAAATGCTGTCCGTAGATCCTACTCAATCACTTGCCTTGGCTATTTCGGAAATAAATGGAGTGACATTCACATCCACCGGAAACAATGTACAACTACCGGTAATACATGGGTTATATGGTAATCGCGTACTTATTTTGAACAATGGCATTAAACACGGCTTTCAGAACTGGGGCACGGACCATGCACCTGAAATTGATGTTTCAACAGCAAGTCGCGTCACTGTAATAAAGGGTGCTGCCGGGGTTCGTTTTGGTCCTGAAGCACTAGGTGGAGCGGTAATTACCGAGTCTGATCCACTGCACTTGAAAGAACCCTTAAAAGCCAAAGTCGGCACAGGCTTTCAATCAAATGGACATGGCTACTTCATCAATTCTGAAATTGCCGGGGGATTAAAAAAGTGGAGTTATCACATTGGTGCCAATTATACTCGTGTTGGTGATATGCACACTCCGGACTATTCACTTACTAACTCTGGCAAAGAAGAAAAGTCTGTAAATGGTGGATTGCGATACCATCTGAACGACCTGGACCTAAAAGTGTATTACAGCTATTTGAGCCAAAACCTGGCACTTTTGAGATCTTCCGTAGCGCATAGTGGGACTGCTATTGTCAGAGCTATTAATTCAGAAGAACCAAATATTATCAGTGACTTCTCTTACGATATCAACCAACCCAATCAACTTGTTCAACACCATTTAGGTAAAGTAGAAGCAACATGGAGGTATTCTGAGGATGCCAAACTTACGTTTAGGCTGGGAAGTCAGCTCAATAAAAGGGAAGAATATGATGTACGAAGAAATGCTGATTTACCGATCATTGATCTTGACCTGATTACTCATGATTTTCAACTTGAATGGAAACATCCTAACTGGGGTAGAACAAATGGATTGATAGGTATACAAGCGTTTACCCAAAATAACGACAATAATCCGGGTACGGGCACGACTCCTTTCATTCCTAACTACAACACATTTCGTTACAGTGCTTTTGTCATTGAAAGTCTGGTTAGTGATAAAAACACATTCGAATTGGGTCTTCGGTTGGACTATGAGTACAATAATGTTCGAGGAAGAGAAACCAATCAGGATATTTTTAGAGATGAATATAGTTTTACGAACCTGACTTCTTCAATTGGGTATATCCGTATTCTTTCAGAAAACACATCTCTTAGATCAAATATAGGTACGGCGTGGCGCACACCAAACATGGCCGAGTTATACAGTTTTGGTCAACATGGCTTCAAGACCTCGTATGGCTTATTGCGATACTACTACGATGAAATTGAAAATGGCAAGTTAAGAACGGATAGGGTAACTGCTTTGAGAGAAAGCGATGTTTCTCCTGAAAAAGGATATAAATGGATCAATGAATGGCGAACACGGAAAAATACCAGTTCGTATGCTTTAACAGCCTACACGCATTATATCAAAAATTTTATATTCTATCGGCCTCTGGCAGTTATAGGTACCATAAGAGGCCCAATGCCGGTTTTTATATTTGATCAAGCCGATGCTTTATTTATCGGTACGGATTTTTCATGGAATCAGGAATGGTCAAGTTCAATTAATGGTACTCTGGGAGTGAGCTATTTGTGGTCGAAGAACTTAGAGAAAAACGAACCTCTTATCAATCAACCTCCTATCACTGTAGACTACAAATTCGCCTGGAAGATGCGAGAATTCTGGAATGCCGAATCTTCCCTGATCACTTTAAAACCAAGCTATACCTTAAGACAGTTTCAAGCACCCAAAACGGTACGGCCTGAAGAGTTGATAGGTGGTTCGGTTGTGATCGCACAGGAATCAGAAATATTTGATTTCAAAAACGCTCCGGCAGGATATTTCCTGTTGGATATTGCCTGGCAACTTAAGTTCGGTCAGTTTGATGCTGGATTGTCTATTCAAAATGTATTCAACACTCGTTATCGGAATTACCTCAATGAAATGAGATATTTCGCTGATGAGCCTGGTATAAACTTTCTTTTCACAATTAATTATTTGTTTAATTCTAAGTCAAAATAATCATGAAAAAATTTGATGACATTAAAAGATTTTTCCTCTATACTTTCCTGGCAGCAGGTATTTTTATTGCGGGATGTAGTGATGATGATGAAGCACCTGAAGAAGAAAATGAATTAGAGGTAATCACAGACGTGAAACTCATTTTCACTAATGATGCAGATGCTGCAGATGTAGTCGAGGCGAGAGCTCAGGACCCAGATGGCCCGGGGGTTCAGGAATTGGTAATTTTAGATGGTATAAATCTTGATCTCAATAAGTCTTACACCCTTACATACGAGATTCTCAATAACCTGGAAAGTCCAGCGGAGGACATCGGAGATGAGATTCAGGAAGAAGATGACGAACATCAATTTTTCTTTAGTTTCCCCGAAGGTGCTTTTGCCAGTCCTACGGGCAACGGTAATATCGATAATGCATCTGATCCCATAAACTATAATGATACTGATGGCAATGGGAACCCTCTGGGATATTTTACATCCTGGACAACTGGATCAGCAGGTTTGTCAGGAGGAACATTCACTGTCAGATTACAACATCAACCAGATGTTAAAACATCTACTTCCGGTGCAACCGATGGAGATACTGATTTTGATTTGCAGTTTGTATTAAATATTCAGTAGTATTAAGAGGCTGTCTGATTAAGATGGCAGCCTCTTTTTATTCTATCCAGAGAATGACCTGTCTTTGTTACTCTTCTGCAATTGAGAGCTCACACCATTACGGTAAATTTGTTGGAGTCGTAAAAGGAAAAACTCTCCTATAAAACTGAATCAAGAAATTGAGCACGCACTGGATTAGGACCGACTTGCTATCCTGAGTTTCTTGTCTAGAGCATTATCCCGGCACATTGTAATAAAATCTTTCCTCGATGATCTGATCACCTTGCCATGTCTGTCGCGCGATTTGCTCGGACTTTATTCGATTTCCCCCCTGAAAAGTGACATCCATCCAGGTTTCAACCATCGTTACGCCCTCTGCCTCATTCGAGCCAATTGCCACTACCCCACCTCCATGCCATTCTTGCACACTTGCCAGGAATTTCTTTTCAGCTTCCCGGTTAACCGCCTTCCCTTCTCTCTTTTCTCCAGTGGCTTCAATCATTATTACATCTTCATGATAATATTGTTCGAATGTCTCTACTAATATAGAACAGCCGCATCCTGTGAGAGCCAATGCACCTGTCAATCAATTAGGTCATTACAGAAAATTCCCGGATCACACCATGAAGACGGTAGTCAAACCAAATGTGGATACTTACTATTCAATCGCCTGGTTGGATCTGTCAGACGAACCGCAGTTGTTATATATGCCTGCAACTGAACGATATTATTTATTGCCATTTTATGATGCATTTACCAATGTCTTTGCCTCCCCCGGCACCCGTACCACTGGCACCTCGGCTCAAGAATTTATGATTGCCCGGCCCAATTGGGAAGGAAATGTGCCGAAAGGAGTTCAACTCATTCAAGCCCCTACCGAAATGGTGTGGATGATTGGTAGGATACAAGTGGATAGCCCGGAAGACGGGAATCTTACCGTGCGGGCCATTCAGGATGCAATGCGATTAATTCCATTGAGTGCACGTGGAATTCAAGACTATGTACCACGTGGAGGTGACGTCCAAGAAGCATATGAAAATGTCATCCCCTCGAAAGCAATCCGGAACCTGGATGTGAACAATTTCCTCAGTCGAGCTGCTCAATTGATGGTGAAAAATCCTCCGAGCCTGGCAGATTCAACAATCATAAATAAGCTTTCAAAAATTGGATTCCAACCAGGTAAGTCCTTTGAAGTAGACTCGGACAATATTGTCGTACGAACCAAACTAAATACTATGCACTGAAAGTGCATAGGTTCGCCTAATGAATGAAATTCTCAATCCAGTATGATCGGATTGCTATCTCCTCCCTTCTTTCTGTGA
>JANQHF010000108.1 GCA_028282725.1 Saprospiraceae bacterium
GGTTTGGTAAACTTTTCACCCTACTCATCCAGTATCAATTTTCTCCACTTCCTCCAATTTCAATTCCCGGATACTAATCGCCCTCATTTCAACTTTCCTAATTTTACCCGTCACTGTAGTCGGAAAATCATCAGTGAATTTGTACAATTTTGGGATTTTGAAATGGGCAATATTGTCTTTACAATAATCTCTTATTTCATCGGCACTGCTTCTCTCCCCCTCTTTCAATTTGATCCATGCCATTACTTCTTCACCGTATTTGGGATCCGGAATGCCAATGACCTGAACATCACTGATCTTCGGATAACTGTACAGAAATTCTTCTATTTCCCGGGGATAAATATTTTCGCCCCCCCTGATGATCATATCCTTTATCCTGCCGACAATATTGATATATCCATCTTCATCTATAGTTGCCAAATCTCCTGTATGCATCCATCGTGCCGCATCAATTGACTCACGGGTTCGCTCATCATCATTCCAATACCCCAACATTACACTATAACCTCTTGTGCATAATTCTCCAGGAGCACCAATGGGTACGACCAGGCCGGTTTCCGGGTCAATGATCTTGACTTCAACATGGGGATGTATCTGACCGACCGTACTCACCTGTTTTTCCAAGGGAGCTCCAATCCTGGTCTGGGTGCTTACCGGGCTGGTCTCTGTCATACCATAAGCAATTTGCACATCTTTCATGTGCATCTTAGTCTGAACTTTTTTCATCACTTCAATGGGACAAGAAGAACCGGCCATAATACCTGTTCTCAACGTACTCAAATCAAAGTTGTCAAATTCCGGGTATTCCAATTCTGCAATAAACATAGTGGGCACTCCGTATAAGGCAGTCGCTCGCTCCGCCTCAACCGTCTTCAATACCGACAAAGGATCAAAGCCTTCTGATGCATAAATCATCGTTGCCCCATGGGTAATGCATCCCAGGTTGCCCATGACCATGCCAAAGCAGTGATAAAGAGGGACGGGAATGATGAGCCTGTCCTTGTCAGTAAATCTCATGGTACGCGCCACGAAATACCCGTTGTTCAATATATTATGATGACTCAATGTGGCACCTTTAGGATATCCCGTTGTCCCACTTGTATATTGAATATTGATCGGTTCATCAAATGTCAATTGTGATTGTCGAGATTTCAATTCGGAATCAGAAATGGAGTCAGCCCTCTCGATGAAATCAGGCCACGAATACATCCCGGGAATATCATCTTGATGTAATCGAATAATTGATTTCAAATTGGGCAATTCCGGACTTTCTAACGTCTTTCCTTCAATTTGACTGATTTCAGGGAGCAAATCGATCATTATTTGGGTGTAATTCGAAGTCTTGAACTGGTCAGCGATGACGATGGCAGTACAGCCGGATTGATTCAAAGCATATTTCAACTCATGGTTTCGATAACTCGGATTGATATTGACCAAAATGGCACCAACCTTAGCCGTTGCAATTTGTACCACTACCCATTCAAACCGATTGGGTGACCATATACCTACACGATCTCCTTTTTGAATGCCAATTGCAATAAATGCCCTCGCACATCCATTGATCTTTTCACTCAATTCGGAATACGTCCATCTGATATTTTGATGTTTGACAACCAGTGCCTCATTGTCCGGAAATCGATCTACGATTTGATCAAACTGATCTCCAATGGTCATTCCGAGTAAGGGAACATCGCTTGAGCCGGAAAGATAACTGAGATTGGAATTGTTGTGCATTATAAAAGCTTTCGAAATTCAAAAGGTTTACTAAACTTTGAAAGTTTAGTAAACCTAGTTAACTATCTATCGATACATATAAATTGGGTAGACCTCACCTTTTTGAAAAATTTCTTTTCCACGTGGAATACGGATAAACGCATCCCCATTCATCAAATTGGCCATATCTCCGGACCCATGTCCTTTTTGAGGTGTGGCAAGAATCCTCCCCTGGTGATCATAACTCAATCTCACCTCAAGAAAATATGTGAGATCAGGTCTGAACGAGACTTCCTGCGTCAATACGGCATTTGGACGATCCATTGGCTTCAAGCCAAAGCAAACCCTGAGCCAATCCAGGACATAGATTTGAAGACACATAAATGATGAAACCGGATTTCCGGGCAAGGCAAAAATCGTGGTTCCTTTGGGATGAACGCCAAACCAAAATGGCTTTCCAGGTCTTTGCGCCACTTTATGAAATAATTTATTCACTCTACATTGATCCAGGGCACCCGGCAGAAAATCAAACTTTCCCCTGGAAACTCCACCACTGAAAATAATACAGTCATATTCAACAAGATAATCTCGCAATTTATCCGCCGTTTCCTTTTCATCATCCTTAATGTGAGCAATGGTGGCCAGAATTCCAAGATTTCTCAAGGTAGATTGGATGCGATAAACATTACCTTTCCTGATCTGATGAGGAAGAGGGGTTTCGTGCACTTCTACGAGTTCGTTACCCGTGGAGGCAATGATTACCCGGGGATTTTTTGCAACTTCAATTGCACCCTTTCCTATAGAGGCTCCAACTCCTATTTCACTGGCAGATAACAAAGTGTTTTCTGAGACCAGTAATTCTCCTTTCTTTCGATCTTCTCCTTTGAAGTGAATATTTTGACTCTTGCGGTATTCCCGGTTGACTGTTGCTGAACCATTCCTGATCGTGACATCTTCATACCTGATTACCGTATCGGCACCAATTGGCATAGAAGCACCCGTCATAATTTCAACACAATGTGAAGGATTTGATAATGCCGTTTGCGGATCTCCGGCAGCTATGATTCGTTCTATCTTCAATGAGTCCAGACCACGGGCCCCTTCAAAATTGATGGCAATGCCATCCATGGTCACACGATCATAGGGAGGCAGGTCCCGGTCACAATACCATTTTTCCTTGAGTACTCTTCCTATCCCATGATTCAATGGAATGTGCTCTGTCCCGAAATCACGGGCGCTTTCCAGCACGATCCGAATAGCTTCATCAATATCAATCATATGTGATAAAGATAACGGAAAGAAAATCTATTTTGGAATAGATTTGTGTGCAGGAAACAATCGACAAATGAAAGAAATTGAGAAGATCATCAAGGCCTATGAAGCAACCGATTGGACTATGGAAAGGGCTGCTTTGGGGACGGTGGTAAAGGTCGAAGAATCATCCTACCGAAGGATTGGCGCGAGAATGTATGTGAGCAGTATTGGCAACTGGACCGGTGGCATTAGTGGTGGATGCCTGGAAGGTGATGCATTAAAACGTGCCCAGATAGCGATCAACAAAAATGAAAGTTCTATAGTGGTATATGATACCATGGATGACGATAGTCACCAGATCGGCGTTGGATTGGGATGCAATGGCAGGATAGAAGTAATGTTTACTCCCATCAATCCTGAAGACAAGAGCAACCCTGTTGAATTTTTGAAATCCATCGTATCTACGCGTGAAACTCATGCCCTTCTTCAAATACTCAATTCATCCACTTCCGAAAATCTTGTGGGACGCTTTTTTCCCCAAGCGAAGATTGGAGATCTGTCCAACTTAATTGGTGTCCAAAAAGCAACGATCGAAAATGCCATCCTGGAAGCACGACGCAAGAGAAAATCCAGGACATTTCAAATCAAAAATGAAAGCGGGAAGGAATTTGAAATATTAGTTGAACTGATTCACCCAAAAATAAAAGTGATCTGTATTGGCGACAACTATGATGTCAATGCCTTTGTCAGTATTGTACATGAGTTGGGATGGGAAATCCACGTTTGCGGTAAGACGCGAAAATTAAGCAGGGACATTTTTCAAATTTCAAAGAGCGTTAGTGAACTTGATGGGGCTGGTGAGTTACCAGTTGATGAACATACGGCTGTTATCTTGATGTCACATGATTATAAAACGGACTTCAATTTGCTGCAGGTCTTTATCAATAAAGATCTGCCTTACATAGGTCTGCTGGGCCCAAGAAAGCGCATGCTTAAAATGCAAGCCGAATTGGAAGAGGATGGTCATCATATCGATTTGGAAAACAGGTTGAATTTACATGCCCCTGTAGGCCTCGACATTGGAGCAGAGAGCCCGGAAGAAATCGCCCTTTCCATAGCTGCAGAAGTAGTGGCAACGATTCGCGGACGTGATGGCAGAGGATTGAGAAAAAGGCAAGGACCGATTCACGAGCGGGATTAAGTCAAATTGGGTCAGCCTGGCAATGCTTATTACAGAAGATTGAACAACGTCGGAGACAATATCGAAAGATTGGCAGTGGACAAGTTTGCTGCTCTCTCTGTAAGGTATGCCAAAAATTAACGACCCATTCCGGAATGTGTACATTTAATGTATGAATATCCGACTCTATTCTTGCATATGGTTTCTTTTGTGTCATTCAATTGGCACGCTTTCGATTGCACAATACAACTCAGAATCTTCTCCAATTGGTCCTGAAAATGGCACCCTTTTGATCATTGGAGGATCAGCACAAGACATTTTCTATACCAAATTTCAAGAGTTAGTTGGTGGACCTGACGCATCCATTGTGATCATTCCCACGGCCGCAACCAGTGACACCATTACTGCTGAAATAAAAGAGAATTTCAAGCAGCGATTTTTGGACAGAGGGTTTAATAATGTGACCGTACTTCACACCCGTAATCCTGAGGAATCGAATACAGATGCATTTGTTCAACCCATCCGAAAGGCAAAAGGAATTTGGTTTAGCGGAGGTCGCCAGTGGAGACATGCAGACTCTTATTTGAATACCTTGGCACATGAAGAATTCTCTAATCTCCTGGATCGCGGAGGAGTTATTGCGGGATCATCTGCCGGTGCTACGATACAAGGGTCCTACCTTGCACGGGGTGATACGGGTGCCAATACGATCATGATGGGTGACCATGAAGAAGGTCTCGGTTTCATAAGAAATGTAGCTATCGATCAACACCTCTTTGCCAGGAACCGGCAGTTTGACATGTTTGAAATCCTGGATCATAAACCAAACCTGCTGGGTATTGGCCTGGACGAAAATACAGGCATTATCGTGAAAGGAGATAGATTCACCGTTTTTGGTGAAAGTTATGTAGTCGTATATGACGGTACGAGATGGTCGGCTGAGCGGGATACCATATATCAGTTGTCACCGGGAAGCCGCGAATTCTAAATGTTACGTCGTGGGCAGGAATATGATCTTGCGACGAGAAAGGTCATCCAATTTGATGATAGAAACTTCATAAACTTAACAACTTCAGTGCTAGAGAAATATTGTGGTGATTACCGCCGCATCCGGGATGGAAATATATTGAACATTTCGATCAGGGACAATGAATTGTTCGTCGAGCAGTGGAATGATTATTCTTATTCGATCAAAGCCGAATCAGAGAAGATGTTTTACGCTTCCCGATTCAATCTCAGTATGGAATTTCGAATGAGTGGACAAGAGGTCATTGGATTTGATGTTTTGACCCATGGTGATCGGTTTGAGAAAATTGAGTGATAGATGGAGTGATATTTCGGTACGCTGCACTCCTCTACTTCACTGTCTACTGATTACCGTTCAAATAATGTTTTGTCACAATTCTTGATTTCAAAAATATGCGCCAAAACTGCTGTTTCATTGGCTGCTCCGCCCTGGATTACGTGCTGCGCACTAACCCAGGGCTACAAATATTTCGCCCCTACAGGGCTTATTTAATTTTGAGTTTTGAATATTGCCCTGACGAATACTGACGATGCCGAACATATCAGCACAAGTCGCAAAGCGATTGTACGGGATGCCTGCCAAGGCGAAGTCCTCGTCGGTATGTCTTGAGTTTGTATTTTGCTCAGATTTAATGAACCAAAAACAGAAAACTGATAACCGTCTACTGCCTTACGCCGTCTGCCGTCAGCCGCTTAAAATCTCACATACTCCTTCTGTACCTCCCGCCAACATCAAAAAGGGCATTTGTGATTTGTCCAAGGGTACACACCTTTGTGGCTTCCATCAATTCTTCAAATACATTTTCATTGGTCAGTGCTTTTTTCTGAAGACTCGACAATGCTTTCCTGGCATTATCCTCGTGTAAATCGTGCAACTGCTTCAAATTAGATATCTGTAACTCTTTTTCTTCCGTAGTCGCACGGATCACTTCCTTGGGCATAATCGTAGGTGAACCTTTGGAAGACAACCAGGTATTGACACCGATGATCGGGTATGCCCCGGCATGTTTTAATGTCTCATAATAAAGACTCTCTTCCTGGATCTTGCTTCGTTGATACATAGTCTCCATTGCTCCAAGGACTCCTCCCCTTTCCGATATCCGGTCGAATTCCGCCAGGACGGCTTCTTCCACCAAATCCGTCAATTCTTCAATAATGAAAGAACCCTGCATGGGATTTTCATTCTTGGCAAGACCCAATTCATGATTGATGATCATTTGGATAGCGACAGCCCTTCGAACACTTTCTTCTGTAGGAGTGGTAATCGCTTCATCATAGGCATTGGTATGCAGGGAATTGCAATTGTCGTAAATGGCATACAAAGCTTGCAAGGTAGTACGTATATCGTTGAATTCTATTTCCTGTGCATGCAACGAACGTCCACTGGTCTGGATATGGTATTTCAACTTTTGTGATCGCTCATTCGCACCATATTTATACATCATGGCCTTTGCCCAGATCCTTCGTGCTACTCTTCCGATGACGGCATATTCCGGATCTACCCCATTGGAAAAGAAGAAGGAAAGATTCGGGGCAAAATCATCAATGTGCATTCCTCGCGAGAGATAATATTCAACGAAGGTGAAACCATTACTGAGTGTAAAGGCCAGTTGCGTAATCGGATTTGCGCCCGCTTCGGCAATATGATAACCGGATATGGAAACAGAATAGAAGTTTCTTACTTCATGATCGATAAAGTACTGTTGTACGTCCCCCATCAAACGCAGAGAAAATTCGGTAGAAAATATGCACGTATTCTGTGCCTGGTCCTCTTTCAAGATATCTGCCTGAACAGTACCCCTGACACTATTTAGAGCTTTGGCCTTCAGCCTGGCATATGTTTCCGGATCCAATACCTGGTCTCCCGTCAAACCCAGGAGCATCAATCCAAGACCATCATTTTCCTCTGGTAACTCACCTTCATACCCAGGTCGTGCGATGCCCTTGTCATCGTAATTCTTTTGGAAAGCTTCTTCCACTTTATGTTCGAGGCCGTGTTCTTTGATGTATAGTTCGCATTGCTGATCAATGGCAGCATTCATAAAGAATGCGCAGATTGTAGCGGCAGGACCATTGATGGTCATTGAAACCGAAGTCCCTGGGTTGCAAAGATCAAAGCCCGAATACAACTTTTTGGCGTCATTCAGAGAGGAAATGTTGACCCCGGAGTTACCTACTTTACCATAGATATCAGGTCGGTGATCGGGATCATTACCGTATAATGTTACAGAGTCAAATGCCGTGGAAAGCCGTTTTGCTTCCATTTCCAGGGACAGATAGTGAAAACGTTTATTCGTCCGTTCGGGTCCTCCTTCTCCGGCAAACATACGCGTCGGGTCCTCCCCTTTTCTTTTGAATGGAAAGACGCCCGCTGTGAAGGGGAAGGCGCCCGGTACATTCTCTTGCTTTACCCATCTTAGGATATCTCCCCAATCACTGTAATTAGGGAGCACGACCTTTGGGATGTCATTTTGAGAAAGTGATTTTGTATAATTATCAACCTCAAATTTCTTTCCCCTGACGGTATAGGTAAATTTTTCTTTCCTATAAGCTTTCTTTTTATCCTCCCAGCCATTGAGTATGGCCATATTCTCTGCATACAAGCTTAGTTCGAGCTGTTCTCTGATCCCAGGGAGCGGTTCTAACCCTGCGGCTGAATTGAATTCATCCCCTGGGTAAAGAATTTCCATGGCGTACAGCTTCCTGGCAATCTCGGCTTGTTCTTCGACCTCCTGGTCGTATCGGGCAATGGTCTCGGTAATTTCGGATAGATAGCGTGTTCTCGAAGGAGGAATGATATACTGCTTTTCACTTTCTCCTCCAATGAGATGATCAGAAGTTCCGGGAAACAGTCTTTGTATCAAGTCATTGAATAGAACGTTGACTCCGGAGTCGTTAAACTGTGCAGCGATGGTTCCGTAGACCGGCATATTCTCCAAATCCTCGTCCCACAGATCGTGATTGCGTTGATATTGCTTTTTAACATCTCTGATGGCATCCAGCGCTCCTTTCTTATCAAATTTATTGATTGCGATGATGTCGGCGAAATCCAACATATCGATCTTTTCCAGTTGAGAAGCTGCCCCAAATTCCGGTGTCATAACATATACGGAGAGATCCGCATGATCGACAATTTCAGAGTCAGACTGACCAATCCCGGAAGTCTCTAATATCAAAAGGTCAAACCTGGACTTCTTGAGGATGGTTATGGTGCTGTCTATATCTTTTGACAAGGCAAGGTTGTACTGACGTGTAGCCATCGATCTCATAAAAACACGATCATTGGCGATTGTGTTCATGCGAATTCTGTCGCCAAGCAAGGCGCCTCCGGTCTTTCTTTTTGAAGGATCAACTGATATAATACCTATCGTCTTCTTTGGAAAGACATTTAAAAACCTCAAGACCAATTCATCAACCAGGCTTGATTTTCCTGCTCCTCCCGTGCCTGTTACACCAAGGACCGGAGGTATAGAATCACCAAGGCTTTTTTTCATTTCCTCAATCCAATGGGCACTCGCCTCCGGATAAGCCTCAGCCACTGAGATCGTCCGTGCAATGTCAAAATCATCTTTCTCCTCCAATCTTTTGGGCTGACCATTTAAGCTAGCCGGTACGGCAAGATCACATTGCTTCAAAAGATCGTTAATCATTCCCTGAAGCCCCATTTCTCTTCCATCATCCGGTGAATACAAACGAGTGATTCCATACTGATGCAATTCTTCTATCTCTTCCGGAAGGATCGTGCCACCTCCGCCACCGAAAATCTTGATATGACCTGCACCTTTCTCTTGCAGTAAGTCGTAGACATATTTAAAAAATTCAATGTGTCCTCCCTGGTAAGAAGTGATGGCAATTCCCTGGACATCCTCCTGTATGGCTGCATCCACAATTTCTGAAACAGGCCTGTTGTGCCCAAGATGAATTACCTCCGCACCACTTTTCTGTATGATGCGACGCATGACATTGATAGCGACATCGTGTCCGTCAAAGAGTGAACCTGCAGTGAGAATGCGGATCTTATGTTTAGACTTATAGGGTGCGATTTTCTCCATATCTGCGCTTCAACAGCTTATACTTAACAATGATAACAACGTTTCTATCCGCAAATTTCTGACAGTTTTATGATTAAAGTTGGAAGTGCGGACGAAATAATCAAACCGAACCAAGGTATGGGTATTCCGACCCCGGGTTTTCCCAAGTTGCCCAAAAAGGTACCATGCGACGTTACAAGCTACCTGTGATCTCACTAATTCTAAAAATCCTGGAGGATGAGCACTACCAGGGGATCATATGCAAATCATGCGAAAGGGATCAAGATGTTCGATATCAGAAAGAATGTCCCTGCTCCACAAAAACTTGAACATCTTGACCGTAATATTCCGTCTGTCAACATCTATGATCGAAAACCCATTTTCCGCTACATTTTCAAAGTCTTTTTCAATGCCAATAGCCGCCGGGGTCGAAGCTTTGATTTTTCGAAATGTAGATGGAAATACATTGTTGCCCAATGGACCGGATAGAATACAATGAATCGGATTTTTACTTAAATCCTCTTTTTCATTCCTGTGTATACGTCTTGAGGCAAATGCATGCAGATCTCGACTGATCATCATTAAAGAAAAACACAGGGACTGACCGGCAGGCTGTACCGTAGAGATCAATGATCTGAGGGTTAACAACTTTTCTGAGGATGTCCTCATTTTCTGTGCCTAACACCGGTTTGGTTTTATCGAAGTGAGGAGACAATGACAAGGATAGGGGATTATCTTGAATACCTGGTCTGTTTTTTCCATTTCCCGCAAGATCCCAATACACATGATCACCTATGTCAATCAAAGCATCGGGTTGAAATCTTAATCCCTTGATCAATAACCGAATTCGACGTTCCGTATAGCGGTCTGCCGGCTCCTTTTCTTCATCGGGCAGGGAATAAAATTTTATAGTTTCCGGATGACCTCCTGCTCATGTATATACTAGCAGTTGCATATGGTCCACATCTTCAGCAGGAGAAGGGAAAGTGCTCAATTCCCAGGGATCACAAAGTGCTTTTCGATCTTCAAAAGTTGCAGTTGGTAAGATGTCTTCGATTCCAGGCCGGTACAATCAAATACCCGGAAATAGCCTTTGGTATCCCGCATTTGGCCTTTGATAAATGATCATCCTATCTTGAGAACTGGCTTATCTACGACTCTTTTATAGGAGGTCGAAACTAAATACTATGCACTGAAAGTGCATAGGTTCGCCTAATGAATGAAATTCTCAATCCAGTATGATCGGATTGCTATCTCCTCCCTTCTTTCTGTGA
>JANQHF010000023.1 GCA_028282725.1 Saprospiraceae bacterium
TATGGCCAACTTAAGATGTTACAAATACAGTGGAGCTTGGGATATTGTCAAAAAGGTCATAGCCTATGCCGCTTAATAGTGCAATCTGAAATACACACCCTATGGTCTTATTCGTCGTGTATTACACAGTCCATTTCGGTCTCGACCAGCCAGTCCGGATTGATAAATCCTTTGACTTCGAGAAAAGTACATGCCGGTCTTGCATCTTTAAAAAATTCCTGATGGGCCCTTGCTGCTTCATTCCATTGTTGTGCATCTTTCAGATAAATCCGGGTGCGCACCACGTGTTCCGGTCTTCCGCCTGCTTCCCTTGCAGCATCAAGCATGATTTCCATACATCGCCTGGTCTGCTGGTAAAGGTCACCCTGGCTCACAGTAGCACCGGAATCATCAATGGGAGCTGTTCCGGATACCGTGATCATATTGCCGACTCTTACGGCACGTGAAAAGCCGATGGAAAGTTCAAAAGGTGAACCCGATGATATGCGTTTTTTCTTCAAAGGATCATTTTAGAATCTTCACTAATTCCACGACATACAGTAATGTGGAATCCGGATGAACATTAGACGGATACTGGCTTCTTTTACTCAGTGATGGAGGCACGATCAGTCTCCTGACCTCAGCTTGTTTCATCCCTCGCAATCCTTCATCAAGACCGTCAATCACCTGGTTTCCTCCAATCTTTACCTTTAATGGACCTCCGGTCCGGTCCGTTGAAAAAATGAGGGTGCCGCCCAAATAAGTGGTTGATTCTTCGATCAATACCTCATCTCCTTCTTTAGCAATAGGGCCTGTGCCCGGCTTAATGATTTCATATCTAAGACCTGAATTTGTAGCAATCAAATCGCTTTCCAGCTTTGAGGAAGTACAATGAAACATTACTAAAGCAAGAAAAATTAGGGAAATGATATTTTTCACAGTCATCATAGTCTTGTTCCTATTCTGAATCCCAGCAAAATAATCGGACCCTCACCTGTGGGTGCTCCATCTGTTCTCACATTCCATTCAAATCCAAATGCAAGTGTCGGGGTAAAAACAAGAGAGTCATTTTTTAAAAATGTATATCCCAATTCTGCGGTGGGCTGCAGCACGGTTAAGGAGGTTTCACCTTCAATCCTGAGATCATTAACGCCGATGTCATACCAGTCCACTTCGTTCCACCAGATATCATTTTTGATGGCCAAGTTCCAACCCTGGAATCCTTCCTTAAAATATCTCCTATAGCCCAAAGTGCCTCCAAATCCTCCACCCCGCTCATCTTCATGCACTCCGAGATCCCGGTGACGAAACCAGTTGTATCCCAATCGGAAAAGGACAGCAGATCTGGTATTCAGTGATTTTTCAAAATGGACACCAGGAATCAGGCCCGTTGGATATGCCTGAAACTCGAAAGACAAATCCTTAGCTTCCTGACCACTGGAATGGAAGGACAAAAGCAGGAAAACGGTAAAAAGACCCACCCTCATGAATCCTCAAATATTTCATGTTTATAGAAATAAGATCTGTCAGATGCCAGGATGATTACCAGTAAAATGATATTTACAAAGATCATGAAATAATTACCAAAATTACTAAAGGACGAAATCACCCCGGTCTCCTTATCCAGGGAGAGAATGATCACTTGAAAGATCAAAGAGACAATGCTGACGCCAATGGCAACATATACGACTTGAAGAGCAAACCGTTTGCCCATGACCAGTAAGATGCCGGCAATACAATAGAATAACGCAGCTATCGCGCCGATGATTCCGAGCCGCACAATCCATTTTTTGTAATAGTCAGAGACCTCAAACATCGTCAGGACGGTGTCTTTGACCTTTTCAACCCGTTCCAGATCCGCTGAGTCAATCTCACTTCCATCGCCTTCTTCATCCATCATCTCCTCCCTCAGATCTTCTTCCAGGTCTTCTTCGATGGCACCTCTTATTTCAGACATGATATCGGACTGTTGCTCCATCGCTTTTGGCGTGTTGATCTTTTGAATGTTATTCAATGCCCCGCAACCTCCAAAAATGATCATGGTGATCCCCACGATAAGAGCCCAGGTTGGAAGTTTCATAAAAGCTGTATTTGTTGATTATAAATGTAAGTAAACTAGGTAGGATCATGTTTTGATAATCGACGAAAGAGGGCTGAGGACGAAGAAAATATGAATGAAGCTTGGCGATCATGGCGGTACAAAACATTGATGGATTCAACCCCAGAGAACGCAAAGATATTCTTAGAAGACGAAATGTGAGGAATGTGAGCCTTTGCGGACTTTGCGCTTTAAAAATTACCTGTTCATTGACCGCTAAGCACGCAAAGAGTTACGCAATGAACTCTGAAAAAGACTTGGCGATCTGCACGGTTCATAACATTCCATAGATTCAACCGCAGAGAACACAAAGATATTCTTAGAAGACAAAATGTGAGGAATGTGAGCCTTTGCGGAATTTGCGCTTTAAAAATTACCTGTTCATTGACCGCTAAGCACGCAAAGAGTTACGCAATGAACTCTGAAAGAAGCTTAGCGATCTGCGCGGTTCATAACATCCTTTGATTCAACCCCAGAGAACACAAAGATATTCTTAGAAGACAAAATGTAATGAATGTGAGTCTTTGTGGAATTTGCGCTTTAAAAATTACCTGTTCATTAACCGCTAAGCACGCAAAGAGTTACGCAATGAACACAGAAAGAAGCTTAGCGTCCTGCACAGTTCATAACATTCCATAGATTCAACCGCAGAGGACACAAAGATATTCTTAGAAGACAAAATGTGAGGAATGTGAGGAATGTGAGCCTTTGCGGAATTTGTGCTTTAAAAATTACCTGTTCATTAACCGCTAAGCACGCAAAGAGTTACGCAATGAACTCTGAAAAGACTTTGCGATTTGCGCGGTTCAATACATCCTTTGATTCAACCGCAGAGAACACAAGGATATTCTTTGAAGACAAAATGTGTTGAATGTGAGTCTTTGCGGACTTTGCGTTTTAAAAAATACCTGTTCATTAACCGCTAAGCACGCAAAGAGTTACGCAATGTACTCTGAAAGAAGCTTAGCGTCCTGCACAGTTCATAACATCCTTTTATTCAACCGCAGAGAACACAATGGTATACGCAAAGGACGTAGTCAATTTGAAAGGGAAGCATCGCGGACTATGCAATTTGTATTTGATTTTTTAGATCCATCATCTTGATTCATTAGGATGATATCCAATAATTTTGAATGAAAACGTTATTAGACAAATCTGATCCGTGAAGAAGTTTCTCAAAATTCTGGTGGTACTGATTGGTTCGATCTATATGGTCGGATGCGGATTTTTATACGTTTCCCAGGAAGACATCTTGTTTCGACCTGAAGAGTTACATCCCAATACAACCTTCCGCTTTGGCCAGGAATTAATGATCCCTGTTGAAGATGATGTGAGCTTGCACGCACTGTACCACCAGGTTCCGAATCCAAGGGGCGTCATCTTATACCTTCATGGCAACAGGGGCAACGCACGCTGGTGTCAACGGCAAGCGGAAATGTTTACAGGATTCAATCACAATGTGCTTCTTTTGGATTACCGGGGATACGGCAAAAGTGAAGGAGAGATCTCATCTGGAGCTCAATTGAACCGGGATGTTCAGGTCGTCTATGATCTGCTGAAAAAGTCTTTTCGCGAATCTCAAATAATTGTGGCCGGATACTCTATCGGTACTGGGATGGCCTCATACCTGGCAGCCTATAACGATCCGGCACATCTGATGCTGATCTCACCATATGAAAGCATGTTCGACATGAAAGATCGATACTTTCCATTCATTCCTGACTTTCTCATCAAATTTCCCTTGAACAATAAGAAACACTTGTCAATGACGGAATCGCCGGTGACGATCATTCATGGCACGGGAGATGAAGTGATTCCATATGAAGCATCAGTCAATTTGAAAAATGCATTTCCTGAAAAAGTGGATTTGGTCACTTTACGGGGAGCCGGTCACCGCAGGTCCATCTTCAGCGATGAGATCCGCGAAGTGCTGAGTGATTTCTCGACAAGCTCGAAATGAATAAACGGGCAATATCCGGACAATGGGCTGAAGCCCATTGGAATGACAAAAATTTAAATTAAAGCATTTCCAAGAGGTTTTAACCCCTTGTACACAGCACACCCAAACTCAAGTACACACCTGATCCTGAGTACAAACCGACATTAATCTCCTTGTATTAATAATCGCAGGAACCAATCGTTATAGAAGATGTATCTTCTGGAACCAATACGCATGCCCATGGCTCAAGTCGACACAACTACCTCAACGATGAATACACCATTGTCAGGTGTCTCCGATTTGCCAAGTCTTGAAAAATATTCCGGGCCATGGGGACGTGAGCAAGTGACCCATTTATTGCGAAGGACAACATACGGAAGTACCATAAAGGAAATCGGGGAAGCTACATCGATGACCATGGACCAGGTAATCGACATACTCCTGGAAGAGAGGCCGCTGCCCGATCCTCCGATCAATTATTATTTCGAAGAAGATCCATTTGTTCCTGTCGGAGAAACATGGATCGACAAACCCTATATCCGCGATAATCCGATGTTGATCGCCTCTAGGCGCAGGTCACTTGCGGGTTGGACAATCTCAAATCTCCTCAACGGAGGCATGTACATCCGGGAAAAGATGACCTTATTCTGGAGCAATCACTTTGTGACTCAGGGAAGTGTATTAAACGATCCCAACTTCATTTACTACAACAACAATCTGCTCAGATCCTATTCACTGGGAAATTTTAGAAGATTTGTTAAAGCGGTCACCATCAATCCCGCAATGCTGCGCTACCTGAATGGCAATCAAAATTCTGCGATCGCTCCCAATGAAAATTACGCAAGGGAGTTATTTGAATTATTTACCATTGGAAAAGGCGAATTGGCCGGTCCCGGAGACTATACCACATTCACCGAACAAGATGTGACCGAAGCCAGCAAGATCCTCACAGGATGGCGGGATACAGGATATTACTACAACGACCAGCAACCGGCAGGTTCAAGATTTCTTTCCTTTCGTCATGACAAAACGACGAAACAACTCTCGCATCGCTTCAACAATGTTGTAATTGAAAATGAAGAAGGAACAGAATACTCAACATTGATCAATATCATCCTCGAACAAGATGAAGTATCGAGGTATATCTGCCGGAAGCTCTACCGGTGGTTTGTCTATTACGAGATCGACGAGACGATCGAAAATGAAATTATTGAACCACTTGCGGCCATTTTCAGAGACAACGATTACGAAGTAAAACCCGTGCTCAGGGTCCTCCTCTCCAGCGATCACTTCTATAATATTTGCAGCATCGGTCCGATGATCAAAAATCCCATCGATTTTATCATCAATATGTTCGTCCAATTCGAAATTCCACTCCCCGGTAATATTTTGAGGGCATATAATATCTATGCAAGGCTGGCGGGTGTATTTGAAGGATTTGGAATGAGCTATTACGAGCCTCCGAATGTAGCCGGCTGGAAGGCATATTACCAGGAACCGCTCTTTTACCGGACATGGATTACCGCGGCTACATTACCCTTGCGACAAGGCATAGTCAATGCCATCGTATCGGGCCGGGCCGAGGTCGAAGACAGTGTGATTACCATGGATATATTGGATTTGATCAGTCAGATTCCCAATGCCGAAAATCCAATTACGCTGATCGATGAGTTGACCTCGTACATCTTTCCACAATCCTTAACCGATTCCCAGAAGGCCTTTTTAAAAGAAGTATTGATACCCGGACTTCCCGATTTCGAATGGACCGTGGAATACAACCTGTACCTGAATGAACCCCACAATGAGGAAATCCGGCGATCCATAGATGCTAAATTGAGAGCGTTGCTATTTACCATGTTGAACCTGCCAGAATATCATTTAAGTTAACAGGACCATCATGGAAAGACGTAATTTTCTAAGAAATATATCCGGGGCAGTCACGGTGCCTTTCCTGTTGAACGGTCTCCCGGTTAAGGCATCCGGAAGCCAGTTATTTTTTAGCGCCATTGACGATGATAATGAAAATATACTGGTGCTTATCCAATTAAATGGTGGTAATGACGGATTGAATACGATCATCCCATTGGACAAATACAACATTCTCGCAGAGAATCGCCCCAACATTGTCATCCCCGAAAACCAGATTCTCCCGGTCAATGATACATTGGGATTTCATCCGAATATGAGTGGTCTTCGATCATTATATGATGAAGCCCGAATGGCAATTGTACATGATGCAGGCTATCCCAACCAAAACAGATCCCATTTTCGGTCCACTGATATTTGGACCACGGGTTCGCCGGCAGATGAAGTCTGGACGACGGGCTGGCTGGGCAGATACTTTGAAGACTTGCACCCGGCCTATCCCGAGGATTTTCCAAATTCAGAATTCACTGACCCGTTTGCACTTTCTATCGATTCGATTGTGTCTGAGACTTGTCAGGGCACACTGACCAACTTCAGTCTTGCATTGACAGACCCATTATCGATCGCTCCGCTGAGTAATTCCGCACAGGACGTGGTGCCGGATACTCCTTACGGACGGGAATTGGAATTTTTGCGCACAACGATTGCCCAGGCAAATGCCTACGGCAAAGTGATCAGCGAGGCTGCCGAACTGGGCACCAATGCCGGAATCGAGTATCCGGGTACACAATTGGCCAACCAATTGAGAGCCATTGCTCTTTTGATTTCCGGCGGATTGCGAACCAAAGTTTATGTCGCCAACCTGGGAGGCTTTGACACTCATGCCAACCAGGTACAAAATGGAGATCCAACAACGGGAGATCACGCGAATCTATTACAAACGCTTTCCGATGCTGTCAATGCCTTTCAAAATGATCTGATCCTACAAGGTCTTGAAGAGAAAGTGATTACCATGACATTCTCTGAATTCGGAAGACGTATTCGTGGCAATGGAAGTTTTGGCACCGACCACGGGACCGCTGCACCCATGCTATTCTTTGGAAGTTGTGTAAATCCGGGAATAATGGGAGACAGTCCGTTACTCCCGGACAGACCGGAAGTGAGTGATGGAGTTCCCATGCAATTCGATTTCAGAAGCATTTACGGTTCGGTTTTGATCGACTGGTTTGGCGTAGAACCTTCAATCGTTTCGAATATCCTTCAGGACGAGTTTACTCATTTGCCGATTGTCAATGCCTGTAATAATCAGACAACATCTACAGACGATTTCGGAGAGATTGCAATAGACGCCTTTAACTATCCCAACCCATTTATCGATTGGACGACAATTACGCTAGATGCTCCCGGGGGTAATGTGAGGATCAGTATTTATGACACAGTGGGAAGTGAATTACAAGTCATCTCGAACAGGGATTTACCGCAAGGAATCCACGAAATTCAATATGACGGAAGTCACCTTGCAGCGGGCAACTATTTCATCCGTATAATTACCGAGAAACAGTCCAGGACCTTTGGTACGATCAAGGTCTCCTGATCATTTCAGCCTCACCAAAGATTCAGATTAAGGTGCATCATTGAATTCGGACGTTATATATTCGCGTGCAAGTAATACGCGAACTATGCTGTCCCTGAAAGGAATCTTCCCTCCCCTGCCTACTGTTTTTGATGAACACGAAGATTTAGCATTGCATCACTTCAGGGACAATATCAACAAATTGAGCCAATATGATTTGTCAGGATTCCTGGTGCTGGGTTCCAATGGTGAATTGGTACATCTCTCGGAAGTGGAAGTCGAGGAAGTATTTGTTGCAGCGAGGATCGCCATTCCCGAAGATAAAATCATGCTTGCGGGTACAGGCGGACAATCCACGAGACAGACCATTCGACGCACCCACCTTGCTGCCTCTTGTGGTGCTGATGCTGTGCTGGTGCTCAACCCCTTCTATTATAAGGGGCTTATGAAGAATGATGCACTGGTTCATCATTTTTATAGGATTGCTGATCAGTCCCCAATACCAGTAATCATCTACAATATGCCGGGTAATTCAGGCATAGATATGGATGCCGAGACCATTGAAAAGTTGTCACAGCATGACAACATTGTCGGAATGAAGGATTCCAGTGGAAACTTGGTTAAAATGGGAGATATAAAGCGTATAGTGGATCCTGAATTTCAAATATTGGCAGGTTCTGCCAGCTTCTTATTGCCGGCATTCTCTGTGGGTGCTGTAGGTGGCATAGTTGCACTTTCTAATATCTTACCCGAACGATGCATTAGTATCTATGAAGATTTTCAAAAGGGTGATGTAGTTGCTGCCAGATTTAATCAAATTAATCTCATCCCATTAAACACAGCCGTTACCAAAAGATGGGGCGTTCCTGCTTTAAAAGCAGCAATGGACTATATGGGTTTTTATGGCGGTCCGGCACGGAGTCCTCTTTTACCACTTAGCGATGAGAATAAAATGATATTGCATCAATTGATTGATATGATTTAAGCCGAACAAATCCTCCTGAACAGGTTTAAGTAACTATTGGATATATCTAGTTGTTTCTTGAACAAGATACCAGTGAATCCAACTTCTTGACTTATACTCTTTAGTCATCTGTTCATCACAGCGATTTGAGGGAAGCCAACGTTGTCTTTTCTTATCATTCTTTACTTCTTCTGTTATTTGCCAGTTGAAACAGCTCCCATAATGTGTAACAGCATCCTTTAAGTAACTATAATCAAATCGTTGCAAGTTTCTGTTCTTGCCTTGTACTTCAATAGCCTTTTTTTCCAGGCCTTCTATAAAGCTACCTTCAAAATATACAAATCCTTCTTCAACAGGCATTTCTCCTTCTCCGTTACCAAGTATCGTCCAAACCAAGCCATCCTTATTTGGATTGAACAGGAATAATAAAAATTGTTGATCACGTGCATAGGGTACAGATCTGGGACCATCGAATTTAGAAGGAATGAATTGATTTACAATAATTGTATTTCTTTGATCTTCTCCCTTTAACACCTCAAATACCTGTAATCTATATTGGCTGTCGAGCACTTCAGTTATGGATCCCAAGACAACCAACTCCGACATTGCAATCAATCTTGGTAAAGGGATAGGTTGATAATCCTGAACCAATCTGATTTCTTCAGCTGATAATTTTTCATGATTTTTAGTAGTTATGACATCCTGATTTGTACTTATCATATTTTCTTTTCCAGAATCCAAAAAACAAGAAACAAAGAGCACAATTCCTATTACGAGTATCAAGAAAATATACAATATTTTGAGAGGCATATATTTATGATTCCGATGAATACTCTTATTCAAATATAAGCTATACGCTATTTGTAATTTCGATTAACCGGATTTTCTCTTATAATATTGAAAAATGATAATGAGCAACAGGATTATCCAAATCACATAAACCCACCAAGGTAATTTTAAATGTTCACCATCCGGTGAAGATTCGTCCGGCTCTGCTTCATCTACGACTCCATTTCCGTTTTCATCTTCAGATGTGCCCTCTCTGATATCTATAAGATCATCTATTCCATTCTCGTTTAGATCAGGCACAATCCCTGCAAACTGATAAAATACTTTTGTTGCAAGTGGTCCATTGACAAATTCTCCGATTTCCGGATCAAATTGACGTGCATTGGGATCAATGATTGTGGCAGTCACATAAATGGTTGTCGATGGAAATAAGCTCAATGCAGTTCCGTCAGGGCAATAAATCATCTCACCACCATTCATATCCTGGGGATTGGAAATGACTCCTTCTTCACAACCTGTAGAATCATAAGTTATATCTACAAACCGATCATCGCTCAAATTTGCTAATCTAAACGACTTACTTTCCTTTAACTCAAAATATTCTGTGGGAGCACAACCTCCGTGAGCTTCTATTGGAATGCCTCGAATGTCAGTAAGACGTACATCGTCCAACATAGTCGCAATATCCGCCATCCGAGGTAAAAATTGAATATTGAAATCTCTGATAAGCAAATCACCTTGGTCTGCATCAGGATTGAATACCTCCATGGCAAAATCGCCAGTATTGAGGTCCATTGCACCAGCATCAAAACCAATCATGCGAGGATGTAGCGCCAGGTCGTTTCCAGCATTGTTCTTAAGTTTTGTGTCATAAACGATTATTGGATTGGATTCATTAAAGCTTGCACCGGTATGAAACTCTACTCCAGGTGGAGCTATTCCGTCTGCGCCTCCATTCCAACTCTTGTCTACATTAAAGGCCAAAATGAAAGTATTGTAAGTCGCACCCTGAAATGTTGTGGTCGACCCTGTGCTCACCACCGTGGGATCTCTCCAGGGGCTTTTCGTACCATTATACCACCAGTTAATACTTAACGAAGACGCTGAACTCAGAAGAGTTATTTCCAATGAGTGCGCATCAGTATTATTTGGATTTACGAAGTCCCAGTTGTACAGGGTTTTTATATTCAGTCCTACATTATGAGCAAGTATTCCATAACTGGCATCGCTAAAATGCCTTCTTCTGCCAGCCCTTATCTCTCCCGTCAATCCTGAACTTCCCGTTGCCATTACATGATTTAGTTGACCGTCCTCATTCGAACCGGCAAGAGGAGCTGAATCTCCATGGGCCAGGCCGTAATTATGACCAGCTTCATGAGAAGTTGTATGTCCTATGGCCGTAGCCCATCTTTCCAATGTCGAACTTGTGCCATTTAACGCACCCCCTGCTCCTCCAAAGGCAGCATCAAATGATCCTGCATAGACACGAGCGTAATCCTGGGAGTCAGCATCTCCGAGGTCAACATCCTGGGCGACTCCGAATAGATCTCCGCCAAAAACAGTTTCAGGATCCGATCCTATCCCTACTATCTGCCAACGCGGGACACCTGTAGTATTTGGAGAGGTCGTAGTCATAATTACCTCTACATTAAATTCGCAAAAGTCTTCTGTAACAATTTGAAAAATACGATTCCGCAATTGGGCTGTTGTTCCTATTGTGTTGTCAAGATCAGAAACATTGAATGCCCCCAACGGTGAAGTCTGAGCACTTGCATTATATTCAGGAAATGTGGCATCAGATGCAGTTGAAAAATAAAGATAAAGTTGATTTCCTTTTGCTGAAGTAGTTGCGCCAGGCGGACAATTTTGACCGTTCAGTCCAGTCATAGCGATTGCTAGCAAAAGTAATGTGCCGTATAAGTGTTGGATTTTCATAGTTAAGATTTATAATTTGGTCAAAAGGCAATGATCTTTATTTTTACTAGTTCCAAATCAAATTGGACTACACCGTCAAATTACAGGTATTGCAGGCGAATTATCAATCTACATTTTTATAGATTTTTTCTTGAAAAATATGTTCACATATGAACCCTAGAATGGCATTCACTTGAAGAATCAGAATTATCTATCCAATCCCTAATTAGAAATTATTATTGAAAAGCACGGGTTCTATTAGAAAGCTGAAAGAAATAGAGATGTCTTTATTTATAAAAGATTCACTCTATCAATTTGTCTTCTTAATATTCTAAGGAAATATCCGAGTGAGTCATTAAGATGAATACCACTTAACTTGAAACATTCAAAAAATATATAAAATTAGGTATTGACAATATACCTTTTAAGGAATTCATTTGTACTTGTGATGCCTGTAGCCTGATAAAATATTTTGAATAAAAACTTCTTGTAATGAGAAACTCCGTATTTACTCAAGTTTAAAATATTAGTCAGAATGGCAATTGCAATTGCTCTGGATATGGAGTATTCATTATGCAACTCATTCGTCAATATAATATTCTTCTAATAGCCCTGTGTTTATTCCTGATAGGATGTCTATCTGGAAATTTACGAGATACAGATACGATTAAGAAAGAAAAAGAAATAAGCGATACATCCTTAAAGGGTTTTGAATTATATAGTTGGGAAACTAACTCAATTTGGCAATTTGCTTTGTTGACAGGCACCAATCGACTAAGAAGTAAGCAGGAAATTATCGATCCGGAATTAAATTCAAATATTTATCAATCTAAAGAAATAATAAATAGAATTGACCAACTCCCAGCGAATTCTGAGATTTTTTGGTTATTCAGAACTGCGGAACAAAATGATCAATTTTTTACCCTGCCAGATGAAAAAATATATGGGGAAATAAAAGAATTATGTGATCAAAAAGGTATCAACCTGCATGTAACCAATTGAGTATCTTCTAAAATCAGTGCTATGAATTCAATTATTGATCTTATTAAAAAAATAATTGCCGCTATTTTGAAGTGGATTACAAATTGTATACCTGAGTATAATCCGACACCATGGAATGATGCCAATGGCGTCCAATACAATAATAACTGCTACAACTACGCATGCAATACTCCTACCGGGACATTTGCACAACCCGGAAGGGCTAGCGGGAATATGTATAATAGTCTAATATGCTCCGAAGTTGAGAATGGAGCACAATCCGACGGGCTGGCTCCAGTGGACTGTGATCTTGGATGTGGATGCCGGTATTGTTGTTATATTGTCGCATTGGTTGTTGCTCCTGGCTACGATTATCACTGGTATCGCAAAGATCGCAATGGAACATGGTCACATAAACCCGGTATGACTCAAGTAACTAATTTAGACAATAGCGGAAATATCATAACTGACCCCAGAACAGCTGATCGAGGAGTCTATACAGATTTCTGCGGCTGTTTTTGTGTCTGCAAAGGAAAATTTGCTATCAATTAAAATCTAATAATATGTCTGAACACAATAGTAATTTCGAAATACACTTTTTAGTTTATTCAGGTCGAACTAACCCAAAATGGTCCTCTGATGAAAGTCTTACAAAAGAAATCATAAACAAAATCAGGTCTTCAGAGCAGCGTGAATTTAAAGGAACCATACCTGCTCCTAAACTAGGTTATCAAGGCTTTCTTCTTATCAGTCCAAAAGGGTCAGAATTACTTGAGAGTTTTAGGGTATTTAATGGAATAATACTGGGTGGAAATGGTAGCAGGCAACAAGCCTGGAAAGATGCCGAAGGATTAGAAAAAATACTCTTAGATGAGGTAAGAAAAGGAGAATATGCAAATATTTTAGAAATATTAGGAATAGACTAAACCATTACATTTATTTCAAAAAGGATTCTGAAAACTTGTCAAGACATATAACTTCAAAATAGCAATTTCTCTTTGCTGGAAGACTCAAATTAATTTAAACAGCTCTAAAAACTGGCAAGAGCTTCCTGCTCATTCATATGTATATTTAAATGTAAACTCTGCCATTTTCACAACTTTCTTCCGTTATTTATACTGACTTATTTTGGTCGAAGTTACCTATTAATTATTCGAAATGAATAAGTTAAAAAATATCGTCAACAAATTGATTTCAAGTCATGGGACAGAAAATCTTTTTGACTTTTTGACAAAATCAATATCACTTTCTGAATTGAATACATTGATGTTGGCTGTGAATAAAGAGAAGGTTAAAAAAATTAAGCCTAATGATTTAATTAGGAATTTTGGATCAAACAGGTTTGTCTCCCCCGTCAACCTGGATCCTCTGGCTTTTCGGAAATTCGAAGATGCCATCCTTACTTCCATCACCACCACTGATTTTACATTCAAAGAATTTTCTCCCCTTGCCCCGCTCGGGACATGTTCCGCCATTGCAAGGGTTAGTCAGAATAATGTTCTTTCAGCTCTCAGGAATACCGAGGTCGTTTCTGATATCACCAACGTGATGGCCTTATATGCCGCTCATAAAATCAAATCGGAAAGGATAAAATTGATCAAATTGGGCATTGTGCATCGACTCGTCCGGTGCCAGCAGTTTGATGACCCCAACTTCACCGCTCATTTCAAGGTACTTAGCTTGATATCAGCAGGTTTTGACAAAGGCAATTACCAATTTGAATTGGATCAAATCATTGATCATCTCAATGCATATTCCGACATTTTACAATCTATACTTCCAGGTATGGATACGGTTTTATTGGAAATCAAAATTCTCAGTGTTCAGGCAAAACAAGCCGAACCCCTTCTAAGAAAAAAGTTGTTGGAGGAACAACCAATAACGAATTGTTCAATCGTCACAGAGATCGAGACGGAAAATAGTTACTACCAGGATTTTCGATTCAGGATCATTTATTCAATGGATTCGGAGCAACACGGAGTTATCGATGGAGGAATGGTTGATTGGACCCAACAGCTTTTACAAAACAAAAAGTCGCGAATGCTGATCAGTGGGTTGGGTAGTGAATATTTGTATAGATTATTGAAGGGGAAAGCGAACTCTTAATGAAATTCCTGAAATCCACGATATTTACTGTTCTCATTCTTATCCAATTAAACGCTACACGATGATTAAAGAAGGTCTTCTTGCCGAACTCAAATTTGAAGCTGACAGTACTCGAAAACTCTTTGATGCCATTCCGGATGATGTACTGGATTACCAACCCAATGACTTCAACTGGACGATTGCCCAATTGGCATCTCATACGGCAGAATTATACAACTGGTGGGATATTACTTTAAACCAGGACGTTCTGGAGCTTGACGAGTACAAGTATGACAAAGGTGATATCAGTTCGATGGAAAACATTAAAGCGAAGCTGGAAGAAAATATTGCGGGAGCTGTTGCATGTCTCGAAAACTATGATCCGGCAGGTTTTCACAGCACATGGGAAATGCAATCTGGTGGTCAGACCGTCTTACCCGCAATGCCCAGGTTATCTGTTATTCGTTCATTCCTGATGAATCATTTGTATCATCACCGAGGAGAGTTGATTGCGTTGTTAAGAGTGTGTGGGAAGAGGGTTCCCGGCTTGTATGGGCCAACTTATGAAGAACAGGCAGGAGTGGAATGAATGAAGTGATCGCCTCGGACGAATACATAATAATAGCAATCATTCAACTAACAGAGGTAGCCGAACAATGAATAACCAACTCATCGATATATGGTTAAATAAAGGAATCATCAACGAGGAGCAGGCTGTCTTGATGAAGGAAGATATTGATGCCTTAAGGACAGAAAGCAGCTACGGTAAATTTATCGCGGCCATCTCCATTATCGGCTCGATATTCCTGGGTATTGGCGTAATTTGGATCGTAGCTTCCAATTGGGACAGCATGCGGGATCTTTTCAAGATCCTTATTCTCCTGGTCGCAACCGGCAGCACGCTTTATGCAGGTTACGAAACCGGTTTCAGAAAAGCATCCCTGCCCAAAACCGGTAATGCGCTCGTTTTTTTAAGTGCTATTTTATTTGGTGCCAGCACCTTTTTAATTGCCCAGATCTACAATGTCCAGGCACATGCCTCGTACCTATTGCTGATTTGGCTCATCGGTATCATTCCCACGGTCTATTTGTTTCAGTCGGCCCTATTGACCGTGCTGTCTTGTATCGTTTTTTGTGCCTGGTTTAATTTTTTCATCCTGGATGACATGCAAAATTTTGGACCCAGGCAGATCGCTTTGATTGCATTCTTTTATCAAACATTTGGAATCTCACTGTTTGCCTTTGGAAGTCTGCATTACTTCAGTACAAGTTTAAATAAGGTCCTCGAGCCTTCCGGCTAACCGGCATCTTTTTGACCATAATTATTCTCTTCGTTTTGACCTTCAGATTCTTTTATGATCAGGTGGAGGAGGCATCATCTGAAATCATCGCCAGTCCGATGAGCATATTCCCCATATATGTGATCATCACCCTTTTACTTGCGATCAACTTGGTAAAAAATCCAAGCACCTCGAAAACGAATACTCTGAAAAATGCACTGGCATTTATCATTGGTTCAAGGTTTACTAAACTTTAAAAGTTTAGTAAACCTTTCTTTTGGTATTTGACTCCTACAGAGTCTGAAGAAGCGCTGCTTGTACCCATGAAAAGAAAATATGTCATATCCCTCCTAGTCTTCCGGGCCATCCTCCTATTGGGATTCATAGCCATTAAACAATACACATTTTACACGGGTACGGAGGTCATTCTGAAAACTGTACCCGTCGATCCCCGGGACCTCTTCAGAGGAGACTATGTCATCTTGAACTATGAGATCAGTCGAATTGACCCGGACTCGATCGATACGCCGGAAGAATTTTTCGAACCGGGAGATCGCATTTATATAAAATTAAACAGCCAGGATCAGAAGGTGCGGCCTATTGCGTTATCCACGGAAATGTTTCAGGAAGGACTATTCATCAGAGGACGTGTCCGATACTTTTCTCAAAACATTCTGAACATTGAATATGGCATCGAGAGTTACTTCGTCCCACAGGGAAAAGGCAAAGAACTGGAAAGAAAGATCGGAGAAATCGATGTCCTTGTAGCGCTTGACAGATCGGGTACGGCGTTGATCAAGGATCTTTTAATTGAATGAGGTCATTATAAATTCATCGAACATTTTCCTTGGGTTGTCTATGAATTCTGCAGTGGATAGTCGCAATTTCCTAAATTGTAGCAACAAATTCAAAACACTATGACTACACTCATTATTCTGATCGCAATTGCCCTGATCATCGTTTTCTATGTCGTCGGAATCTATAACAAATTGGTGCGTAAACGCTCAATGATGGAGGAAGGATGGAGCGGCATTGACGTTCAACTCAAGAAAAGACATGACCTGATTCCCAACCTCGTTGAAACGGTGAAAGGTTATGCCAGTCATGAACAGGAAACGTTGAACCAGGTGATTGAAGCAAGAAATGCTGCATCACATGCCCAGGGAACCAAAGCCCAGACCCAGGCTGAAAAAAACCTGAATTCTGCATTGGCCAATGTTTTTGCCCTGGCCGAGGCGTACCCGGACTTGAAAGCCAATACCAATTTTGTCCAACTCCAGGATGAACTTTCATCCATCGAGGGTGATATCGAAAAAGCACGCCGGTATTACAATGCGACTGTTCGGGAAAATAATATCATGATCGAATCCTTTCCAAGCAACATCATTGCGGGTATGGGAGATTTTGAGCTTGGTGAATTCTTCGAATTGGAGGACGAATCAGAAAGAGCTACTCCAACGGTGAAGTTCTGATATGAGACCGGGACATCTGGCAACATTTATTTTATTTCTGTTTTCATTTGTTCTGCTTTCAGGACAAGGAGAACGATTTCTCAGCTATCAATCGGACATTCAGGTAAACCGTGACAGATCTATTCTGATCACCGATCAAATCGTATATACTCCTGGTGATCTGAGGAAACGAGGAATCGTGCTGAATTACCCGACCAAGAGGTATCTGAATGATCGTCTGATTGGAGTCAGTTATGATATACTGGAAGTGACAAAAGATGATCGTCCTGAACCATATCATACCGAATCCTCAGGGGATCAACTCACTGTATATTTTGGAAAGAGTGATATCTTTTTAAATCCAGGTACATACCGGTATAAAATTACGTACAAGGTCAAAGGTCAAATCGGATTTTACGAGAACTATGACGAAATCTACTGGAACGCCGTAGGGAACAAAAGTAGTTTTAGTATCGATAAGGTATCGGCGAGTGTTCGTCTACCTTCTGGTGCACAACTGATTCAGGAATCTGCTTATGTAGGCGCTGAGGGTGAAACTTCGGATGACTACACCGTTTCCGTCAACGACGATTTGATTCAGTATGAAGTGACTCGAATGCTTTCACCCTATGAAGGGTTTACAGTGGCTGTGGGATTTGAAAAAGGCATTGTACAATCACCTGGAATATTGGACAAAATCGGGTCATTGCTGATCATTTTGCTCGGTCTTGTTTTTTTGCTGCCGTACTACATCTATACCTGGTGGAAGTATGGTCAAGATCCTCCTACACCTCCATCCTATCCCATTTGGGAAAGCCCTGAGGAGCTTTCAGCTGCCTCCGTCAATTACATTAAAAACAGCTGGTACCAAAACAAGAGCTTCACGGCCTCGGTTATCGACCTGGCGATCAAGGGATATCTACGAATTGAGGAGGTAGAAGACAAGGGATTTTTCGGTAAAAAGAAACACTTTGACCTTGTCAAATTGAAGGAGTCCGATGACAACCTTCCTTTGGAGGAACAACAACTGCACTCGAGCATATTTCTCTATGATGACAGGATCAGCATCAAAGGAAAGTACGATTCCACTATAGAAAATACGTATCAGAATCATAAAGCAAGTCTTTCAGCCCAGCATAGTGACTTCATTTGGAAGGGTCATAATCTGCGATTCTTATGGATTCCGGTCCTTGTCACGATTGCCGTAGGCGTCTTGGCCATCATTATCTTCATGAGCAACCCCTATTCCGAAGGATATAATATGCCGTTTATTGTCAGTTTTGGGGTTGCAGCTATATTGGGATTATTTCTCTATGGTTACCTGATCCGAAAACCCACTGTCGAAAGACTCGATTTGAAATCGAAGATCAAAGGTTTTCAGATGTATTTGGAATTGACCGAAAAGGATCGATTGAATTTGTTGAATCCTCCGAAAATGACTCCTCAGCATTTTGAAGATATCCTTCCCTTTGCATTTGCATTAGGAGTAGAACATAAATGGTCGGAAAAGTTTAAGACCATACTGGAAAAAGCGCAGTATCGACCTGAGTGGCACAATAGCAGGAGCCCTGTTTATTTCTCCTCTCATTTTGGCAGGGATTTTTCCAGTACTATTTCAAAAGCCACTACCAAGCCGTCAAAAAGTGGCAGTGGAAGTGGAGGCGGTGGTTTCTCCGGTGGTGGTGGAGGTGGTGGCAGTGTGGGAAGTTGGTGATTGCCTTAGCTGTAAGATGATGAGTAAGTAAGCTCTCATAAAAAACCTGGACAGGAATTACCTAACTACATGTGGACAACTTTCTGGTTGTAAAATAATAATGATTATCAATTTTAATCTGGCTACATGAATGGAAAAGCGCTCTGCTGGGGAGCAACTCTTCAGGACTGATGTAGCTGACTTTTTTTGGAGTCGACGCCAGCGGATTCATCGAAAATAATGACGACAGATGCCTGATTGCTGCCATTACCCGAAAAGAAAATGAAGTCTGCTATTTCAAATTTAAATCACCGTCATATACGACAGGTTCGGAAAACATCAACCAAACCGATGTTCGGTATTGATCTTTTAATTTGGGAAATTCTGCTACATATAATTTCAATGCACTCAAATATGAAGATGCAATTTTGGACGAAGACGGATATGTAAATATTGTAACGGCAAGTAAGGATGATGAAATTGAAAACAGAATTAATGAGTTAGGATTTAATTTTCTGGAATGGAATATGCCATGGGACGAGGCATTGGTTCTTTTTCGACACATGCCGGCGAATCCTGATTTCGAAGCTCAAATAGATGACGTACCTCCAATCAAAGAAGGAAGGAATGACTTTTCCACTTACGAAGCTCATCAATATTTGGGAGCATATGCACCAAGGGGAATAAGATCGACTAAAGAGGATTTTCTAAATGAATTACATATTGCAAATTAGAATTTTAACCGATGAAAAATAAACATGTAAATCCCTCTGCACTTTTCAACTCAAGACCGCATGGTTTTTCACAAGCGGTTGTATCAAAACCTGGAAGGATAGTTTTTATCTCCGGGCAAGTAGCTGTCAATAAAAATTTAAAAGTTGCAGGCAAGAACAATCTGAAAAAGCAAGTCAGTAAAACCATAAAAAATTTGAACCTTGTTATAGAGGCAGCTGGTGGCAACTTAAATGATATTGTAATGCTTCGGATTTACAAGGTAGATTTTAAAATGGAAGATGCACGGGTAATCAGCAATATGCTTAAAAAACATTTCGGAGACAAAAGTCCTCCTGCGAGTACCTGGATTAATGTCAAAGGCCTTGCCATCAGTGATGTTATGATAGAGATTGAAGCGCAAGCAATTATCTAAATGAAGAATAGAATTATACTTCGAGCGCTATTGATTTTTAAGCTTACGGACAGAATCAATCCCAGTATCTTTCAATGATTTCCTGCATGACAGGACGATCCTGATCTGTATCTCCTACTTCAATCCGTAGATTTTCTAATTGTTTCTTTAAATCCTCAATTACATCCTGGTATTCCGGATGATTGTAAGCATTATTATTTTCACCGGCATCTCTTTTCAGATCATAAAATTCCCATGACGGCATGGTAGTCTGCTGTATGGCACCGGTCATATCCAAAGGGTGGCCGTAGAAAAAACCCAGTTTATACTGCTCCGTGCGTATGGCAAAATGCGCCGGTCGCTCGGTGCGATGCAACCAGTAACGATAATAAAATGAACTTCGCCAATCGGTAGGCGTTGATCCCCGCAGGTTTGCTCTGAAACTCTTTCCTTTGATGAAATCAGGTTTTTCAATCCCTGCATAATCAGCGAATAAGGCTGGAAAATCTATATTCAAAACCAGGTCATCCAGACGCTTATTCGCAGGGACTTCTTCGGGATAACGAATCACAAATGGCATGCGGATCGCCTCCTCATACATCATTCTTTTATCAAACATTCCGTGTTCACCAAGAAAATAACCCTGGTCTGATGTATATATTACTACCGTAGTGTTTGCCTGCCCGCTTTCATCCAGGAATTCCAATATTTTTCCAATGTTGTCATCAATAGATGCTCCTGATCTGAGAAAATCTTTGATAAATTTCTGATAGATAAATTTGCGCTCAGTCACTCTATCCAAAATTGTCGTATCGATTGGTAATCCCGGATAACTCGAATGAATTCGATCAGGATTTTCTTGTGCTGCAATCCAGCGATCGTACAGGATCCATAATTTCTGACCAGTAAAACTTCGGCCATTTGTCTGAGGGCCAAAATCCATTAAATTATCCGGTTCGGGAATGGTCTCATTTTCCAGGAAGGTATCGTACCGATCCGGATAGTCAAAGGGTTCGTGGGTGGCCTTAAAATGTGTCATGAGGAAAAATGGACGATTCGATTTTCTATTTTTCAACCATTCAATAGATTGATCTCCAATGACATCGGCAGAAAATCCCTGGAAGACTTTCCCGCCGGCATTAGCGTCTTCCCAATTATCTTTAGATTTCAATTTCGGGTCATTATATATTCCCTGACCAGGCAATACAAGGAAGTGATCAAATCCTGAAGGTCTCTTTTTGAGGTGCCACTTGCCAATGACTGCTGTTTCATATCCTGCTCGCTGGAGGACCTTGGCAATATTGTTACTGTCGGGATCAAGAGCATCCGCCAGGGTATACACATTATTCTGATGACTATACTGACCCGTGAGAATACTTGCCCGGCTGGGAACACAAATCGAATTTGTACAAAAGACATTATTCAATACCACCCCTTCCCTGGCCAATCGCCGAATATGATTACTTTTTGCATACTTATCAAGTATGCCATTGTAGATACCCCACGCCTGGGAAGTGTGATCATCTGACATGATGAATAATATATTGGGGCGTTGTTTATGAGTGGAACAGGACCATAGTGAAAACGCCGCGGCAACTAGTATCAAAAGATACAAAGTCAACCTATGGTTTGTTAAAAAGATCATTTAAACTCAAAATACCAATTCGAGGTTTACTAAACTTTAGAAGTTTGGTAAACCTTGCTTTTGGCGGCTATCTCCCAGATCTTTATACTGCGCTTGTCTATTTGCTCATTGTGTCATTGTTCATAAAGATTATATTCGTTGAAACCGGAAAGCGAATGAGAGAAATATGAAACGAAAAGAATTTCTGATACATTCTGGCTTGGCCCTGGGAGCGACTATGCTTGGGAGCGTTTATTATGGAAAGGAAGAATTCGAGAGGAAGAGTAACAAGATCGATTTTGATTTGCATGCCCACCCGGGCGTATTTTTTGCAAAGGGAACTGCCTTATTTCCCGGAGAAGAAGCTTTTGTGAACAGGATACTTGAAATGAAAGCCAACAATCTTGATGGCGCCTTTTTCAGTTTGGTGGCTGACTGGCCATTACTGCAAATAACCGATCAAGGTGTTGTCTTCAATAGAGCCTATCAGAAAGACGAAGGATGGATAGAATTCAAGAAACAATTGTCCATTTTCAAAGAACTCTTGCAAAAATCTGAAGCTGTCTTAACCGTCCAACCTGCAGCACTTGGCGACGGCGAATCTGTCAAAGCCTTCCTGGCCTGTGAAGGAGGGGATTTCATTGGAACCAATTTGGGTCATGTAGAAGAAGCCTATGATGAAGGAGTGCGATCCATACAAATCGTGCACTACGCTCCTAATCTTTTGGGAGACCTGCAAACCTGGAAGTCCGAACACGGAGGGCTTTCTAAATTGGGCGGCCAAGTGATCAAAAAGATGAATCAACTCGGTATGATCATAGATGTTGCGCATGCTTCGGCTCGAACGGTAAAAATGGCGGTTGATCTGACGAAAGACCCGGTTATACTTTCGCACAGTATTTTAAAAGATGACAAAGAACGACCGATTTCTGCAAGGGCCATCAGCGTGGAGCACGCCAAAATGGTGTCGGTAACCGGGGGTGTCATAGGCATATGGCCATCCGGATTTTCTTCCTCTTTTGATGAATTTATAGATCATACATTCAGGATGATTGACGCAGTAGGTATCAATCACGTGGGGATCGGTACCGATATGGATGCCAATTTTCAGCCGGTTATTTCCAGCTATCATCAATTTTCAGATTGGAAATCAGCATTAAGTACCCGGGGACTCACTGAAGAAGAGATAGGCAAAATAGCAGGTAATAATATGAAGAGAGTCCTGGACGAAGTTCTTTAATTCGGACAGCAAATCAAAATCTTCTTTAGTTTGCTTATCCTTGACCTTAATCTATTCATAGGAGCAAAAGAAGATGTGATCCCCGACAAACCGATCTACTCCAATGGATTGATCATCGAAGTCGGTTTGAGACGTCATTTTTTTTGATTGAACTTTGTTTATTCATGCAGATCTTGTATTGACGAATATTGAATAAGGTATCTTAACTTGAGAATCTTAATGTAATTCCCACATGTTCGCTTCCATTGCATATCCTTTTTGGTTCTTTCTCCTGCTATTGACGATCGTTTGGTATTTTACCGTAACCGCTCTTGTCGCATTTCGGGGTGCCCGTGATATCCGCCAAATGATAAAGAACGAAAACTCTAACAAAAATGAGGTCAGCGTATAAAAGAAGGAAGCAAATGGCAAAACCTTCCGTCACTCATAGACTTCACCCTGTAATACTCTTGGTATTCAGTGCCCTGATTATCTGTTCGGGTGCTTGTTCGTCGAATGTGTATTCCGTTTTCTGGTCTTCACCTGAAGGAGAATGGACTTCAGGCGTGGAAGGCCCGGCCGTGGACAGATATGGAAATATCTATGCCGTTAATTTTAAAGAACAGGGCACAATTGGCATTATAAATACTGATAGAAAAAGCGAAATATTTGTCCGGCTACCGGAAGGCAGCATTGGTAATGGAATTCGATTTAACAGCGACGGGAATTTTTTTATTGCCGACTATACCAATCACAATGTTCTTGAAGTAAATGTCCGATCAAAGGAGATTTCGGTCTATGCCCACAGCGATCTCATGAACCAACCCAATGACCTCGCAATTGCCAAAAACGGACAGCTCTTTTTGAGTGACCCGAATTGGACGGAATCAACGGGTAATATATGGAGAGTGGATACGGATGGATCCGTGCATTTGCTGGAATCAAATATGGGCACCACTAATGGGATTGAGGTGAGCCCCGATGAATCAAAACTCTACTTGAATGAAAGTATTCAACGCAATGTGTGGGTATATGACCTTGCCCCAAATGGTGACATTTCGAATAAAAGACCCCTGCACAAATTTGCCGATTATGGTATGGATGGGATGAGATGCGATGTCCGGGGAAATCTTTATATCACGCGACACGGTAAAGGAACGGTAGCCATTCTCTCTCCGGATGGTCATGTCGTAAGAGAGATTAAACTGACAGGTAAAAATCCGACCAACATCACATTTGGTGGTAAAGATGGTAAGACTTGTTATGTCACACTTGCAGATCTTGGACGTCTGGAGGCATTCCGTTCGGAATTTCCTGGAAGAGAATTTGCATGGAATTATGAATAACAAGGAGACTTAATACTAAAGAGTATAAAAGATACTGGTATTTTATCTACTCTAAAATACTCCCATATGATTTTGGTCTACACATTATTTCACATCTGCTCTTTCACTATATTCACGCCATGAATCCAACCTTATCAAAATTTGTCGAAAGCCTTGATCATGCAGTCATCTCAGATTCGGTGGAAACCATATGCGCAAACGTCAGGTCTGTACTGGTAGATTTTATAGAACACCATCCTGATCTTCTTCCTCAAAACTTTTTAAAGCCGTCTGAGAATCATTATGCACGCCGACTTCTACATAAGTGTCCTGATGATTTATATTCGGTAGTAATCATGGTCTGGGATCAGGGTCAGGGAACTGGTTTGCATGATCATAGCGGAAGTTGGTGTGTTGAGGGCGTTTATAAAGGAAAAGTCCGGGTCGAATCTTATGAGATGATAGAGGATCATGGCAATGGATATTGTGAATTTAAATATCAGGAGGAAATCGTCCAGGGTGCAGGTAAGGCAGGAGCCCTCATACCCCCTTTCGAATACCACATTCTTTCAAATCCATTTGAAGAAGTTGCCATAACCATTCATGTATATAGTGGTGAGATGACTTCTTCTCTCGCATTTCATCCTGTTGATGGTGGTGGACACAGAAGTGAGCGTAAGAATCTAACGTATACAAAATAGCTGAAGTCAGAAGATTGCTTTCCAGGAATGATTAGTAATGCTGTTTACGTTCGACAGATTACAATTTGTCATAAACATTCAATGACTTTTATTGGATCAGGTGTTTTATCCCGATCATTCATTCTTCAAGTACTGAACGTCGTGAAGAGGAGGACATTCATCTCGAGCAGTGCCGCAGCGGGAAGTTCACTCATCATCGGCATCTATCTTCCCGGATGTCAGATAGATGATCCGGGTCCAAAAAAATCTCATCAGTTCAATGTCTATTCGGGCATTAGCACAGCAAGCCGATCGGAAAGCGCATTAGGAAATTACCAATCGGCGATCAGTTGAAAGTTGATGACCCGGACAGGACTTCTTAGTTTTTATACGGTTCATTTTGCTCGTACTTGAAGACTACTATCAATTGGTTGACAATCAATTTCGTCGATATCACAGGGTCAACAGGATTTTCGTCAGTAAGCTAAGATCAATTGAAAACCGCCCGTCAATCCACATTCTTTTTGTGAGCAGCTTTTCACCAGGTTTCTTTCATGTGTGCGAGCACATTGTAAAAAAGTATTTCTAAATTAGGGGGCGACACGTTGAACAGATCAATCTTACGCGTCGGTATCATTCTAAACCAACCCTTATGATTACTCGCATATTTCTTTCAGTTTGGATATTTCTGATTTACTCACTCGCGCTATTTGCACAACAAAGGGACTTATTGATCAAAGATGGCCATGTCATCGATCCAAAGAATGGCATCAATGCCGTTATGGATGTAGCCGTGCATGATGGAAAGATTGTCGAAGTGGGAACCGATCTTTCTGCCGGTAATTTCTTCCGGCAGATCGATGCCAACGGTATGTATGTCGTTCCCGGTCTCATTGATATTCATTCCCATAACTTTTGGGGAACTGTCCCCGACGCTTACCTGGCCAATAGCTATACTGCCCTACCCCCCGATGGATTTTCTTTTCGAGCGGGTGTAACCACAATTGTAGACGTAGGAGGAGCCGGCTGGCGAAATTTCCGGACGTTCAAGAATCAGACGATCGATCATTCGCAGACTCGTGTATTGAGCTTTCTCAACATCGTTGGGGCGGGAATGAGTGGCGGAGCGTTCGAACAAAATCTTGCGGATATGGATGCCAAGCTGACTGCTATGGAAGCCAAATCTAACCCGGATTATATCGTTGGTGTAAAGGTTGCTCATTACAGCGGGCACGACTGGACACCGGTCGAAAGAGCGGTTGAAGCGGGGAAGTTGGCAGAGATACCCGTGATGGTTGATTTTGGGGGAGCCGAACCCGAGTTGTCCATTGAAAAATTGTTCATGGAAAAACTGAGACCCGGGGATATTTATACACATGCCTATGCTCATGTGAAAGGGCGAATTCCCATTGTGGATCAGTTTCGAAAACTACGGCCATTTGTCCTGAAGGCCCAGGAAAGAGGAATCATTTTCGATGTAGGACACGGTGGAGGAAGCTTTTTATTTGACCAGGCCATCCCGGCAATCCAACAAGGATTAAAACCGAATTCAATCAGCACCGACCTGCACACGGGAAGTATGAATGCCGGAATGAAGGATATGACGAATGTGATGTCCAAATTCCTGAATATGGGCATGAGTATGCGAGAAGTCATCACAGCGTCAACCTGGACGCCAGCCCAGGTCATCAAGCGACCGGAACTCGGGAATCTGAGCATTGGAACTGAAGCTGATATTGCCATTTTAAAGATTGAAGAAGGAAAATTCGGCTTTGTTGATGTCAAAGGTTGGCGACTGAATGGTAATCAGAAAATCGTGTGTGAATTGACCATGAGAGCCGGCAAAGTTGTTTGGGATCTAAATGGGATTTCACGTCCTGTCTGGGAACCGTAAATAATCTATCCGCACAACCGATCATGAAGCCAGTGTTTAAGTATTCGTTTTTCTTATCTGCAATCATTCTGATTACCGGATTGCTCATTGGAATCACAACGAACTTAACCACTGCCGGACCTTTTTTGATTTTCGGATTGCTTTTAATGGCAATCGGAATCCGGGGACATTCATTTTTTAAAGGGTTTTCTTTCAGCCTATTGATATTCGCTGCTGTTGTGGCCTCTCTTTACTACCCTGTCTATTTCACTAAACTTGGCAATTATGAATTAAAGGGACTCATCGTTCCTCTTTTGCAAATCATCATGTTTGGCATGGGTACGGCAATGAGTTTTAAAGACTTTGTCGGAGTAATTAAAATGCCCAGGGCAGTTGGGATCGGAATGATTTGCCAATTCAGCATCATGCCCCTGGTTGGTTTCACGATCGCCACATTATTTCGATTTCCACCGGAAATTGCTGCTGGTGTCATCCTCATCGGTGCATCACCCAGTGGATTGGCATCCAACGTAATGTCTTACCTGGCCAAGGCTAATCTTGCTCTTTCCGTGACATTGACGGCTTGTGCAACGCTGGCTGCACCCATTATGACACCCTTCCTGATGAAGACTCTTGCGGGCCAACTGGTACCTATTGATTTTTGGGCGATGATGTGGAGTATTACCAAAATTGTTATTCTCCCCATCATTGGGGGTCTGGCTTTTAACCACTTCTTCCACGGGAAGTTTCAGTGGCTCGATAAGGCCATGCCTATAGTGTCTATGGCTGGTATTGCCATTATCATTACCATTATTACTGCGGCCGGACGTGATAGCTTGTTGACAATAGGCCTGGCATTATTTGCCGCCGCCATTCTACATAATTTAATGGGGTATCTTTTGGGTTACTGGGCCTGCAGATTATTTAATATGCCCGAGCAAGATTGTCGAACGATTGCTCTGGAAGTTGGAATGCAGAATGGTGGACTGGCATCCGGTATTGCCCTTGAAATGGGAAAGGTCGCCACTGTAGGACTGGCTCCTGCCATATTTGGACCCTGGATGAATATCTCGGGTTCTTCCCTGGCAACATGGTGGAGAGACAAACCGGTTGAAAAATCAGAAGGACCAGAATCTGGATCGATAGAAGAATAAATCACTAATTTTAGAAAAAGAATATGTGTACTATGAAGAATTTGATGATCGCGATAATACTAATGGTTATTTTTATTGCTCCCGGGCAAAGTCAGACCTTGTCAAAAGAACAGATGATCTTCCTGACCCCACTTTGGGAAGGTGCACGGTTTGATGATGGGCGGCCATTGGTTGCCGACGATGTTTTGGAAAGAATGGAATCCGTGACAATCGAGGAAGCATGGGGAGTCTTGAGAAATGAAGGTTATCATAATCAATTTGAAGGAGAATGGCAGCCACTGCATGACGATATTACAGTCGTAGGGAGAGCCCTTACCGTGCAGTACATGCCCAACCGGCCAGATGTCTCAGATGCGATTAAAGAAAAGGGAAGCTCAGATGGCCGGATCGGAAACACCAATTCATGGCCGATCGATATGTTACAATATGGTGATGTCTATGTAGCCGATGCCTTCGGTAAAATCGAAGATGGAACGCTGATCGGTGATAATTTAGGCAACTCGATTTATGCAAAGTCCCAGAGAGGTGTGGTTTTCAATGCTTCCAGTCGCGATATGGAAGGTCTATCCGAAATCGAAGGATTCAATGCATTTGTAAAAGGGTGGCACCCTACATTTCTCACAGAAGTGATGCTCACCGGCATTAATGTACCCATCAGGATGGGGGAAGCAACTGTAATGCCGGGGGATGTTGTACTTGCGAAGAGAGAAGGAGTAATATTCATTCCTGCGCACCTGGCAGAACAAGTCGTTACGACTTCTGAAGTCGTAAGACTTAGAGATTTATTCGGCATTACGCGCTTAAAGGAAGGGGTATATACACCGGGTCAGATTGACAGCAGATGGACAGATGCCATTGAAAGAGACTTTTCAAAATGGCTCAATGATCACATGGATGAATTGCCGGTGCCTAAAGAACAGATCAAGGCCTTGCTGGCAAAAAGGACGTGGTGAGGGCCAGTGTTGAATGTTGAATGAAGGAATGATTAAATGTGACATCTGTGCTGATCTGTGTCAATCCGTGGTGAATTCAGAATTTGGAATATTGAATTTGGTATGAATAAAAAATAAGATATGAATACGACGAACAGAAGATCTACTTTTAAAAAACTAGGATTATCCTTTGCTGCCCTATGTGGTATAGGTATTTCGAATACTAAGGCAGAGGAAAATATTTCAAGTGTGGAGATCAAAAGATCGGGAAACGTGACTATGGATCAGAACATCCCTCTTTTCTCAGGACATACGATCCACGGTAATACCGTCTACATCGCCGGAAAGGGGGCTCACTTTGACGGAGATATCAAGGACCACACTGATCACGTATTAAGAGAATTAGAAAAAGAGCTGAAGAAGGCGGGCTCCTCCATGGACAAGGTATTAAAGGTCAATGTCTATTTGGCAGATCTTGCGGACTACCACAAAATGAATGAAGTCTTCAGGGGAAGATTCGGACCCAATCCACCCGTGAGAACAACGGTTGCCACATATGGAGGTGTTCCCGGAGATTCCCTTGTTGAAATGGATTGTATCGCAGCTCTATAACTCGAATTAAAAATTGCCTTTACCGACTTTCCCGGAAAGCTAAAACCAGACGTCATGACCAAAAGACGAGATCTACTTAAAGCATTTTCATCATTACCTTTCGTAAATGGTTTTGTTGGAGGTTCAATATTATCTAAATCCGTTGAGACAGCATCCATGTCATTTCGAAGGGATTATTTTAAAGAATTGGGTGTTCGCACATTTATCAATGCAGCTGGCACTTATACTTCTATGTCCGGTTGCCTGATGAATCCGGAGGTGATGGATGCAATAAATTATGCCTCTAACCAATATGCAAATCTCGATGACTTGCAGGACGCTGTAGGCGAGCGAATAGCCGAGTTACTGGGATGTGAATATGCCACGATAACGGCCGGGGCATTTTCTGCAATAACCCTGGGAGTAGCCGGTGTTATGACAGGGAAAGATGCTGAAAAGGCATCACGGCTACCCAACGACACTACGGGAATGAAGTATGAGGTCATTCTTCAAAAAACGCATCACATCGGCTATGCTCATGCTATCAGAAATGCAGGTGCAAAACTGGTGATTGTAGAGACTTCGGAAGAAATGGAAGCCGCAATAAATGAAAATACAGCAATGATGTGGTTTTTGAATTATGCCAATCCGGATGGCCATGTTCAATATGAAGAATTCATCAAAATCGGGAAGAAGCACGGAATTCCCACGATGAACGATTGTGCTGCTGATGTTCCTCCGGTTGACAACCTGTGGAAATATACGGATATGGGTTTTGACCTGGTTTGTTTTTCAGGCGGTAAGGGCATCAGGGGGCCGCAAAGTGCCGGATTACTATTGGGAAGAAGGGATCTTATAGAAGCCGCCAGGGTAAGCGCCCCTCCTCGCGGAGATACGGTCGGACGTGGCATGAAAGTAAATAAGGAAGAAATTCTCGGTATGTACGTAGCGCTGGAGTCCTATGTCAACAGGGATCACCAAAAAGATTGGGAACTCTGGGATTACCAGGTAGATCACATCATCGATACTATTTCGGGGATCGAAGGAGTGACCTGTGAAAAACACGTACCGGAAATCGCTAATCATGTACCTTCATTAAGAGTCCATATTGACGAAGATGTTTTAGGGGAAACCAAAATCCGGGAAAAATTACGTCTTGGACATCCCTCTATTCAAACGGTAGGTGATGATCAATCCGTCGGCATTACAACGTGGATGATGAATAAAGGTGAGGAGCGTATAGTTGCAAGGCGTATTAAAGAAATTCTCACAACATAACATCCAAAATTTATAGTTCACCACAGATTGACACTGATAAGCACAGATAGCACCATCGATCATTTGCCCTTCGACTACCGACTAAGCTTACTGAAGAAAACTTCGTATTCTCGGTCCAGGTCGCTTGCCGGCCCGATATGCCTGCCCGCAAGAACTCATCTCGCCTTTGGCGGAGCAGGTGCCCGCCCTGGAACCTGGAAGTTGAGCGATGTCTTCACCGCTCCATTTGCCGATGAAGGCAAAACCTTGTGCGGCCTGCCTGGCATGCCCGTCCGGCTGCCAGATTCACCGGTCGGACGGGCTGGTCCAATCAGTCAGACAGGCATCCCGCACATTCGCCAAACGGCTCAGACTGGTAAATTTAATCTGTTTGCGAATCGCCGGGACAAAACTCAGAATTCAAAACTCAAAATTAATATTTGACCACCATGAATAAGACAGTCACTTTTAACACTCTCATCGTTCTTTTTTTGATTGGATTCCTTTCTTGTTCTCCTGCGGGAAATAACGATTCCAAAGAAATTGTTGCTGCGCAAATCGGAGATTATGACCCCGAAGTCAAATTAAAAGAGCTCGGAATCGAATTGAGTACACCGTCGGCGCCCGTTGCCAATTACGTCAATGCTGTACGTACAGGTAATCTGATTTTCCTGGCTGGCAAAGGGCCCTTGCAGGCTGATGGTACAAACATTACAGGCAGGCTTGGTGAAGATTTGACCATAGAACAGGGATACGAAGCTGCCAGGATCACTGGTATCAATCAGTTGTCCGTACTCAAGGCAGAATTGGGAAACCTGAATAAAGTCAAGCGCTGTGTCAAAGTATTGGGCATGGTCAATTCCACTCCGGACTTTACGGATCAACCCGCAGTGGTCAATGGTTACTCTGATCTTATGGTAGCTGTATTTGGCGATAGGGGAAAGCATGCCAGGGCGGCGGTTGGTATGGCGGCCTTACCCGGACACATAGCTGTTGAAATTGAAATGATCGTAGAAGTAGAAGATTGAAAGCCGGGTCTATAACCTACTCAATAAATTTAAAAAGTGAACAGGAGAGCAACGATTAGAAATCTGGGTTTTGTCACCAGTGCTGCCGTTTTGACGCCTGCGATCTTTTCCAATTGCTCTTCCGACAACTACTCACTGCAATTTTTGAATAAGAGAGAATTTGAATTTATAGACTCCCTGGCTGAATTCATTTTACCTGAGACTGAGCGATCTCCGGGAGCACGTCTTGCCAAAGTAGCCAATTTCATCGATCAATATATTGCCGTATGTTATTCCGAAGATCAGAAAAAAGACTTCCTGGAGGGTATTGTAAATTTTGAAAAGCGTTGCAAGGATCAATTTAAAAGAGTTTTCAAAAACATCACGGCCGATCAAAAGGGTGAACTACTAAGAGATCCGGACATCCATGAAACAGCAGCCTATCAAAAAATGAAGAGTCTGATCTTGTTCGGATTTTTTACTTCTCAACAAGGAATGAATCAGGCGCTCAGATACGTTGCAGTCCCCGGAGGATATGAAGGTGACATTTCATATACAGAAGGTGAAGGAGCCTGGGCCTTGTAAATATTCTTTCTATGCAAGAAAAAAACAGTCAAAATACTTTTGATGCCATCGTAATCGGGTCCGGTATCAGCGGTGGTTGGGCTGCGAAGGAATTATGTGAAAAAGGAAAGTCGACGTTGCTATTAGAACGCGGAAGGGATGTGCGTCATATCAGGGACTATCCGACTGCAACAATGGATCCCTGGGAATTTCCAAATCGAGGGCATTTATCATTTGAGATGGAAGAAAAGAATCCCATTGCTTCACGTTGTTATGCATTTGACGATGCAACAGAGCACTTTTTTGTCAAGGATGAAGAGCATCCATATATACAGGAAAAACCAATGGACTGGATCCGTGGTTATCAATTGGGAGGCAGGTCATTGATATGGGCACGCCAGACCCAACGATGGAGCCGGTTTGAATTTGAAAAACCATCGCGCGATGGCTATTCCATTCCTTGGCCAATTGCTTATGATGACCTGGCCCCCTGGTACAGTCATGTAGAATCATTTGTCGGAATCAGTGGAAACAAAGACGGACTTGAGACCCTCCCTGATGGCGAATTCCTCGCCCCGTGGAAAATGAATAAGGTTGAGGCTGAAATGGCCCGGATGATCAATAACAGTTACGATGATCGCCATGTCATCATCGGACGGTGCGCTCATCTAACTATGCCGAAAGAAATACATACAGCACAGGGAAGAGGTCAATGTCAGGCCAGAAACCTATGTTATCGTGGCTGTCCTTATGGCGCATATTTCAGTTCTAATTCATCAACCATACCATGGGCAGAAAAAACGGGTAATCTCTCCCTCAAAACAGACTCCGTCGTCCATTCCATTCTTTATAACGACACGGAGAAAAGGGCGATAGGTGTAAAGGTGATAGACAGGATTTCGAAAGAAGAACGCCATTACTTTGCCAATATCATTTTTGTCAATGCTGGTTCACTGAATTCAAACCTGATATTGCTGAATTCAAGATCAGAGAGATTCCCAAATGGTCTTGGCAATGATCATGATGTACTTGGAAGATATATTGCCTTTCATAATTATCGTGGATCACTGACTGCCACGAGGCCCGGCAACCTCGATAGCTATTACTCGGGACGGCGTCCCACGGCCATTGTCATTCCGAATTTTAGAAATGTATATTCCAACGATTCGGACTTCCATGGTGGGTATATGAGTTTTTATACTGCAAGCAGAACGGGATGGAACAGGGAAGTCGAAGGGGATCAATTCGGTCCTGACTACAAGCACACTTTATCCGAGCCAGGCCACTGGTCCGTCTTTATGATGATGCAAGGTGAGACCATTCCAAAATACGAAAGCAGGGTTCATTTGAGCCGGGACCAAAAGGACCAATGGGGCGTACCACTTCTCGTCACGTCGGTTGACTATGACAGCAATGACGAACGATTGCTCCAGGATTTTCTGAAACAGGGGGAAGAGATGTTGAATATTGCAGGGTGTCAGAATATCCAACATCATGACAACGGTCAGGCACCGGGATTGGATATTCATATTGTTGGAGGAGTCAGGATGGGTAATGATTCAAAAAATTCGATGGTTGATAAATGGTGCCGGTTACATGCATGTAAGAATGTCTTTGTTACAGATGGTGCATGTCTGAGTTCAACGGGTGTACAAAATCCGTCCCTGACTTATATGGCTATGACAGCCAGGGCAGTTAGTAAGGCGATAGAGGTTTTAAAAGCATCTTTATAGTGGCGAATATGAGTTGTTGTGAAGTCCTTGTGACTTTGAGATTAATTTTTTTTTCGAAGGGCAAATTTGATTTCAAGCATTTAGCACCACACCAAGAGAATGAGATTCTGATGTACAAGCGTCTTTGTTAGTCGGTGAAGCGGCAAGAGTGTATCACAGTCTATATTATGAAACCTGTATTATTTCTAGTATGGGATAAGGAATTTATCAAAATATAATTATGAAAAACAGTCGCCGATCATTTCTTAGAAATCTGGGATTACTTTCAATTTCTACAACAATCCCCTTTAGTTTATCCTCCCGCTTAGGTTCAGATGATCAATCAAAAGTTTTTCAACCATTTACGTTTGGACTGATGGCGGACCCTCATGCCGACTTAATACCGGATAAAAATGAGCGACTCAGCAAATTTATTTCTACCGCTATAGAAAAAGAAGTCGATTTCATCATTCAATTGGGAGATTTCTGCTTTCCTATTAATAAGAACCTCGACTTTCTGAATATTTGGAATCAATTCAGAGGTGATAAATATCATGTTCTCGGAAATCACGACATGGATGTGTCCAATAAGGCTGTAATTATGAACTTCTTGGAAATGCCATCTAATTACTACTCTTTTGATAGTAATGGATTTCACTTTGTAGTCCTTGATGCCAATTATATCTATAGTGATCACACTTATAAGGATTATGATACGGCCAACTTTTACATCGATAATGCCCTGCGCACCTATGTAAATCCACCGCAACTGGAATGGCTTAAAGGAGATCTGGAAAAAACTGATAAGCCTACCCTCGTATTTTCTCATCAAAGCCTGCTCAATGCACTTTGGGGTATAAAAAACAGATTGGAAATTCGGGAGATTTTAGAAAAAGAAAATCAGAGAGTTGGAGCTCGAAAAGTCATCGCCTGCTTTAACGGACACGATCATATCGATTTTCATAAGCGAATTAATGACATACACTATGTTGAGGTGAATAGTATGTCCTATCAATGGCTAGGTGAGCAATACAGCAACAAGACAAGGTACAGTATGGAACTGTATGATCAGTATCAAAGCCTCGATAAACTTGCCCCTTATAAAGATGCACTGTATATGATCATCACTGTTGATCCTCAAAAGGGATTCATAGAAATGGAAGGACTAAAGAGTGAATGGATTGTACCTTCCCCGGCGGATTTAGGTGTTCCGCTACAGGTCCAGGGTAATAGATATACTCCGGAAATAAGAGATCGACAGATAGAATTTGCCACCTGAAAAATCGTAAACGAACCATTAAAAAATCAGTTGAATAACAGTCTGTTCAATACACGCAAACCAAAAGCCTCAGCCGGGGCGCAAGTGATAGGCGGTTTTAAAACCACTACGGTTTCAAACTTTTTCGCTCGGGATATTTCTCAAACCAGGCATTTAAATATCCAAAAGTCCTTAAGAAATTTGAAGGCTTACGGGAAGTACCGTGAAACTCGTCATTAAATCTTATCATGACTGTAGGCACCTTATTCATTTTAAGTGCCTGATAGTATTCTTCAGTTTGTGATATGGGCGTTCGAAGGTCATTTTCACCGCACATTAACATCGTAGGTGTCTTCACATTTCCAACATACATTAATGGAGATCTCTTTAGATGTTCGCTTGGATCTTCCCACGGATATTTTTCAAAATTATAGTACCAGCCAGCTCCGTCGGTTGTTCCGACAAATGAGAACCAATTGGTCACAGGGTAATTCACGGAGGCCGCAGCAAACCGATCTGTTTGTCCAACAATCCAACTGGTCAGCACTCCTCCTCCACTGCCACCATAGACGTACATTTTATTTTCATCGATATAACCTTTTCTGATTACCTCGTCAACTCCAGCCATCAAATCGTCGTAATCATTGCCCGGGTATGAATTTTGAATGGCATTCGCGAAGTCATATCCATAACCCGTAGACCCTCTTGGATTGGTGTATAATACAACCTGGTCCTGTGCCGCATGTAATTGAAAGTTGTAGTTAAAACCGACATTGTACATTCCATGAGGCCCACCGTGAATTCTCAAAACCAATGGATATTTTTCCTGAGGGTCAAATCCCGGAGGTTTTACGATCCAACCCTGAATATCCAAACCATCTGTAGACTTATACCAAATTTCCTCAATCTCCCCTAAATCAATAAAATCAAAAATATCACCATTGACATCCGTAATCCTATTGATGGAACCTGTTGCCAAATCAACCGTTACGATATCACCTGGACTGTGATAATCTGACCAGGTGGCTACAGCCGTTCCTTGTTTTGATAAATCAGTCACTGATAACATATGATTACCTTCTGTAACCTTTTTGGTACTTCCTGAAAGATCAGCAACATATAAATTGCTTACTCCTTTCTCCCTGATTGTAAAATAAACAGATGAAGCATCCGAACTCCATTGAGGATTGCCTGGTATTTCGTCGATTGATTCTGACAAACATCGCACATTGCTGCCATCTGTGTTCATCACGTACAACTTTCGATCGTGGTAAAAGTTCTTTGTCCAGACAGAGCCTACAAATGCAATTTGGTCCCCCACAGGAGAAACGCGAATACTCGATTCCGTTCCTTCTTTGTTCGTAATTTCCTCGATAGATTTCGTATAAATATCCACTGAGTATATATTACTTTGTCGTCGGGCATACTCCGCTTCTGGCATACGATAACTTGAGAAGTAAATCTTTTGACCGTCATTGCTCCAATCGATATCACTGCTCACATTCCAATTACCATCGGTAATTTGTCGCGCTGCACCACCTTCACTGGGCACGATAAACAATTGTCGATATCCCCTCTGTAAAAAACCTACCCGATCCTGGCTATAATCCACCTGGTCAATTACCCTGGGAGCCTCTGTCCACTTCGCACCTTTTGGCTTTTTGGGAATTCCGGATAATTCTAGTGCGGGCTCTGTATCTACATGCATCGTAAAGGCAATATACCTGCCATCAGGCGACCACTCCATACCTCCGGGACTCTCACCGAGTTTCGTAATTTGTGTTGGTTCTCCTTCCACACCGAGGTATTTTACAAATATTTGATTGCCATCAGGCTCCCCTTTTCGGGTAAATGCTAGGCGGCTGCCATCAGGGGACCATCGTCCATCTGATCCATTGAGTAAAAATCTATTCATCGTTCCATCTGATTGAACGATCCACAGGTCCGTTTCTCTTTTATCATCCACAAGGTTGATCCAGGTTCTGCTGTACAGGATTTGCTCACCATCGGGTGATAATCGTGGTGAAGAGGTCCACTCGTAATCCTGATAATGCTCCAATGAAAGCCTTTCTTTTTCCTGAGCAAGTATGGCAAAGTTCAAGGAGAAGGATAGTAATAGTATTGAAATGGTTCTCATGTCGATTGATTTTAGTAACCTTAATATACTAAATAGTGTGAATTAGATAGATTGTAACTGATGCTTCTACGTGATCGCAAGAACTTGAATAATTAGAAATAACTTAAAATGAAAATGGAGTGAAGTACTCAAGCTCCTATTATCTTGACTGCCAAATGTTATAATCAATAGAGTAAGTTGAACTTCTACTGTTCTTTTTTGCTTGCCCAAAAAAGAACGAAAAAAGGCACTTTCCGTAATGTTTCTCTACCTTCGTCAGACCATAAACAAAATACTAAATCGGGTCCAGGGCTTCCCCAATTCTTTACGTATTTTGTTTATTGAAACGTACGGAAAGAAACCCAAGCCCCTGGCAGCATATTGTTATTATAAAGCCTAGCTATATTCTAAACTTCAACAAGAGAATGTACAGGACCCGTTTTCTCTTTTTTCTTAAAAGGCCGAATGATCAGTCTCAACCCATTGTTGTATCTGAAATAATTCCAACTCCAATTTATAAAAACCACTACCCTGTTTCTAAAACCCACCAATAACATCAAATGCACTGCCATCCAAATAAACCAGGCAAGAATACCCTGGAATTTGAAATTTTTCAATTCAGCTACTGCCCGGTTTCGACCAATGGTCGCCATGGTACCTTTATCATTGTACACAAAAGGTTCTGTCTTTTGCCCTCTCGCTTCATTATTCAATAATTTGGCCATATACCGGCCTTGCTGCATTGCCACCCCGGCAAGCATTGGAAGGCCATTTTTATAATTGTCTGATTGAATTAAACCAGCATCGCCCAATATATATACATTGCTTGCAGACTTCATTTCCAAATATTCGTCTGTAATGATCCTGTTGTTATTGCCCAACTCCGTGTGCTCAAAGCCTTCGGGAAATTTGCCTTTGACTCCTGCAGCCCATATCATCGTATCAGCAATGAATGTACCTCCGTTATCCGTTGAGACTACATTATCATGGTAACTTTCAACCAGAGTATTTAACCAAACTTCAACCCCCATCTCCCTCAAATTCTCCAAGGCTTTTTGAGAAGAGTGTTCAGTCATTTCAGGAAGAATTCGCGAATTTGCTTCGATCAGGTTGATTCTCATTTGACGCAAGTCCAAATCGGGGAAGTCTTTGGGTAAAATCTTGTTTTTTAACTCAGCGATCGCTCCTGCAAGTTCTACTCCTGTCGGTCCGCCTCCAACAATTACAAAGTTGGTCAATTCATTTCTTTTTTCTAAATCAGTCGTATTCAGAGCTTCTTCAATATTGCCAAGTATTTTACTTCTAAGGTTGAGTGCATCAACTACTGATTTCATGGGTAGCGCATTCTCCTCTATGGAATGATTACCAAAAAAGTTATTTGAAGCCCCGGTTGCCACAACTAATTTGTCATATACCAGATCACCAATATTTGTAGAAACTTCAGACTTGTCTAAGTCGACATGGTCCACCTCAGCCCATCTGAAAAATATATTTTCCTTATTTCTTAGCGTCTTTCGAATGGGATATGCAATAGAGTCCGGTTCAAGCCCTGCCGATGCTACCTGGTACAGTAATGGTTGAAAGGTGTGATAATTGTTCTTATCAAGAATTACAACCTGGTAGTACTTCGTATTGATATTCTTCGCAAGCTGTAATCCGGCGAATCCGGCGCCAATTACAACAATTCGTGGCAAACTAGTCTTTGGTATATTCATCTTGAAATAAAACGTGAAAGAGCACAACTTGTTTGCTCATATTCCATAAATCAAACGACAGAATATTCGATTCTTGAATGTGGTATGACATGCGCGTATACATCCGACCGTCGTCTCATCAGGAAGATGATATCAACCTAGATATAAGAGTTCATTTCGATAATAGATTTCCACGATGATCTACATCCCAATCAAAGGGGTTAAGTAAATGGTCCAGCAATACGGCGGCTTCCCTTCGAGTGATTGATTGTTGAATATCTACGCTTCCCCAACCCTTCCCCATCCAAAGATCCTGCAATGCTTCATCATCCATTCTTTCAGCACGATCCAATGAGTTACATATTTCTAAAAATCCTGCGACCGAAAGTACTTGATCCTCGGTATTATTCATTTCTAAAAACAGATCCAATTCGTTCAGGTTTTCCAGTATCTCCTGTTTACTGACTACAGTATCAGGGTGAAAAAATGTATAGTTTCTCCATCCGATATTCCTTCCCTCTCCTTTTAATAAGCCCGTCGCTCCAATTTTTTGGATTGTCTTCCATTCAGCATCATCGACAAACACATCAGCGTAGGGTAATATAAAAGCCTTGGCGTCGAGCAGGCCCTGCTGAACTCGTCGCACAGGTACTTCGTTTAAGGGCACATTTAAATCAATCGATAGTGATGCCAAAATACCGGCAGCCTGTCCGATCAACATACAAACGGGTTGAAGACGCGTTGTGCCATTTACAATATTTGTCACAGAAATTGATTTCTCGGCTACGATCAGACCTTCGCCTTCTTTCGGAATCAGTGTTCCTAAAGGCAATGTATAGGAGGGAACAGGGTAAAAATGCAAATCGGGCAAATTTTCGGACTCCGGATAGGCTGCATGGTGGTGATCCACCGGATAATCTCCCACCGCAATTCCGGTCTTATACAAATCATCCTCCTGCCCATAGGGCTCTGCCAAATCATTCACATCGAATCGGACCATTCCTTCCACCCTTCTTGATTCGCGATGATAAGGGATCATGGGAAATCCATCTGCCGTCGGAAAAATGCTATTTGAAATTCTCCAATCGTCAAATCCCAATTCCGTCTGCAAATAATAAATGTAACATCGGGTAAAATTCTTTGCTTTTTCAAATGCCTCTTCTCGCTCTTCACGAGACATTTCTATGGCATTTACATAATAATCATTGCCATAAATAGGCCAGTTGACCATGAGTTGATCATTCGGCAATCTCCCGTATTCCATCATTTGATCACATGGCCACAATGTCCTTGAAATGGTTTCAGGATCGCAAAAACCTGCACAAGTACATCGAAAAATTTCAGGGTTATAACCATCGGGTTTGGTCAGAGTGGGAGGATCGGCATCATCCGCTTTTTCGAGGATGGCCACATAGGTCAAATCCTGAATGATATCATTGGCTTCAATTGGAGCAATTTCTTCGCCTGTATCATAGCGGCTATCCATTCCAATTGTGTAAGGAATATTGAGCATGCCCGCAATGTCACCGAGTTCTGTAGCATCGATCAAGATCTTTCCTGTAGTTGATTGGATTTGGTCACCGGTTTCAAATGTAATATTCCACCTGTCGATCATTCTCTTCACATCGAGAATTCTTGAATTCATAATTGCATTTATGTTGTTGGCTTCAGCCACCATGGAATCGAGTATGGAGGCTCCCACCTGCGGCTCAAACATGACATTGCTTACCCACCCGGTCTTCACGTTCTCTTCACCACTATAATAGTTCGTAACGCGCTTTCTGAATTCTTCCCACAAACCGGAAGCCAATTTATAATTTCCATCTATGGCACTCACCCCGGCTGACGTAAACATTCCACCAAACCATTCAGTTTCCTCAATAATCAATACACTCTTTTCCATCCGGGCAGCCTGGATCCCAGCCATCACGCCACTTGCCCCACCACCGACTACGATTACATCATATTCACTTTGACCATTTTGCTGACAAGCCTGTAATGAGAATGCAATTGAAATAATTGTAAAAATGATATGGTAATCAGTTTTTTTCAATTGTATAACCCTGTATTACCTTTTTGTAATTCACCCAATAATTGTTCTACGAGTCCTGGTTCGCTCTCCGCAATATTTTTACTTTCATATGGATCGGTCCGATGATCGTATAATTCGACTGTAGGTTCCTCCTCTCTAAAATAGCGAGTAATCCGATATCGATCAGTACGCATTGAAATCCCATTTCTGAAATAACTGTACGCTACATCACCCTTATTGAGTTTTGGATCATCAAAAGATTGAACCAGGCTTTTTCCATCAGCCACATAAGGCATGGCAATACCACACAGCTCCATGAGTGTCGGGTAAATATCTACGGTCTCCACAATTTGATCAATTTCACTTCCATTTTTTCCAATTCCCGGAACTCTCAAAGTGAGGGCGCTTTTCAAAGACACATCAAACAAGGTATGTTTTCCCCAAACCCTGTGATCTCCAAGGTGCCATCCGTGATCTCCCCACATTACGACAATGGTATCATCTTCTAATTCTAATTCAGTCAAAGCATTCAGCAATTTTCCAATTTGAGCATCAGTATAAGAAACTGAAGCATAATAGGCATGTTTCAATTTGCGGGCATATTCATCGCTTATCGACCCGGACAGACTGGCTTTTTCATCTGTCAATTTATACTGATTGAACTCCCCGCTTTCATGAAGACTTGAATGATGGACATTTTCCGGAAGATCAGAAACCGCAGAAATTGGAATTTCATTCCGATCATAAAGATCCCAGTACTTCTTAGGGGCATTGAATGGAAGATGTGGTTTGAAAAAACCCACTCCCAAGAAAAAAGGTCGATCTCTATTTTTTAATTCATGCAATTTTTGAATGGCCAATTGTGCGGTTAAGCCATCCGGGTATCCATTGTCTTTCACATCACCCGATTCATAAGGCTTGACTTTCTTGGCCAAACTTTGACGATTTTCACCACTTGCGTACCCGAAAAAAGCATTCCATCCGGTACCCCATTTTCCCTCATCAAAAATGAGTTCGTCCCAACTGTAGGGCAATTCTCTTTTTTGAGATGGCTGCTCGGTATAACTATAAACTAACCCGTCTGCAGAATGACTGATTTTTCCAATGCCTACCGTATAATAATTATTGCGGCGCAGGTGGTGAATGAATGTTTCGGGACGCTCCTCTTCCTTCCGGTTAGCCAGGGTAACAGAGGTAATATAATTGGACAAGCCCTCCCTGCTATTCGGCCTCATTCCTGTCAATAAAGCGTGTCTCGAGGGACCACAAGTGGGCACCTGTACAAAGTGATTTTTGAATAATATGCCTGTCCGTGCCAATCGATCCATATTTGGTGTTTGAATGACATCTACTCCGTAGCAACCGAGTTCGGGCCGAAGATCATCGACAGCGATGAATAAAATGTTGGGAGGTCTTTCGTCAGATTTGCAGCCTGATGAAAAAATGGTTTGATAAAGGCAAAAAATAAAAATTAAAGAATATAAAAATTGCTTCATCGTCGATTTCGTCGGCCTCCGATGGTGAAGGTCAATTTGAACGTGATTCCAAGAAATATTAATACCTTGATAAGGTAATGATTCTGGCTCAGGGTGAAGATAAACGGGACAACAAATTGGTGACTATAGATACCGGTCTCGCTGTCATTGGTGGTGGTCTTGCGGGTGTATGTTGTGCTATATCCTGCGCCCGTGGAGGTGCAAAAGTGGTATTAATTCAAGACAGGCCCGTACTCGGTGGAAATGCCTCAAGTGAAGTTCGGCTCTGGGCATTAGGTGCCACTTCGCATATGGGCAATAACAATCGGTGGGCACGAGAAGGTGGAGTGATTGACGAAATTTTAGTCGAAAATCTCTTTAGGAATCGGGAAGGCAATGCACTCATCTTAGACACAATTCTTTTAGAGAAAGTTTGGCAGGAAGAAAATATTACCCTTCTGCTCAACACCGCTGTATTTGATACAATTAAATCCTCTCCCTCGGTCATTTCAGATGTCAAAGGTTTTTGTAGTCAGAATTCCACTGAATACCTAGTGACAACCACTTTTTTTTGCGATGCTTCCGGCGATGGAATTGTAGGATTTCAGTCCGGCGCAGCCTTTAGAATGGGTGCTGAATCAGCCGGGGAATTTGATGAGCCTTTTGCTCCTTCGAAAGAATACGGTGAGCTCCTGGGACATTCCATGTACTTCATGACCAAAGATTTGGGACACCCGGTAAAATTCGTCGCTCCGGATTACGCATTGAAGGATATTTCCAAAATACCTCGCTATCATAAATTCAATGTTGAAGAACACGGTTGTTGGTTGTGGTGGATAGAATACGGAGGCCGACTGGATACTGTACACGATACCGAAAAAATAAAATGGGAGCTCTGGAAGGTGGTCTATGGAGTATGGGACTATATCAAGAATTCGGGCAAATTCCCTGAGGCTGAACATATGACCCTAGAATGGGTATCGCAAATACCAGGGAAGCGAGAAAGCAGAAGGTTTGAGGGTTACTATATATTAAGACAGTCTGACATCGTCAATCAATGCCAATTTTACGACACTGTCTCTTATGGTGGTTGGGCAATTGATCTGCATCCTGCTGATGGAGTCTTCAGTGAAAAACCCGGTTGTAATCAATGGCATAGCAAGGGTGTTTATGAAATACCCTATCGATGTATGATCTCTGAGAATATTGACAATTTATTTCTTGCAGGTCGAATCATCAGTGCTTCACATGTAGCCTTTGGTTCCACACGGGTCATGCTGACCTGTGCACATGGGGGTCAGGCAGTCGGCACGGCGGCAGCACTTTGTTTAAAAAACAACTGGATGCCTGTAGATTTGATGTCAAAGAAGAAAATTGAACTTCTTCAGCAGTCTATAATAAGAGCAGGTCAATTTATTCCTCATAAAGCCTTTGACGTACAGAATACGGTCTTGTCCGAATGTCAAATCAATGTATCATCGGAGCTCAATCTTTCTGATATTCCTTTTGACGGGCCCTGGATCCCACTTGAGTACAGCACGGCTCAATTGATTCCATTAGAAGAAAGAAGGTTCCCCAAAATTACAGTACTGGTCAAATCAGAGACGTCAACCACATTAACGGTTACACTTCGAGGTAGCAGTAAACCAACCAATTTTACCCCTGATCGTATTTTGGATCATCGGGAATTCAGCATTGGCAAAGGTGAAACTGAAATTTCATTGGAATTTGACAAGAATATTGACCGGCCCGGTTATCAATTTCTCTGTTTTCACAAGAACGAACATGTAAAGTTAAAGGGAAGCAGAAAGCGTATAACCGGCATTGTGAGCGTCTTCAACAAACAAAACATTCCAGTTTCAAATTATGGCCGGCAAGATCCTGAACCCAACCTTGGATTTGAATCTTTTGAATTTTGGGTGCCCATCAGAAGACCGGAAGGTCACAATATAGCAATGAAAATTTCACCCGGACTAGATTGTTTTGGCAAGACAAATCTGTCCAATGGAGTTCACCGGCCTTTTGTGCGGCCCAATGCATGGGTCTCTGAGTTGGAAGAGGAGCATCCCCAAGTAAAATTGAAATGGAACCAGGAAAGGAAGTTCAATTTTATCATCATCCACTTCGACACTGACTGGGATCACCCCATGGAAACCACCCTTCTTGGCCACCCCGAGAATGTCGTTCCTTTTGTTGTCCGTGCATATTCAATTATAGACGATAACCAACGAATCATTTACAATGCGTCAGATAACTATCAAACGATCAATCGTATCAAGTTTGAAAGACCAATTTCGACATCTTCCCTTACTTTTCAATTTCACAGGCCTTCAAAAGATGTCCCGGTTGCCGTTTTCGCTATTTACCCATTTACCATTGAAGCATTGTAATTTTCTATTTTCAAAATAATGAATGTCTTGGATTACATAGTCATTCTGATTTTCACTCTCATAGTATTGGTAGCTGGCTTGTCATTCAGAAAATCCGGTTCTAGTATTAAATCTTTTTTTGCTGCGGGAGGACAACTTCCATGGTGGTTGAGTGGTTTATCACTCTTTATGAGCTTTTTCTCTGCCGGGACTTTTGTGGTCTGGGGATCAATCGCTTACGAATTGGGTTGGGTAGCCATAAGTATACAATGGATGATGTCGATCAGTGGCTTCCTCATTGGTTTTTTTATCGCCGACAAATGGAGAGCCACAGGTGCACTGACAGTCGGAGAATATCTGGGTAACAGGTTTGGTGAAAAATTAAAGAACTTTTATAGCTATATATTTCTATTTCTGAGTTTTATCACAACAGGTGCCTTCCTCTATCCGGTAGCCAAACTATTTAATGTTTCCAGTGGATTTTCCATTGAATTATGTATTATTATTCTTGGTCTCATCATCATACTTTATACTGCGGTCGGAGGACTATGGGCAGTCATTATTACAGATGTTTTACAATTTGTCATCCTCTTTTCTGCCGTGCTCATTGTGGTTCCATTGGCATTTGAAAGAATAGACGGGATTAATGCTTTTATCTCTAACGTACCTTCGGACTTCTTCCATTTTACCAATGGGGAGTATACTTATTGGTTCCTATTTGCATTCTTGTTTTACAATACCATATTCATTGGAGGAAATTGGGCATACGTTCAACGCTATACGAGTGTTGGTACTCCCCGGGATGCCAAAAAAGTAGGTTGGCTGGTTGGAGCCCTCTACATCATCAGTCCTGTACTCTGGATGCTTCCCGCCATGATTTACAGGATCGTTAATAATGATTTACAGGGTTTAGAAAATGAGGGTGCCTTTCTATTAATGTGCAGAGAAGTCTTGCCCAGGGGTCTCGTGGGACTCATGCTTGGAGGGATGATGTTTGCCACTGCCAGTTCTGTCAACACGACCCTGAATATGTCCTCGGCAGTATTCACCAATGACATATATAACAAGTTAGCAAGGAATGCATCCGAGTTGGGATTAATGAGGATAGCACGCCTGTCAACAATTATTTTTGGGTTGATCACCATAGGAGTGGCGCTCCTGGTTCCCATGGCCGGTGGAATTGTTGAAGTTGTGATCAGTGTAGGGGCGATTACAGGAGCACCTCTCTTCGCACCTCCAATTTGGGCCTTATTCTCAAGGAGGCAAACAGCTCATTCTATCATAACAACTACGCTTCTTAGTCTTGCTGTCAATTTGATATTCAAATTCTTTACTCCATGGTATTTTGATTATGCGCTCAGCAGGGCCGAAGAAATGCTCGTGGGGGTAATAGGTCCGCTTTTGATCCTGTTATTTTTTGAATTTATAAATGAAAAGGACGCTTCCACATCTTCAGAAGAGGATTCAAGGCAACAAAGTGAAATCAAACAGGAAGTACCGATCAATAAGGACGAAAACAATTTTGCCCTTCATGTCCTAGGCTATGCACTCATTGCTACAGGATTCATTTTCGGAGCATTGGGACTCATGACTGAAAATGGAAAAGGGATTGTATTGATGATGTCTGTAATAGTGATTGTACTTGGCATTGTTTTGAAGAGGACCAAACCAAAAAAAGCCCGACATCTTCATTCAGAATAGAACTTTTTCGGCATTTCATCTCAAAACCTCCTACATTATGGAATCATTCCCATATTTTCGGCATTGAAATAGATACCATGTTGTCCAGGATCTTATTTATCGGCATTTGCCTCTACTTCATGAGCTGTAGTTCCACTCAACCTATGGCTTCAGAAGAGTCTTCCCCCCCTACCGCAATGGAAAAATCCAAAGACCTGGCTAAAATCACACTCATAGACTTCCTGCGCAATCAGCCAGGTATTCAAATCAGGGGAAGTGGTAATTTCTACAAGATTTTAGTCAGGGGGCATAAATCATTTCAAGATGCAGATGACCCGCTATACGTCCTGGATGGAGTTCCCATTGGCAGAAGTTATAACGATGCCGCCATGACCATCGATGTTACCCAGATCGAAACTGTAAAGGTCATTCCTCCTCCAAGAGCAGGGCGATATGGCAACCGAGGTCAAAATGGTGTGATTGAGTTTACTACAAAAAAGAAGATTCAATAGGCCATATCGGGATTGTCATTTGATATTTCGGCTGACATGATACGATACGAAGTTGTGCGTAAGTGGTTTATAACGAATAGCGACTTATACTATATTCGGTAGAGATGAACTTTCTGTGCTTAGTTCACCCCCTAAATCCCCCTCAAGGGGGACATTTGTTCATGCTGAGTGACTATTTTGATTGCAGACCCTATGGAGGCCTCCCTTAAGGGAGGCTTGGTCGGTGATAGCATTAATATCAATCCCCATTTATTCACGACTTCGCTTCGCTCCTTTCTTCTCCACCTCGCCTGAAATAAGTCGGTCTTAGACGTTTTCTATAAGGCATTTCAGATATAGAAAAATCTCATTTTCATTCCTGTATCCCAACTTTTTAATAACTTGAATTGATACAATTTCAGATGAGAAAACGATACAATAACACAATTATGAATAATGGATGTAGTGCGTTCCATAACTTCAATTCACGTGTTCAACATAGTTTTTCTGTCTTGGTCTGGATGCTATGCTTTTGCACATTGTCTTGTACGAATACTTCAACTGAAAAGAGACCCAATATTCTTTTCATTATGACCGACCAGCAACCCATCAGTTGTGTGGGTGCCTATGGTAATGACCAAATAAAGACACCCCACCTGGATGCCCTTGCCGGTGAAGGTCAACTACTCAAAAACTTTTATATAGCTGCATTTCCCTGCAGTCCTTCAAGGGCTAGCATTCTAACGGGTCGATACCTGCACAATCACAACGTGTTTACCAATAATGTCATCCTCGATCCAACGATTCCTTCATTAGGTACTGTTCTTTCTGAAGAAGGATATAGAACAGGATATTTTGGGAAAGCCCATCTGGGCGGTTATATGTACGTGGGAAGAACAGGTGGAGACGGAGTGGATTATTTACATCTTCCAGGAGAAGCCAAGGACCCGGTGGGTGATGAGATCAAGGACTACTGGCACCACAAAAGAATTGAAACTGCTTCGGGATGGAATACTCAAAGACGTGACGGGGGTTATGGAGAAGATGAGCCTCAATTGGGATTTACCGAATGGAAGGGAGGCTGGAAAGACTACAAGGATTGGCTGGTGTCAAAAGGTCGCAGAGACTTTGCCGAGATAGCAGGGAATCACGACGACCTCCAATCTGCACCCGAAGGGGAACATATGTATTCATTGCTTGGAGAAGAATATCATATGGCCACCTATTTTACCAATGAAACCGAATCATTTATCAAAAGGAATACGAATGATAATGAACCCTGGGCGGCTGTGCTTTCCTACTTTGGTCCTCACTTGCCCGTTGCACCTCCCCAACCCTGGGATGATATGTATCCTTTGGAAGAGATACCCTTACCTGCCAACTTTGAAGATGACCTCAACGACAAACCACAAGCTCAAAGGAAGGCCAATCTACAATATGTCCTTGGCCAATGGAATCATGATCAGTACAAGGACTATATCAGACGATATTGGGGCTATAGCAGTTTTATTGATCAACAAATCGGGCGGATCTTTCAACTTTTGAAAGAAACCAATCAGTGGGAAAATACCGTAGTCATTTTCACTACAGATCATGGGGATATGGCAGGAGGGCACGGAATGATCTATAAATTGGGAAGTAATGCTTATGAAGAATTATTCCATGTGCCGGCAATCTTAAGGATTCCAAACCTGGGTCATAAGGGAAGAGAAATTGAAGCGCTCAGTTCAGCGATCGATGTACTTCCTACTATCCTCAATGCAGTCAACATAGATATACCGAAAGGAATAGATGGACAGGATCTTTCCCCCCAGCTTTCAGGGTCCGTGAAGGATTCAAAAAGTGAAGTTTTTGCCGAGATTCATTTTCCCGGTCGAGATGGCAAAGTGATCATGTGCAGGGGAGAGCAATTTAAATATGTCTATCATTGGATGAGCGAAGATGTAGATGAATTGTACGATTTAGAAAATGATCCCGGGGAATTGGAAAATTTATACGGCTCAGAGTCCCATAAAGAAGTAGTGAAGGAAATGCAACAAAAGATTATTGACTGGAGCAAGGACACTGGCCATCAATATGCAAAATTGATTGGGCAGAAAGCCTTACTTGAACATCGTAAATAGAACTTATGAAATTTTTGGAAATCGTTTTCGTCATCATCATGGTACTCATCTGTGCCTGACCGGAAGGAGCAATCCAGGAAATTTTCAGATCTCAAAGACAAGGTTGTTCTTCTTGAATTTTGGGCTTCCTGGTGCGGACCTTGCCGGGAGGAAAATCCGAATCTTGCGAAGACATATGAAAAATTTCACCCAAAAGGATTTGAAATTTTTGCCGTTTCCCTAGATCATCTTGAAAAAAACTGAAAAGAGGCAATTATAGAAGACAATCTGAACTGGCAACATGTAAGCGATTTACAGGGTCGAAACAATGAGACAGGGATCATTTGTGGTGTCAATGGAATACCGGATAATTTTCTCATTGATCGGGATGGAATGATCATCACCCGCCATCTCAGAGGAGCAGCATTGAATCAAAAACTATCTGAAATATTGCTTTGATTTATTTGGGAGTGGAGAATTTATTGACAATGGGCTAAAGCCCATTGGATATGCCCTTTGGATACGTCCTTTGGATGTGCCCTTTGGATGTGACGAAAATTGGTATTTCTTCGATTCCAAGGGGTTTCAACCCCTTGCACACTTTGAACGCACACTCAAACGCACACATAAACCAGCCCTGAAAAATGAAAATTTTTCTTTCGTCCGGCGTAACGATGGTGTCAATACTTCAGTATCGATTAATTTCACTCAAAATTGGATTTACCCATTCAACTGTTCGGAAAATGAGTAGAATTATAATCTTAGCGATTACACTTTGTCTGGTGGAAATATCCTTTACACAGGGAGACAACCTGCAATGGTGGAATCCTGCAGAAGGTAAACTTCCTGTAATTTCCAACCAGGCATGGACGAAAGAAGTACAGTCGATTTATCACCGGCTTCCGGCTCGTGCCAAAGAAAACGTTAGACAAGCTGTATGGAATTTATCAAAGCAATCTGCAGGACTCTCCCTGAGATTCCGGACGAATGCTGACACCATCCATATCAGGTATCGCATAAAAGGGATGATTGATTTTCCACACATGCCCGCCACCGGCGTGAGTGGCATAGATCTGTACAGGACATCGGACAACGGAAATTGGCAGAGATGCTGGGGTTCCTATTCCATCAAGGAAAACTCCAAATATACTTTCATCATCGACGATGCCAGTGACTCTTACATGCACAAAGCCGGAGACTATCAGTTGTACCTGCCACTGTACAATGAAGTCGAACATCTGGAAATCGGAGTCGACAAAAAATTTCTTTTTGAAGCACTTCCCCTGATCAATAAAAAACCCATTGCGGCCTATGGAACCTCAATCTGCCAGGGTGCATGTGCCTCGCGTCCCGGCATGGCATGGACGAATATCCTGGAAAGAAAATTAGCAAGACCGGTCATCAATCTTGGGTTTTCAGGCAATGGCCGGTTAGAACCTGAGTTGATCAAACTCATATCGGAAATTGATGCTGAAATCTATATACTCGATTGTCTTCCGAATTTGCGACCGGACCTGCACGATACTTACCAATTGACTATAGATGCAGTAAAACAACTCAGGAAAAAGAGACCAGGGGTGCCCATTATACTGACCGAACATGTCGGCTATGCGGATGACGGAACAAATCAGAAAAGTCTAGATATCTATATCAGACTCAATATCGAATTGGAAAAAGCCTTTGATTCACTGAAGACAGAGGGTTTTTCAAATATCTTCTATTTGAGCAGGAAGGATTTAGGATTGCGAGTAGATTCTTTTGTTGACAAAATACATCCCACCGATCTCGGCATGCAGGAATATGCCAGAGCATATGAACAATTGATCAGGAAGATTTGGAACACGCAGATGGCTGTACAAAAAACAGACAAAGAAGGACAAGCGCACCCTCCCTGTAATGTTGAAAATATCCCTCATTACACTTCATTTAAAATCAATACCCCAATTCGAATCGATGGCAAACTGGACGAGGCAGTCTGGGGCGATGCACCCAAATCCGAAAGATTCAGGGATCTGATATCAGGCCGGGGTACGATCCATGATACACGAGCTGCAGTACTTTGGGATGATGTGCATCTATATGTAGGATACTGGATCGAAGAGCCTAACCTTCAGGCCAGTTTGACTGAACGGGATGCCCCGATATACACAAATAATGATGTCGAGTTATTTATAGCCGGAGAAGATGCCTATTATGAATTTGAAATCAATACTTACGGTACGATATACGAGGTGCTGTTCATCTGGGAAGAGGCATACAAAAGTAAAGGGTATAACAAAAAGAGTGAATTTGACAGAGATGCCGAAGGAGTAAGGCCTTTCAATGGAGTTGGCTATAAAAATCATCCCAAGGGGAAGCGGATCGGTTTTTGGAATTGGGATTACCCGGGATTGCAGAGTGCTGTCCATGTTGACGGCACCATCAATGATGATAGTGACCGGGACAGGGGTTGGTCGGTTGAGCTCGCTATACCCTGGGCAGGGATGAATTCATTTCTTGGTGAGAATGTTCAGATACCACCAAATAATAGTGATGTCCGGAGGATGGATTTTTCGCGGTTTAATCAATATAAAGAAGCACCGCCAGCCAGTGATTCGGGCGGTTGGGCATGGAGTCCTCATGGTGTGTGGGATTCACATGTGCCTGAATGTTTTACCTTCATACATTTTTCGGAGGTTATCATTCCAGGTGAGTAATGGTATGAGGTAATTTACTTCCTTCATTTTTACATTTGGACGTACTCAAAAAATAGATATAAACGAGCATGATAAAGTGTCAAATAGTACCGTTTACATACCAATATGAGATATAAGGAAGAGATAAGTGGACAAAAAGTACCGCTATAAACAAGTTAGCTGCAAGTACGAGATAAATAAAAAACTGAATAATGAATACCAAAACCTTTGAAGTTATAATAATTGGAGGAGGTCCGGCAGGAATGAGTACAGCTTTGGTGTTGGGAAGAAGCAGAATCAAAACGTTGATTTTGAATACTGAAAATCCGAGGAATATTGTTACCACCCATTCACATGGATTTCTGACCCAAGATGGAAAACATCCCAGCGAAATATTGACAATTGCAAAAAAGCAGCTAAATAAATATTCTGCCGCAATTTACAGAATTGAAAAAGCGATTAGTTTAAAATCCACAGCGAATGGATTTATTGTCGAAACTGAAAACGCTACTTACGAATCGAAAAAGGTGGTCATTGCAACCGGTCACAAAGATAATATTGAAGATATTGGAATTGAAGGGTTGGCAGCAGTATATGGAAAATCAGTTTACCCATGTCCTTTTTGTGACGGATTTGAATTGGCTGATAAGAAATTAGCCGTCATAGGTGATGCTATGATGGCTCCGATGTTTGCAAAAACCATTTCACATTGGTCTAAAGACGTGATTGTATTTACAAATGGAGAACAGGTTTTGGATAAAGATACTATTGTCAACCTCAAGATGAACGGAATACAAATTATAGAAGCAAAAATCAAAAAGTTGCATTCGGAACAGGGTATACTTCAATTCATAGAACTTGAGGATGGTAAATTAATAGAAAGGGACGGAGGTTTTTTACCAGATACCAAATCTACGGAATACACAGATTTCGCAGAATCTATGGAGATTTCCAGGGAAGTTGGTTTTATGGGAATGGAAACGTACAAAGTTACGGAGAACAAAGAAACCGATATTAAAGGATTATACATCATTGGAGATGCAAGAACAGGATGGAGCGGAGTAGCATCTTCAGTAGCAGAAGGAAGTGAAGTGGGAGCAACAATAACACATCAAATTATAGAGGACAATTGGAAAAATTAAACCTGTAGCTAACAATGTACATGTCGCACAGCGGCGCTAAACGCGACCGTCATCGCATGCACGAGCCGTTATAAGCCATTGATCTGCCGATTAAGCTCACCTTTTCACCATTTTAAGCTCAATTTCTGAAATAGTTGAGCTTTATTTTCACAAACCATGAGCTCTATTGTATTTGTAGCTCAATATTTGAATATTTATGGCTCAAATAGCTATATTATTGAGCTTTAATGAAAAAGAACGAGGAACAAATCCTACAATATATTTCAAGAAATCCATCAAGTTCTTCTAAGGAAATCCACGAAGGGAGTGAACTAAAAATTGGATATGCAACTGTCAAAAGAATTCTTAACAGGTTGTATGAGAGAAGCTTCATTGAAAAACAAGGAAAAGGCAGAGGGACAAAATATCACCTGAATCCCGCATATTCAATAATCAAATCAATAGATATAGATGAGTATTTCAAAAAAGAAATTGATGAAAGAGAAATTAAAAAAGAATTTAATTTAGAATTAATCCCAAATATCTTGACCAAGGTGGATTTATTCTCCGAGGAAGAATTAGAGAAGCTCAATCAATTGCAAAACACCTATCAAAAGAAAATTAAAAGTCTATCCGAATCGCAGTATCAGAAAGAACTTGAGAGATTGGCAATAGACTTGAGTTGGAAATCGTCTCAAATAGAAGGGAATACATATTCTTTGCTGGAAACCGAGAGATTGCTCAAAGAACAAGAAACTGCTGAAGGTAAAAATAAAGATGAGGCAACAATGTTGTTAAATCATAAAGAGGCATTGGACTTTATTGCAGATAAACCAGATTACATAGATCCGGTTGCAATTAGAGGAATAGAAGATATCCATAATATTCTAATTAAGGATTTAGGAGTTGATAGGAACATAAGAACAAGAGGAGTCGGTATTACAGGAACAAACTATAGACCACTAGATAATGAATTTCAAATTCGAGAAGCACTCCAAGAAATGTGCAACTTGGTCAATTCGAAATCAATAGTATTCGAAAAATCTCTGCTCTTATTAGTCCTATTGTCTTATATCCAAGCATTTAATGATGGAAACAAAAGAACAGCAAGAATTGTCAGTAATGCCTGCTTGATAAAAAATAATTACTGCCCGATTTCCTAAGTACAGGACAAAAATTTGATGTATCTCCACAGATCTTGGTCTGAACGTGTTATTATGCTTCTGGTGTATTCTCTTAATCCAGCTTTAAAAAGACT
>JANQHF010000139.1 GCA_028282725.1 Saprospiraceae bacterium
GTTGGTGCAAGGCAAATCAATTATAATATCCATATTAAGCCTCGCAATATTTGGATGCAAACCCGGGCACAAATCGCAAAAAAATCAACAAACCAGGTGATTCACGATACCGGGGCCGATAATGTCTGGACCATCAATGGTATCGACTCAATACTCATTTCCAGATATGCAAACAGAGGTAGTTTCCCTATGGATGACTTCTACGATTCTGAAGACAAAGGCTACAATGTAAATCATTGGAAGGGTAAATACGTATTGATTGATGGGCTATCTGGTGTTCGTCATGTATTGTGGAACGAAGTCATTTGAAAAAGTTCGGAATGAATTTGGCAGATGAAAATGTCGAATTTATTGCAATATCAATTAATGACGAAATGGATTATTGGAACAAATATTTATCTGAAAAAAACATATTTACCAGTGAATTCTGGATTGGGAACAAAGAAAATACACCACTGCATTCAATGACCTACTCTGTTGAAGAAATAGATGGAATGAGAATTCCTCTGGTGTCCTTACCCACTTTCACATTCATTGATCCTGATGGTAAGATCATAGCAAGAAACTTCACCAGGCCGTCCAATCCTGAGTTTGAAAATGACCTGAAAGTCCATTTGAATAATGACCATTGATAATCGTCTGCTGAAACCCAGGTCGCATTCAAAATACTCATGATCAACTTCCTGAAGGGTCGCAGCCCACTTTACTCCATGAAACACTGACTCGAGTCAATGTCCCGATTGACTTCTGTCAATTCAATTGATTCCTAAATAGCAGATCTTTTGCCCGAAAAGAATAACAACTGCCATTGTTGTTTTGTTCTGTTGCACGGATAAACATTACTTACTATGAATGCAGATATTCAAATCATTGACCTGACTCCCGATAACATTGCTGATTATGGAGTATGTGGTTATAAAAATGTACAAAAACACAAAGAACTCAGAAATAAAATTGAGTGGTTCAAAAAGTATTATTCCAAAGGGCTGAAGATAAAAGCACTTATCTCCGAAAAAGGCGGGTATCAGGGAATGCTGGAATACATCCCGGGAAAATATGCACATCGGCCAGTTCGTGCGGAGGGCTACCTATTCATTCATTGCATATTCGTCGGGTTTAAGAAAGAGTATAAAGGAAAAGGCTATGCATCCGCCTTGATCGATGAATGCATTCTTGACGCCAAAGACCAGGGAATGCTGGGTATTTCCATAGTTGCCAGGAAAGGGTCATTTATGGTGGATCGTGAAATCTTTGTAAAAAAAGGTTTCAAAACTGCAGACAGGGCAGAACCTGATTTTGAGCTGTTGGTACTGAAATTCGACGAGCACTCTGAGTCACCCGGATTTAATCACGAAGCTCTTCAGAATACGGGAGCATATGACGATGGACTTACCATATTGCGCTCTCCACAATGCCCTTATACCGAAAAGAATGTCAATGCAATTATTGAAACTGCAGAGAAGAACTACCAGATCAAGACGAATCTAATTGAAATTGTAGGAGCAAAAGAGGCTCAGGAAACGCCATGTGCATTTGGTTCTTTTTGCATACTCTACGATGGCAAAGTGATCAGCGATCACCCCATAAGTAGCAGGCGTTTTGAAAATATCATCAACAAAAAAATAAAAGAGTAATCAAATACAACACCGTTGTCATAGGCGGGGCCTGGCAGGATTGACTGCCTGGGCTACCCTGTCAAAATTTGGCAAAAAGTACTTGTTCTGGAACAACACCACAAACCGGGTGGGTGTGCTGCCACCTTTAAGCGAGGAGATTTCATCATTGAAGCCGGCCTGCATGAAATGAGTGGTCTTACTCAAAACAGCAGATTCGTGGATATTTTGAAAGTGCTGGAACTAGACAAGCACGTTCAATTCGAAAAAGTTTCGGAGTTCTACGCAGTGCTTTCGGATAAAGGAGAGTTCGTATTTCCTCACGGCTTTGAAGCCGCGACACGTGCACTCATAAAAGAAGGTGACAAAGTACTCGTGTTTGGACCGGTGGGATAAGGGAAGGGCAATTTTTACCACACTGAATATCCCTGGATTCTGATGAATCGGATTATTAAGAAAACCTCCGAAGCCCAGGTCTGCGCATAGGGACAATACGTGTGACGATAATATAAATGTTTGACCGTGCAGATGTCAATTGAATCATTTACATTCGGAAAAAATGGAATGAGAAATCGTAAGAAGTACAGCAAAACGGAAATCGTCTCATTCGTTTGCTGTCTGATCGGTTGTTCCCTCCTGGTATTACCCAAAATTGTTGACAGTGAATTAGACTTGTTTTCAGCAGGATTGGCATTTAACGGTATAGGGCTTTTGACCTTTCTTTTTGGAAGAAATTCAGCGCAATAGAGGACGCCGAACCGGGTTGATGTGACTGACCAGGGGTACCGCGAAATAATAGTTGAATGAAATGTAAGAATTGCGGACATACAATTGATGGAAAGTACTGCAGCCATTGCGGCCAACATTCAAATGTTGACAGAATTAATCTCCCAAATTTTCTAAATGAAGTTTCCGAGAGCGTTTTTCAAATCAACAAGGGTTTTTTCTATACCCTGATCTCTTTGTTTTTTAGACCCGGAAAGAGTATCAGAGAATTTCTGAATGGAAAAAGGAAAAAGCACTTTAAACCTATAGCTTATGTACTCATCTTGTCTACATTGTATTTTTTGATCACCCAAATCACGAATCAAAATACATGGATGGAGGACTTGCTCTCGGGATTTGTTGAAGGGGCATCTGAACCAAATTCTGAGATACGGACACCCGTAATTTTAACATGGTTCTCGGCGAATTTTGCGTATTCGACATTAATCCTTTTGCCTATATTTTCATTGGCTTCATACTTGTCATTCTTGAATTTCGGTGCGAACTACATTGAACACATTGTAATAAATTCTTACGTCGCAGGTCACCAGGCCATCTTTTATTCGTTGTTTGCACTTTTAGGGACCGTTATTGAAAGTAAGCTGTTGGAGAGTATACCGGTACTGGTAGCTATGTCATATACGTGCTGGGTATTTTGGAAATTATTTGCCAAAGGCAATCGAGTGCTCAATATCCTTCGTTCATTCATGACTTATTTTTTGTATTTGTTCTTTAGTAGCGTATTATTATTGGCTGTAATGGGAATTAGTGGTTTTTAATCCTGAATGTGGTCTGTGTAATTATTCATACCCTGCAAAAAATGAAAATACCTCTAACGTTTACGATTTGTATACTCATTAACTTGACGAGCACTGAGTTACAAAGTCAGGAAGATAGTAGTTGGCAGCATAAACCGGAGGTCAAAATTTCAGGATTTGCGGATGTTTTTTACGTATATGACTTTAACCGGCCTCAGGGTACAAGAAGGCAGGATTTTTTGTTCAATCACAACCGGCACAATGAATTCAATTTGAATTTGGGGCTGATTAATGTCAGCCTGGACCACGAAAAGTACAGGGCAAGCTTTGCCCTTCAAACAGGTACTTATGCCAATGACAATTATGCGGCAGAACCAGGTCTATTGAAAAATATTTTTGAAGCATACATTGGGATTTCATTGAATAAGAAAAACAACATGTGGCTGGATGCAGGAGTCTTTCCTTCTCATATCGGATTTGAAAGTGCCATTTCTACTGCAAACCCGACGCTGACACGGTCCATATCAGCCGCAAGTTCTCCATTCTTTCTGACCGGAGTAAAATGGACCTACCGCCCCAATGATCAATGGGGACTGGCCGGACTTGTCCTCAACGGTTGGCAGCGCATTCAACGATTGGAGGGAAATTCATTATTGTCATTTGGCACTCAGGTCTCCTTTCATCCGTCAGATAAAACATCGTTGAACTGGAGTACTTTTATTGGTACGGATGATCCGGATGAGATAAGACGCAGGAGATACTTCAACAATTTTTACGGTCAATTTCAATTGTCCGAAAAACTTGGATTCACAGCCGGTTTTGACATTGGATTACAGCAAAGATCAAAATCCGGTTCGACCTATGACTCATGGCTAAGCCCGGTGGTCATTGTTCAATACAAAATGAACCAAACCTGGAATGCAGCATTCCGTGTGGAGTATTACAAAGACGAAACAGGCATCATCATACCTACAACTACGGCAAATGGTTTCCAGACAACAGGACTCTCGCTTAACTTTGACTATGCACCTACTGAGCATGTAATTTGCCGAATTGAAGGTCGGTGGCTCAACAGCAAAGACAACATTTTTGAAACCGACACTAGTCTCACAGACAAAAATTTTATTATCGCAACATCCATGGCAGTTAATTTATAAACCCAATAAGAATCAATAACCAACAGCTTATGATGAAAAGAACATTTACCATCACCATACTTGTCCTGATTCATTTGAGCTTATATGCACAAAATATCTTTAGAACTGCTTGTCAAGGAAATTTAGCCAGGCTGGACAGCATGTTGGCCCATACATCTATCAGTGAAACAGATCATCGGGGAAGATCACTGGCACATTGGGCTGTAGCGTGTGATCAAAAAGAAGTTTTCGAATCTCTTGTTAAAAAAGGAATGAACATAAATGCGGAAGATGATCAAAATAAAACGCCGATGCACATGGCAGTTAGATTCGAAAATGATGAATTTTTTGATCTGTTGGTCAAGGGACAATCCAACGGTGAATGGACAGACCATTACGGTGCGTCTCTTTTGGAATCAGCCGTCCTCAAAAAGAGTACAGCCTTCATAAGCAAACTGGTAGAAAATGGTGTCGATATCAACAGCACGAACAAGAGGGGAAGTACTGCCCTGGAAATTGCTCAAAGAACCAAGGCAAATGAAATTTCTGCATTTTTATTGTCAAAAGGAGCAGACCAGGGTTTGGTTAGAACCTTTGAAATGAATGGAAAATATATGGGGCAATCAGAGCCCGGAATCATGCCTCAGGTTTTTGCCCCCAATTTCATCTCTACCGAAGAATACGAATTTGGTTCGGTATTTAATTCCGAAGGAACAGAATTTTACTATGGCGTCGATGTGGGTAATCGTTCGGAAATAAGGTTTTCACAACTGATACATGGAAAATGGAGCGAGCCGGAAGTAATACTATCCCATGACGTATATGGATACAACGATCCTTTTCTATCAACTGATGAAAACAAACTATACTTCATATCCAGAAGAGCTTTAGACGGATCGGGTCCACCAAAAGATGACCACGACATTTGGTACGTTGAAAGAAAAGACCCTGGATGGTCCGAACCAATCAATGCCGGGACAAACATAAATTCCAGCGGAAATGAATATTATATTTCCTTTACACGGGAAGGAACGATGTATTTTTCCTCAAATGTAAATGCCCCGGAAGATCGGAGAGAAAATGACATGGACATTTACTACTCAAAATTCGTAGATGGCAAATTCCAAAAAGCAATTTCTTTAGGTAGTTCAATTAATACTGAAGATTATGAAGCAGATGTATTTGTTGATCCTGAAGAAGAATATGTAATTTTTTGTTCGACCCGTTCCGGAGGATTGGGAAGAGGCGATCTCTACATCAGTTTTAAACGACCTGATGGTACCTGGACCAAATCAATTAATATGGGCAAAACTATCAATACGAGGCATCATGAACTCTGCCCATTTGTCACCTCCGATGGAAAGTATTTTTTCTATACAAGTAATGAAGACATAGTATGGATCAGTACAGAAGTATTCCAAGACTTGAAAGTAAAAAGCCGATAATGAGGCACAAGGACATTTGAAGACAATAAGACCAATAAATAATTCGAAATTGACCCCTAACGAAGTAGTAACGCTTCGTCAAGAACTTCATTCCAAACCAGAGCTGTCAAATTCTGAATGCGGGACAGTGAAAATTATAAAAAACTACATTCGACAATACAGTCCTTCATCTATAATAGAAAATATCGGTGGTTGCGGATTAGCCGCAGTTTATAAATTTCCAAAGCCAGGTAAGACAATTACATTTCGCTGCGAATTAGATGCCCTCCCAATACACGAAGAGAATCATTTCAGCTACAAATCAACTCAAAAAGGAATATCCCATAAGTGCGGACATGATGGTCATATGGCCATTATTGCAGGCCTGGCAGGCTGGCTAAATAAAAAAGAGCTGGATACCGGAAATGTCATCTTATTATTCCAGCCTGCAGAAGAAACAGGAGAAGGAGCGCAAAGAATAATCAATGATCCTAAATTCAAAGAACTGAATACTGACTACATATTTGCATTGCACAATATACCCAAGGAAGCTATGCACAATATTATTTACATTGAAAGTGGTTTTTCCGCTGAAGTGCAGAGTTTTGAGGTAATATTAAAAGGCAAGGAATCTCATGCCGCAGAACCCCAATCCGGCAAAAACCCCGCATTATGCCTTGCACAAATGATGAATACAATTGCTCATTTAAATGTGACTGATCCCGAAGACGAGTTCTTCGCTATCCTGACTCCTGTTCACATCAATATGGGACAAAAGTCTTATGGAATTTCCCCCGGCAAAGGAGAAATACACTACACCATAAGAACATGGAATCAGGAAACAATGGAAACATTAACCCTGGAAATAAAGAAAATTCTAAAGATGACAAGTGAGCTGCATGGATTAGAGTATGAAGTGAATTGGTTTGAATACTTTCCAGCCAGCAGTAATGATAGAGAATGCAATCGCTACGTGCAAAAAGCGGCTATTGAAAATGGATTCAACATCATAAGGAGAAGTTATCCATTTAAATTTGGAGAAGATTTTGGCTGGTATTCCGGAAAGTATAAAACGGCTATGTTTGGCCTAGGAGCAGGATTAGATACCCCGGCATTGCATCATGCTGATTATGATTTCCCTGATGAAATCATTGGTACGGGAATAAGAATGTTTCAATCTATAATTTTGAATATTGTGAAAGAGTCAGTTTGAAACCACCAATGCACAAGGCCTCAAAATCATATCTACTTGAAAGCCAGGAAACACCTAGAATCCTGTTCCGAAAAATAAGAAAGTCTGATTTTAATGAATGGTTGGAATTTCATAAAAATCCAGAGACTTCCAAACATTGGATCGCCGAATTCAAAAGTCCAAAAAAAGAATGCGAGGATTGGTATAAAAACCAATTCTTCCGATATAAAAACAATTTGGGCGGGATGAATGCACTGATAGATAAACAATCAGGCAAGTTAATTGGACACTGCGGACTATTGATACAGACCGTTGACGATTTGGTGGAATTGGAAATCGGCTATTCACTGATACCGGAATTTTGGAACATGGGTTTTGCTACAGAAGCTGCAATCAAATGCAGAGATTTTGCTTTTGAAAATGGTCTTTCCGATTCCCTGATATCAATTATTAGCCTGGCCAATAAACGGTCCGAAAAGGTTGCGCTGAAAAATGGGATGAACAGAGACAAGGTTACCGAATACAAAGGAAACAAAGTGAATATTTTTCGGATTAACAAGTCAGAATGGAGGAGATTAAATAAAGTGACTAACATGGGATAACGGCAAATGATCGACAAAGCATACAATTAGAAATAACTCAAATTCTGAATACAACTTCGGTCTGGAATCAAACAATAAACTTACAATGATAAAAGGGATCAACACGATGTTTTACAGTTCGAAAGCTAAAGAAATGCGTGAATTCCTCAGGGATAAAATTGGTTTCAACGCCACCGACATTGGTGACGGCTGGTTGATATTTGATATTGTAGAAGGTGGTGACTTGGGAGTGGAGGACGCAGACGAAAGCGGAGAACATGGCAAACCTTCGGGCACGCACCATATATCCTTCTACTGTGATGACATCTATGAAACCGTCCAGGAACTAAAAGACAGAGGTGTTCAGTTTAAGGGAGAAATTGAAGATTTGGGATGGGGGCTCGTCACATACTTTAAAGTGCCAGGTGATTTCTATCTGCAATTGTATGAACAGAAGTATAAGTAGTCATGATCCGATAATAATTTGAACATGAAAATCATTGAAGCCAAAATCCCAATTAAACTATATCAAGAGATGCGAGTGGCTTGCGGATTATCTGCCAAAACAGATGAAGCCTGTGAAATTGGACTCAACAACTCCATCTATTCTATAATGATAACGGAGGAAGAGCAAACAATAGCAATGGGAAGGATCATTGGTGATGGTGGATGCTTTTGTCAAGTGGTAGATATTTGCGTCATTCCTGAAATGCAAGGAAGAGGAATTGGAAAAATGATAATGGAAAATATTTCGAACTTCATAAAGTCAAATTTGCCGAAATCGTGCTATGTAAGCCTCATAGCAGACGGAGATGCATCCTTTTTATATGAGAAGTTCGGATTTCAAGACACCTTGCCGGAATCAAAAGGTATGTACATAAAAAACAATTGATAAGAACTTATCGAGATCAGGGCCATTATTGGGGGCCATGTCTCTTATTCGAAACATCGATATGACAGCGTGTCTTTAGATTATATCCATGAGATTCATGAGAACACCGAGGCTCGATCATCACGTCCGTATCAATAAAGAAGATTGAAAAAGAAATTTGCCGTCATCGGAGCAGGAATTGCCGGATTAACCACAGCATTGGCTTTTGAAAGAAAGGGCATTGACTATCAGGTTTTCGAAAAAGCCCCGGAGTTAAATGAAGTCGGGGCTGGTATCTGGCTAGCACCGAATGCACTACAAGTCCTGAATTCTCTAAACATATTGAAGCAAGTTCAAGAGAGTGGAAATACAATAGACAGGATTACTCTTTGCAAAAACGATCTATCACCTCTTACTGATATTGATCAGGATTTTACCATTTCAACTTTTGGTTTTTCTACGATAGCCACTCACAGGGCCAGACTTCAAAAAATACTCTTTGACCAAATACCAAGAAGAAAAATACAACTCAATAAGGAATTCATAGCCTATGAAATTGTGAATAATGAGAAACTGAACGTTCGATTCGGAGACAATACAACAATCGAAACGGACTTCCTGATTGGTGCTGATGGTATCAACTCAAAAGTGAGAATGCAGCTCTTTCCCAACAGTGCGATCAGATATTCAGGGCAAACCTGCTGGAGAGGAATTGCAAATATCAAATTAGACCAGGAGTATCACCATAGAGGAATGGAATTATGGGGCAATCAAATAAGATTTGGAATTTCAAGAATATCCGAAGGAAAAGTTTATTGGTTTGCTGTTGCCCTGGACAAACGGAATCAAAAGGACCATGTTGGTTCAACGAAACAAAAGCTTCTAAGAATGTTTTGTTCATTTCATCCAATGATAAAAGATATCATCACCGCAACTCCGCAAGAATCAATGATCAGAAATGACATCATTGATCTAAAGCCGCTCAAAAAATGGTACAAGAAAAAGGCTTGCCTGATTGGTGATGCAGGACATGCGACTACACCCAATATGGGACAGGGCGGAGCACAAGCCATCGAAGATGCTTTTTATTTGAGTAGTATCATTGAGCAACAACCCAGTGAAGCGGCATTTGAATTATTCCACCAAAAGAGAAGAAAAAAAGTGAATTCAATTGTAAAGCAATCCTGGGCTACGGGTAAGATGTCCCATTGGAAATATGGCAGATCTCTCAGAAATCTCATTTTGAAGAATATTCCCAAAAAGTTCACAGAAAGAAAAATGGTTGAATTGTATAGAATTGAAAAGCCAGTCAGTTAATTCTTACTGTTGATTAAAACGTAAATGTCATTGCACTCAAGTCCAGGAAAGCTAAAGAGTGCTCATCATGATTCCAAAAAGATGAGTACTGATTCTCTATATCACTTTTTTATCATTTGGTTGAATGCCAGGAAGTAATTATTGCTATCCTTAAATTATCAAAAACAAGTTAGGATTATTAAAGTTAGCTCGACAGTTGAGCAATGTTACCCAAGCCTGTAAAGTGATGGGATACTCGCGCGACAGTTATTATCGATTCAAAGAACTGTATGATAAAGGCAGGAAAGCGGCTCTTCAGGAGCTTACCCGTCGCAGGCCAAAAAGCAGATATTGGATATGGCACTTCTTTCAAATGTAACATCCCTGGCAGCATATACCAGTTATACGTACTATCCTGTCAGAGTAAAATTCAACTATGAACGTCCAAAATCATTGAAAGAATATTACAGGTTATTTAATTGTTCATTGAGTTTTGAGCAGGAAAAGTCAGAGATCATCTATGACAGGAAAATTATCAATTTGTACTCAAATGAAATAAAATTGCGCCTACTGGAAAACCTCAAGCAGAAAGTTGCCATTGAGATCGAGAAGCTGCCAACTGAAAAACGTTTAATTTATGACTTGAAAAAATCAATTTTAAACCATAAACCAAAGCGATGTTCCTCTACACACGGACCTCGCAGAGAAAATTAAAGCGAATGAATACTAGATTCAAAAAAATAGAGCATGAATTGCTGCTCAAATTACCGAGGACATACCCGGAGGAAAGAAAAAAGTCAATAAATGAAATCAGCTATCTCCCGGGCTTGTCAGAAAGTAGTGCCTTTATCAGGTTCTTTAATACCTCCACAGCTCAAACTCCCAAAAAGCATAAGAATAATATCACTGCACTGAACATGAAATGATGAAAGCATTTCTCTCATTTATAACTACAATATTGATCGCGGGGAACCTGCTGGCACAGAATGATTATCCCTACCCATCCCTAAGTCCAAAAGGGGAAATATCCCAAATCATTGGCAATACAACGATACAAATACAATATGAAAGACCCAGCGCAAGGCAAAGAAAAATATTCGGAGAATTAGTACCATGGAACGAGGTTTGGCGCACCGGTGCAGGATATTGTACGAAAATCAGCTTTGACAGACCCATTAAAATGAATGGTCAATCCATAGAGAAAGGAACTTATTCATTGTTCACTATACCCAATCCCGATGAATGGATTGTAATCCTGAATCGAGATACGACTTTGTATGGAAGCTATGATTATCAATCGGTGAATGATATCGCGCGATTTGCAGTGACTCCTCATGTTTCGAATCGATTTTATGAAACCCTTAATTTTGATATAGAAGTCGTACCCAACAATGCCCGAATTTACTTGTCTTGGGAGAATACCCAGGTCTACTTTGACATCGAAACATCGACAGACCGGCTCATTGAACAATTCATCGAGGAACGTCTCATGAGCGGACAGGAACAGGACTCAGATATATATGCAGGAGCAGCAGAGTATCATTTATATCGTGGAACCAACCTGGATCAGGCGATCTTGCTTGCTGACAAAGCGCTAGCGATTAATCGACAAAATGGTTGGGCAAGAAATCTGAAAATACGCATCTATGACAGACTGCAACAATTTCAAAAAGCCCTGGACGAAATTGAAAAAGCAATTCAAGAAATCAATGCCAGGGAATATAAAAATGAAGAGGAAAGAGCTTCTCAAGTCAGAAAGTATATGATCCTGGCGGAATCCATTCAAAGGAAAATGAATAAATGATCACCACTTAAGTTTATAAAATAAAAAGTTCATGCTTAATCAATTGATCCTGGTGGAAACACCTTCATTATACATACAATATCAAAGACTGTTATCTTTTGCACAGGATTCAGGGAAAATCGCCCAATGTCCATACGCATATCAATGTTGTAAAATGTGCTGCTCATAGCTTTGAAGAGGCATGGAAAAGGCTACCGGCAGCACTGAAGTTATTACTGAATGATGATCACATATAAAATACCAGGTATATGAAAAAAAACAGACGTGAATTTTTAGAGACGGGCATAGCGCTCGGTCTTTCTTCTGTAGTTACACCCAACCCGGTACGAGACCTGCTTGATATTAAAAAAAGTAAAAAGAAATTGAAAATTCTCATTCTGGGTGGCACTAGTTTTCTGGGTCCACATCAAATCGCCTATGCCCTCGGCAGAGGTCATGAAGTAACTACCTTCACCAGGGGCAAAACAATTCCAAAAATTCATCCCGAAGTATTTTCGAAAGTTGAATCATTAATCGGTGACAGGGAAGACAACCTGGAAGCCCTGAAACGACGACAGTGGGATATTGTCATTGATAATTCAGGCCGAAAGACCAAATGGACGGAAGACACTGCCAGGCTCCTGGTGGGTCAGGTAGAGTATTACATGTATACTTCTTCTCTCAGTGTCTACTACCCTTTTACAGGCAATGACTTTTCAGAAAATCGATCGCTGGTGACAGAAATTCCTGAGGATGTCAGTGAAGAGGAGAAAAGGCTATATGAATTTGGCGTAATGAAAGCGACTTCTGAAATAGCTGCGATCAAATACTTCGGTCGGGAGAGATCCATGATCGTGAGACCAGCACTCATCGTTGGCCCCGGGGATCGCACCGATCGCTTTCCGTATTGGTTGGCAAGATTGGAAAAAGGCGGTGACATAATCATTCCTGGCCGACGAGATGAAGTGGTGCAATACATCGACGTAAGAGATTTGGCTGAATGGATGATTCGGCTGCTCGAGAATCAAGCATCAGGCACTTATAATGGATCGGGACCCAATTTTAAAATGACGACCAATGCCTTCGTGCATGGCATCCATGCCAGTTATAATACTCCGGTCAATTATATTCAAATTGATGATGTGAAATTTTTAAAGGATAACAACATCATCGGCATTCAGCCATGGGTGATCCAATTACCTAAATATGCCGGTATGTCTAAAAGTGATAACGGAAGAGCCATTAAGGCCGGTCTCACCTTCAGACCCTTGTCAGAAACGGTGAATACAACCAGGGAATGGTGGTATTCAGATGCGGTGTCCCGGGAAAGACGTGAGAACATATTGAATGGTGAACAATCCTTTATGAACAGGGAAAAGGACATCTTGTCCAGATGGAAAGACAGGAAGAGCTAAAAGACTATGATGTCAACATCATACAAAACCCAAATATTCATCCTGGTGATGACCTTGATCCTCGGGTGTGAGAGTTATCGTTCGGATTCCTCACCGACCCTAAGTCAATCGCACGATTCAAGAATGGACACCGTTCCAAGGGTCACCGGGATTGGAGGTATATTCTTCAAAAGCAAGAATCCGTCTGAAATCAAAAATTGGTATGCAGATAATCTGGGTCTTGCCGTAGATGAATTTGGTGCTCCCTTTGAATTCAGGAATGCGCATCGTCCCAATGAAATCAATTACCTGAACTGGGACGCATTTGCAGATTCGACCACATATTTTCATCCCTCCGAAAAGGAGTTCATAATCAACTACAGGGTTCAGAATATTAAAGGCCTTGTAAAAAAATTAAAGCGCAACGGCATAATTCCTCTCAATGAAGTTGCAACATATGAATACGGCAAATTCGTACATATTATTGGATCCTGAAGGAAATAAAATTGAATTATGGGAAGCCGTGGATGGCGTCCTGACCACATTCGGCAGAGTTATGACAAAATGAATATGTCTATCCATGAAGTCACCTCCCAGGACACAGAGCGTTAAATTGAGCAGCACAATGATTCCTTTTTAAATAGATACTTATGAAGCATACATTCCAGCACTGGACAATTGACATTGAAAACCACATTGCCTTTGTTACCCTGAATCGTCCTGATAAGAAAAATCGAATGGATCATACTACCCTGTTCGAGTTGGGTGAATTGACCGGGATCATCAGTGATGATCATGACATATGGGTCATTATCCTGCAATCCAATGGAGAATGTTTCTCAGCAGGTGTGGATGTGAGTTTGATCGGGCAAATGATGAACCAGGAAGCGGATACATACAGGGACAATTTGAGAATGGCCCAGTCATATTTGGATGCATTCGAGTCCATAGAAAAACCGACAATTGCAGCCTTACATGGACATGTCATAGGTGGAGGAATGATCCTCGCGCTATGTTGCGATTTCAGAATTGCGGCAGAAAATGTCGTCTTCGGACTACCTGAAGTCAAAAGAAGTATCGGTGTCATTATGGGCACCCAACGCATCACCCGAACGATTGGCCTGGCCCATACAAAGGAGTTGGTCATGCTTGGTAATCCCATCAATGCTGAAAGAGCACAACAAATGGGATTGGTCAACGACGTCGTTCCATTCGACGACCTGGATAGTCACACTTTGGAATTTGCCAGGCAATTTCTGGATCTGCCCCCATTGGCCGTAGGTTTGTGTAAGAAGATCATCAATGAAGGACAGTTCCTGGAACGATCGGGCCAGGATCTGGAAATAGAGTTGCAAAAAGCTATATTGAAGAGCCAGGACTTCAAAGAGGCTATTTCCAGTTTCTTTGAAAAAAGAAAACCGGTCTATAGGGGAGTTTAATGAATTTGAAGGATTTAAGGATATCCGGCTAAAGAGATAAGGCATCTTGACTCGAATAGACCCCATAACTGACTGTATTTGAATCAGATAGAGAAAATATTTGTCTTTCAGAAAGTCGATCATTTTGCAAGGACGGATCCAAAAACGAGGAGCAAAGCCCCTCATCCAAATTAAGAATTCTTCATCTGCAAGTTGGGATGTTTTACCTAACTTTCCATCCGAATAAGAATTGGGCCAATCATCGAGAATGGAAGTTATACCGAAAAAAGGCGTAGCCGGTTTAGTTGAAAACTGGCAGAGCGACTTAATTGCTGCTGTTAGTGTTGTCTTAATTGCCCTTCCCTTATCCCTTGGTATTGCCCTGGCAGCCGGGGCACCTCCAATGGCAGGAATTATTTCCGCAATTGTCGGAGGAATCGTAACAACAATATATCATGGCGGTCATCTTGCTGTCTATGGTCCGGCAAAAGGAGTTATAGCCGTTATTCTCCTGGGTATTGCCATCATGGATGATGGTTCGGGCCAGGCATTTAATTATGTACTTGCAGCCATTGTTGTGTCCGGTGCTTTACAAGTTATTCTGGGATTGCTGAGGTTAGGTCGATATGCGGATATATTTCATTCTTCAGTGATACACGGGCTATTGGCCGCAATAGGAATTATCATTATTGCAAAGCAAATACACGTAGCACTCGGGACCTATTCAAGCAGTCCGCACATTGTTGACAACCTCGTAGATGCCATTCGTCTCTTACCGGATGCCAATCCTTTTGTCGTATTAATTTCGCTCGTAGGATTGTTTCTGCTCCTCTTTCATTCTAAAATCAACTACAGGTTATTCCAGTTACTTCCGGCACCCATGTGGGTGATTGCTCTTTCGATACCCTTCGCCTATGCCTTTAACTTCTTCGAACCCAATACTCTTTCCATTTTTGGAAATACATATTCCGTAGGTCCCAAATTACTGCTGGACATCCCTGACAATGTATTAGATTCCATTATGCATCCCAATTTCAGTAAGATCGATACCTTAGAATTCTGGACCACTGTTTTTTCCCTTCTGATGATTACGAGTATAGAATCTCTGGCGATTGCCAAGGCCATAGATAAGATAGACCCTTATAAGCGAAAAACGGATCTCAATAAGGACTTGACGGGAATTGGCTTGAGTACCATGACAGCTGGATTTATCGGGGGATTACCAGTCATTGCACTCATTATCGTGAGTATAGTAAACGTCCATAATGGAGCAAAAACGAAGTGGTCTAATATGTACCAGGGACTCATCCTGCTCTTGTTCATCGTCGTGCTGAGTCCCGTCATACAGCAAGTACCACTATGTGCATTTGCCATACTCCTCGTATACACGGGTTTTAAATTAGCATCCCCTAAAGTCTTCAAACAGATATATAGTCAGGGAATAGAACAATTGATCTTTTTTGTCAGCACGATGTTACTGACGTTGTACACAAATTTGCTCATCGGTTTGTTTGGCGGTCTGGTCATTGCGCTCTTAAGTCATTGGCTCCTGGCCAAGGTACCTCCGGGAAGATTTTTTGAAATGATCTTCAGCCCCGGTTCGAATCTCGTCCTGAAGCCCGATGGAAGCTACGACTTGAAAGTGAGAGGTATTGCCAACTTCCTGAGTATCCTGCAGATCAATAAGTTGGTCGGTCAAATCCCTTCAGGTGCCGATGCCACAATTGATCTGTCAGAAACACGCCTCGTGGGGACCACTGTTTTGGAAGATTTGTTCGACTACCAGAAGATTCACCAAAACACGGGTGGATCGATCAGGATCGAGGGATTGGACGATCACATCTCTTCCACCAACCACAAACTGGCAACGAAGATCAACATCCACCCGGTAGAACCTATGACGCGCCGGCAGAACAAACTCAAGGAAATGGCCCAGAGCTATGGCTGGAATTTTCAAAGGGAGCCCATTGAAGACCTGGAATATTTTCAATCATTTCATTTCTTTAAAACCCGACCCGTAGAAGCCGAATCCAATTGCATTTCAGATCTCGATCAGGATGTACACCTCGAAATCATCGATGTAACATTTGAAGAAGGGGCGGACATTTTTCCGGATGAGCACGATACGACCGTTGGTTTACTCAAACTGCCTTTTCCTATACCAAGGTTTACAATTGAGAAGAAGGACTTTATCGACCGGGTATTGCCACTCGCCGAACACAAGGATATCGATTACAAAGTATACGCCGGATCCCCGAAAGGATACCTTGTAAAGGTGGAAGACGTAGAGGCAATGGATACATTCCTGAGTGACAAACTAAAAATCCTGATAGAAATAAGTGGAATACATCACCTTGAAAGCAATGGGGAGGCAATTCTAATCTTCAGTAATAACTTCCGCCTTGCCCAAATGCAGGAATACGCTAAAATGATTCAATTTGCTGAAAATTTTAAATCTATGGTCAAGGAAAGCAATGGCACTTAGATTGAAATCTTCCGTTGCTCCTATTTCCTTTTTGGACATTCAGGATGTTTCATTTCAAATAATCCGTCATCACCTTTTCACTTGCCGGGTCACTTGGACATTCCCGTTGTATTTGCCAATAGAGTAATTCGTGCAATAACTTATGACAAACAAATCTACGCTTACTACAATAAAAAAGACTACAAGGGAAACTTAAAGGAGTTATTATTAATACCATCAAAAACAAACCCATTCATCGAGTATTTTCAAGTTGTAAAAAGACAAAGCCCATTTGTACAACTAAATAACTATGCATAAATATTTTCTAAATCTATTACTTGATTATACGCAGAAATGTCAAAGGGTGAGTTTTGAGTTTAAGGGATGGCTACATCGCTCAACTTCCAAGGTGGGTACCTGTTCCGCCCCCGGCAAGATGAGTTAAAGCGGGCGGCCATTCTTTGGTCAATTTTGAATGATTGATTTTTGTCCCGACGATCATGCATAGCATGATGTACGGTATGCCGCACAAGGCAACTTGTGCTGATAAAACGAAGTTTTCGTCAGTAAGCCTTTGTCGGCAAATTTGTGCTAATCTGTGACCATCTGTGGTGTGATAAATATTGTCAGCTTTCGAGTTTTAAACATGAACCCTGTACTGTTCAAGACACGAACAATGCTATGGATGACGCAAGAGTGATCAGGCCAAAAAAGACGACAAGATTCAAAGTTCCTGACGGAAGAGCTTTTAAAACCGTCGTAAGCAGTCGCTGGCCAAACAATCTCTTGAATACATATGAATTGTAGACCAGACCAATTCCGAAATTAAAAAGTAAATAAATTGAAAATAGAGACGGAAACCAGTAAAACAAGAAATGCGTGAACCAAGTGATTAGTAATAGGTGAGCCACCATAAAAGAGTTCATGATCAAATGCTCTGCATAATTATTGTCCCGATTCTTGAATAATAGTTGGGTGATAAAAGTCTGGAACGGCAGTAGTAACAGGACGAGTATATTCAACCACGAATCAAACTTTGTTTCCGCTTCCTCAATGACCTGGCTTTCAAACTGTTCTTCCACCACAGAGGGATGTAAATACTCCTGGAGTTGATCATCGATACCCAACTAAAAAATTGATCAAAAGATCGAGTGCAGTCAAAATGAGTACATGTCTGAATGGATTATAAGCGATGACGGTTCTTCTCCTCCAGTAATCCGATATGAAACGTCCAGGTTGTGTAAAAAGGGAAATGGCTGAATATAAAAACCCTCTTTCTATATCAGATACCTGCCTGATAAACTGCCGGGTTAATACGGGCATGGCCCTCCTCTGAATCATGTGTTTCTGACCACAAACCGTGCAATAAGCACCTTGCTTTTAGGTGCCGCAATTTGAACAGCTTGTTTCTGTCCCATGTTATTGATTAAGGCATTTCAAAGTCTCCATCAAGATAATATCTTTGTCGGCCTTATGCTTACAGCTTCCAACATATATATCCGGTATGGTGATCGGGTCCTGTTTAACCATGTGAATGTAGTCATCAGGAATAAAGATAAGGTGGGCCTCGTAGGTAGAAATGGAGCTGGTAAATCTACCCTGCTCAAAATAATGGCCAATGAGATCACTCCTATGGAGGGATCAGTAACGAGACCAAGTGACACTACTTTTGCCCTCCTGCATCAGGAGATTGAGATCGACCAGGCGAAAGAAGTTCTTGAAGAGTCGATGACGGCATTTTCAGACTTACAGGCTCTCAATCATAAGATCGATCAGATCAATGTTGAAATTTCGGAGAGAACGGATTATGAATCTGAAAGCTACATGGCCTTGTTGGATCAATTCTCTGACCTGAACGAAAAGTATGTTCTAATGGGAGGAGACAATGCTGAAGGTGAGGCAGTCAAAGTATTGAAGGGGTTGGGTTTTCAGGAAAAGGATTTTCATCGGAAGATCTCTGAATTCAGCGGTGGTTGGCAAATGCGTGTAGTACTTGCAAAAATGCTTTTGAGAAAACCAGATTATCTATTGCTCGATGAGCCAACCAACCACCTGGACATTGAATCAATCATCTGGTTGGAAAAATTCCTGAAGGGTTACCCGGGTGCCATTATAATTATCTCTCACGACCAGGAATTCCTCGACAATTGTACAAAGAGAATTATCGAAATCGAGCTTGGCAAAATACAGGACCACTCGGGCAACTATTCCCAATATGTTATTCAGAAGGAGGATCGTAGACAAAAGCAAATCGCATCGTTCGAAAATCAGCAAAGAGTAATTGCTCAGAAAGAGCGCACCATTACCCGATTTATGGCGAAGGCCTCCAAGACCCGTATGGCACAGTCGATGAAAAAACAACTGGACAAGATGGAGCGGGTCGAAATTGACCAGCAAGACACAAGTGGTATGAACATTCGGTTTCCACCAGCACCCCGGTCAGGCGAAATCGCAATCGAAGCAATAAATGTATCAAAGGCATATGGAGCACTGGAAGTACTGGACAATATCAGCTTGAAAGTCGAAAGAAAAGACAGAATCGCCTTTGTCGGACAGAATGGACAAGGAAAAACAACACTCGCAAAAATTCTGATCAACAAATTGGAACATACCTCCGGCGAGGTTAACCTGGGATTCAACATATCGGTCGGCTATTACGCACAAAACCAGGCGGAAACCCTGGACAGGAAGAAAACACTGCTTCAGACCATGGAAGATCACAGTCCTCCAGAAATGCGTACAAAGCTCAGGAATATCCTGGGCGCCTTCCTGTTCAGCGGGGAGGATGCAGAAAAAAAGGTTTCTGTCTTAAGTGGAGGTGAGAGAGCCCGGTTGGCTTTAGCCTGTATGCTTCTGCGTCCATTCAACCTGCTGGTGCTGGATGAGCCGACGAACCATCTCGATATTATCTCAAAGGAGATTCTGAAAAGTGCCTTAAAGAAATACGACGGTACGCTCATCCTTGTTTCACACGACCGCCATTTCCTGGCCGGGCTGACTGATAAGACTATCGAATTCAGGGACAAACAATTATTTGAATATCTCGGTGATGTCAATTACTTCCTGGAGAAAAGAGAATTGGACAGTCTGCGAGCGGTAGAGCAATCCGCGAAAAAACCGAAGACTCAAAAGCCAAATAAACCCCTAAATTCAAGTCATGCACCGTCGCACAAAACATTGACGAGAAAAATCGAATCACTCGAACGAAAGATCAGTACATTGGAAAAGCAGATAAAACAATTAGAAAACTCAATGGCCGAAGAAGGATTCTATACGAAAGAAGATTCCGGTGGTGTCCTGGAAGAGTACAATGCGAAAAAAGACGAATTAACAAGCCTTTACGAACGATGGGAATATTACCACGAACAATTGGAATTGCAATCCAAAATCCAGTAACGATCGATGATGGAAAATAAGATTTTACAGAGCTATGTCCAGGGTTTGACTTCGAAATTCGGGAGTATCTCCGAAAAGCGCAAGGAAGTGTTGACCCTTATAGCAAAAGAAATAGCACATAGAAGAAATCAGAATCAGGATGTCGCCATCACTGTCGTCTGCACCCACAATTCGCGAAGAAGTCAATTGGGAGAAATTTGGATTGAAACGGCCTGCCAGTATTACGGCATAGATGGAATAAAAGCCTTCAGTGGAGGTACTGAAGTGACGGCCTTTAACATACGCATGGTCGTTGCCTTGAGACATGTAGGCTTCCATCTGCATACCGAACAACCGGGGGATAACCCCAGATATGAGTTGACCGCTCTCACATCAAGTGCCCGTCAGCACTTGTTATTCAGTAAGACCTACAACGATCCGTTTAATCCTCAGGAAAGGTTTATTGCCATCATTGTCTGTGGAGAAGCAGATGAGGCTTGTCCAACTGTATTTGGGGCCAGTGCCAGGTATTCGCTACCCTACCTGGATCCCAAGGAATTTGATGATACTCCCTTTGAACATGAGGCCTACCTGGACAAAGTGGAGGAAATGGGCATCGAATTCTTGTTTTTAATTGCGAAGGCACAAATTCTTTCGACCCCTCATCCCAATTAATCCTCTTATCGGGAATAGGTAGCAGATGATCCTCGAAGTGTCTTTGCCCTCAGATCAGGCCCGTCATGACTCCATCCGGGAGCATAAAATATGTACTTCAGTTTATCAGACCATTTGTTGGCACGCTGAACATCTTTCCAGATCGCTCCATACTCATGAGAGGCAACGTATAAAGGATTATGCGAAGAAATATTCTTAGTCAATCCGTATACAGGGGGTTCAAAATTCTTTTCCTCTGAAAAAGTACCAAACATCCTGTCCCAGATTATTAATACCCCTGCGTGATTTTGATCGAGGTAACGGGCGTTGGAAGCGTGATGAACCCGATGATGTGAAGGTGTATTGAAGATCAGCTCCACCCATGAGGGCAACTTATCTACCAATTCAGTATGGACCCAAAACTGGTATATGAGATTGATGCTGATCATAACGAACATCATCAATGGATCGAAGCCCAGCAATGGTATCCACATCCAAAAGAAATACTTGTGGATACGCTCACCTGCTCCCTGTCTGAGCGCCGTCCCAAAATTCATATACCTCGAAGAATGATGGGCAACATGTCCGGCCCATAACAACCTCACTTCATGGTTCATTCGATGAAACCAATAATAACTAAAATCATCCAGGAAAAACAATATGACCCATGCCCACCACTGTCTACCCACGATATCGCGGAGCGGGCTGATTTCATGAAGGACGTAGAAGGCCATGAAAGCCAGAATTTTGGGAATGAGCTCTACAAATGCGGTGATGATCAACATGCCCAATGAAGCACCGAGATCCGCATTTTTGTACAACCCCAAGTCCTTGTATTTATCCCAATAATATTCAAGTGCCAGTACCAGGAGGAAGACGGGTATTGCCAATACCTGCAATTGGTCCGATGAGACATTTTGTATCGCTGTTGAAAAATCCATAATAGGAAAAAGGTAAAAAAGGGCCGAGAATTCTCCCCGGCCCTTTGTATTATTTATGACTTTTATGATGCCCTCTTATAATGCTTGGATTTGTATTTTTCCATTTGAGGTTTGAGTTTCTCAATGGCAGCATCGAGAGCTGAGTCGTGGTACTTTCCTTCTCCTTCTGCAAACACATCCTTACCTTTTAATCGTAATCGTACCTTAACTTTTTTGGTGGGATGTTTGTCCCCTCTAAAAAATACCTTAGCGGAAGTAACAAAAGGGTAGCTCGCAAAGTACTTTTTCAACACTTCATGTGCATACTCCTCGTTGTAGGTATTAGGCTGTGAGGAACCACGATCTATATTTATATCCATATGTCAATTTTTGAGGTGAATAAATGGTTTAGCCACTGATGATCTTTATCATCACCATTATTTTTTGTTTTGATGCGAGATGAAGCTTCGATTTTAACTCCTGCAAAAAGTCTTGGCTTCGTATGTGTTAAGATACAAATCTATCTTTTTTAATTCAACAAATTTCCAGGCAAACTATTCAGTTCAGGAAGGGTCATTCTTCCTCAATACGACAAGTGTTTCGACATGTGACGAAAGCTTGATACATAATTAGATTACACAAACCGAATTGATGTCAGATGATTTGTCATGAGTCACCCTCGGAGCTCTGATCTTCAGTTTTGCCGTTATTGGTGGATAACTTCTCGGTCAACTCTTCAATCAATTCCGCATCCACGGTTCTCCCAAGGTAGCTGGGTAATTCCATTCCTGCCATATCAAACAAATCCTTCATCGGAGGTACGGATTTATACAAACCGGAAATAAACTTTGAAGTCGAATTGCCGCCATCTGGCGATTCATTTCCATTTTCCCAGACGGTGACTTTATCAATCTTGATGTTCTTGATTGCTTCTACCTGGGTCTTGACCAATTCGGGCAATTTATCGGCGATCAACATCAGTACGGCTTCACGAGGATTGCCATTCGTTGCCTGTACAATCTGATCAAAACCTTCGGCTTGCTTTTTCAATATTTCGAATAAGCCATCTGCTTCGGCCTTTTGCTTGATCAATCTGGCTTCGGCTTCCCCTTTGGCAATCCTTCTGATCTTCTCTGCCTCAGCTTCGGCTTCAACCTCTAATTTTCTTTTATAAATTTCTGCCTCTACGAGGATATCTGCCTCCTTGGTAGCTTTTTCTTTGGCAGCTCTTGCCAATTCGGCATCTGTTTCAGCCTTGAATGCTTCTTCCAATGCATTTGCTTTCTGAATCTTTTCAGTGGCCACAGCATTCTTCTCTGCCTCGGCTTCTCTCATCCTACGGGTAGCATCAGATTCTGCAATCTTGATTTTGGCATCGTTCTCACCTTCCACTGCTTCTGCCCTTGCTGCTGCTTCTCCGACTGCTGCATGGGCCTCGGCTTCAGAAACCTTGATCCGCTGATCCTGCAGTGCTTCTGCCTGACCAATGGAGCCATCGCGATCCTTTTCTGCGACACTCTTCTTCGCGTCATTGATTGCCTGAGCGGCTGCCTCCTTACCGAGCGCTTCAATGTAACCGGACTCATCCTGAATATCGGTTACGTTGACATTGATCAGGGCCAAACCGATCTTTCTTAATTCTGAGCCCACGTTTTGAGAAACATTGCTCAAGAATTTATCCCTGTCGGAATTGATTTCTTCGATATCCATCGTTGCAACCACCAAGCGGAGTTGTCCGAAAATGATGTCTTTAGCAATTTCCCTGATTTCATCAGTTGTTTTACCCAATAAACGCTCAGCTGCATTCACCATCGTTCCCGGCTCATTCGAAATGGCTACGGTAAAACGGGAGGGTACATTTACCCTGATATTTTGTTTACTCAATGCCCCTCTCAGGTCAACGTCTATTGAAATAGGCGCCAGGTCCAGGTATTCGTATGATTGAAAGATTGGCAAAACAAAAGCAGCACCTCCTGCAACACATTTTGCCGAACCCTGCCCGGTCTTACCATAGATGACGAGGATTTTATCAGATGGACAACGCTTATATCTCGTGATAAAAATTAATAAGGAAAGAAGCATAAATAAGAAAATGCCTCCGTATAACAAACTAAATCCCATGATCGATTGATTTTATATTATTAAATCGCTTTTACAAGCATTACATTCTCATTTACCACATCCATTACCTTGACCTTTGACCCCGTAGGTAAAGCTTCGCCTTCGGAGATTGCATCAAATTCCATTATTTTTTCCGCAATCTCAATTTGGATCTTACCTGTCCCACTCTTGCCTTCGGGAATGGGTATATAGACCTCAGCGACTCTGGCAATTGCCTTGTAAGTATCTATAGTACCCGATTCCTGCATCTTGAGAAGCTGATAAAACAGGAATGCAACCGCAACCATTGCAAGAAACCCAAACAGGAAAGCAATCATGAGCACCTGTGGGCTTGAATATCCCCTTGAAATGGCAACTACTCCTCCCCAACCGAAGAAGGTGGCAAAGGCAATGATCGTTCTCAAACTGATCAATCCGAATCCACCACCATCGTCAATCTCGGCGTCTAAATCAGCGTCAAGCCCAATAAAGGCAATCACTAATTGAAACAAGAAGATTCCGGAGGCCACAATTGCAATTGCCCAGTATATCTGAGCTGCTGGTTCCAGGGCTCCCCACCAGGTAGTAATGGAAAGGAAGGTCATAGTAAATAGATTTGTAGATTACAACAGAAAGATATTGTGAAGAATTCACTATTTCCATTGTACTCGACCAGAAATCACCTGTTGTCGACGAATTCGAGAGAAGAAGAGTAAAAAAACCAACATCAAGAATATCCTGATACCTGGCCCCAATGCAATTGAAAGCTATGTTTTCAAGTGCTATTTAGATTGCGGATTTGAATCTCTCAAATATTTCTTTTTTAAAGGTGATGGCCGAATCTGTAAGGTGCTGTTCAGCAAAACGGATGTACGACGTTACTCCTCCTTTTCACATGTTGTTGACCCTAATGTCAGACTGGTCCACCCGGTGTTTTGGTGGATTTTGACCCAAAGTAAAGATTGTGAACTCATTGATATCAAAATTTGATAATACCAATCCGGTCCTTGCCATGTTTTTAAGAATCCTTTGGTCGAAACATTTGCTGTTTTTCTGTGCTTCAAATTACTGTTCCAGTGGATTGTCACTGTGACAATATGCTGAATCATGCCATCCATGTATTGATGTAAAGCCATTCTATGGATAGGATTATTTGAAGATACCCAATCGAGTAGAGTAAAGTAAAACAATCTTTTAGACCTACGGAAACCCGCAAAGGAGTATGTCTTACTTTTACCCTCTCACACCACCGGACGTACGGTTC
>JANQHF010000127.1 GCA_028282725.1 Saprospiraceae bacterium
TGCTGATATGACCTTTACAACAATGCCCGCCAACCCGCCAACTGTCACGACCAATGCCGTAACAGGGATTGGCACGACAGGAGCTACATTAAATGGTACTGTGAATGCCAATAACAGCAGCACGACCGTCACTTTTGAATACGGAACAACCACAAGTTACGGGACCACTGTAACAGCCGACCAAAGTCCTGTCACGGGCAACACGAATACCCCTGTCACCTCGTCCATATCCGGACTTGCTTCCAATACTACCTTTCACTACAGGGTTGTAGGTACCAATGTGAACGGCACTTCTAATGGTGCTGATATGACTTTTACAACATCTCCTCCTACTGTCGTTGTCACAGAACCAGCTGATGGGATAGGGGTAACGACTGCTACACTCAACGGATCTGTTACCGCCTATGGCATTTCATCTGCGGTCTTTTTTCAATATGGCACTTCACCAAGTTATGGCACAACCGTGCAAGCCACCCAAAGCCCGGTATCAAGTAATTCACCCACTCCCGTTGATGCATCGATCTCAGGATTAACAGAAAACACTACTTATCACTATCGTGCTGTCGGTATGAATGTAAATGGTACTGCATATGGAGGTGATATGACTTTTACCACAAATCTCCCCCCGGTTGTATCGACAGGGACTGCGACCAACGTGGGAAGTACATTCGCTACCCTAAATGGTACGGTTAATCCCAACGGAAATTTGACGACCGTCATCTTCCAATATGGAACAACCCCAAGTTATGGAACGACCGTATCGGCAGATCTCAGTCCGGTGTTTGGAACTGTCTCGATACCTGTTAGTACTACCATTCGTGGTTTAACGCCCAATACTCGCTATCACTATCGTGCCGTAGGGGTCGTTGAACCGGATGTTACAATTACGTATCCTGGAGACGATGGCGAACTTGTTTCTGGTCCGGTAACTATTGAAGCAACAGTTAGTGGGCATGATCCGTGCTCCTGTAACGACATTAGGAATTGTGATATCAATGGCGTACTGTATTTTCATGATACCTTGACAGTGACTGCAGAAGGTCTTTCCGGTCTGACGATCACCGTGGCACCTTCACCTACTGATGTATATGTTTCAGTACCTTGTTTTGGAGGGGGAAGTGTTCCAACGCTGATCAGCCCGGGAACAATTATCCCTGAAATTATCCCAGGATCAGGTGTCTACCAGATAGAATTCTGGCGCCCCTCCGGAGTTCTTCCCACTTTATCTTTAATCGAAAGTGGTACGACAACAGTTCTTCCCTCCAGTACTTTTGAACCCATTTGTCTCCAGGAAAATTGTCAATTGGATATCATCCCGACACTGTCAGAATGGGGCATGATCATACTTGGACTCGTCCTGTTGATCTTATCCGTAACGGGGGTTCGGCAGATTTCTCGGTCCGAAGAAACTATTTTTCCTCATTGACACCATTATTAAGCGCATGAGCAAAAAAGATTTGAAAGGATAGTGTCAGGGTATAAATCAAATATGCAATGCCCTGTTTTCTGTCGCCGCTAATGCAGCCTCTTTTACGGCTTCACTATAGGTCGGATGGGGATGACAAATCCTGGCCATATCCTCCGCTGAACCCCGAAACTCCATGAGGGTCACGGCCTCCATAATCAGATCAGCAGCCCGGGCACCGATGATGTGCACGCCCAGGACTTCATCAGTCTCAGCATCGGCACAGATTTTTACAAGTCCTTCAAGATCCATACTCGCCCTCGAACGACCAAGAGCACGCATGGGAAACTTGCCAACCTTGTATTCCACACCGGCAGCTTTGAGGCTTTCCTCTGTCTGCCCTACTCCGGCAACTTCCGGCCAGGTGTATACCACACCCGGGATCAGGTTGTAATCAATATGAGGCTTTTGCCCGTTGATCCATTCGGCTACAAAAATTCCTTCATCCTCGGCCTTATGCGCCAACATATCCCCTTTTACCACATCTCCGATCGCATAGATATTCGGAATCCTGGTGGCAAGGTGATCATTGACCTCAATTCTTCCTTTGTCATCCGTCTCGATGCCAACCTGATCTAATTGCAGACCATCCGTATAGGCTTTTCTGCCTATGGCAACCAGACAGTAATCTGCTTTAATCTTTTGAATTTCCTTGCCTGTGCGCTCTTTAAAGGAGACCGTTGCGGCCGTCTTTGTGCCCTTGACCTCTGTGACCATATGGTTTAGCGTGAACGTTACACCAAGCTTCTTTAGTGATCTCATGAGTTCCTTGGACAGATCCTTATCCATTCCCGGGATAATCCTGTCCATATATTCGATTACCGTTATTTCGGTTCCCATACGCGCATAGACAGAACCTAACTCCAGGCCGATAACACCGCCTCCAATGATGACCATGGACTTTGGTAGTTTTTGAATTTCAAGTGCCTCTGTTGAAGTGATCACCCGGTTGCCATCATAATTGAAATCATCAGGGGTTATAGGTTCGGATCCCGTGGCAATGACAATATTTTTTGCCGTTACTTCCCGGACTTCTTCATCCTTACGAACAGCGAGCGTTGTATTGTTGATAAATGAAGCCGTGCCATAAATTACTTCAATGTCATTTTTTTTCATCAGGAACTCCACCCCTTTGACCGTTTGATCCACTACTGCCTGCTTTCGCTTGATCATTTGGGGAAGATCCACCTTCAGGTTGGTCACCTTGATCCCATGTTCGGAAAATCGATGTTGGGCGGCATGAAAGTGTTCCGAGCTGTCCAATAGTGCTTTGGAAGGAATACATCCTACATTAAGGCATGTTCCTCCAAGGGTTGGTTCTTTTTCAATGATTGCCGTCTTCATGCCGAGTTGGGCACATCGTATGGCACATACGTATCCTCCGGGGCCAGCCCCTATAATTGCAATATCAAAATTCATGAATTACCGATTTTAGAATGTTAGGACGATTTCCCGGGTGGTCTCTTTCTGTTTCTGTTTTTGCGACCCTTAAATTTATTTTTCTCTTTACTACCTGATCTTCCATTTGATTTCTTTTTGGATGATTGGTCATGTGCCTGTTGTTCTTTACGTCCTTGCCTGTTTGAACGATTTCGTCTTCGACCTCCTTTTCTTTTCCTGACCGGAAGCTCTATCTGACCGGTAACATCCTCAAAATCTAGGTCGTCGGTTTCCTGCGCAACAGTGACGTAGTTTCCAGCTCCCAATTCGTCGGGATATTCTTTCTTTCTATTCAATTCCAATATTTCTTTGACCCTGTCTTTATGGATGGAAATGATCGGACCTCTTCCTCTTTCCATCATTTGCATATAATACATGAGCCCTTTGAAAATATCGGTTTTGATCAATTCGTAGGCATGGTGAGCTGTTCGGATTTTCTCTGCTTTTTTCGGAAATGTTTCCAATGCATCCAGGTAACTGTCCAACTCATAATTCAGACAACATTTTAGCCGTCCGCATTGCCCCGAGAGTTTGGTTTGATTGATAGCAAGATTTTGATACCTGGCAGCACTGGTACTCACAGATTTAAAATCGGATAGCCAGGTAGAACAACATAGTTCCCGTCCACAAGGACCCAAACCTCCGATTCGTGCAGATTCCTGGCGCGAGCCAATTTGCCTCATTTCAATCTTCACCCTGAATTCGTTGGCATAGATTCTGACCAATTCCCGAAAGTCTACCCTGCCATCTGCCGTATAGTAAAAAGTGGCTTTTCGGTTATCACCCTGGTATTCCACGTCCCCGATTTTCATTTCCAAATCGAGCGTACGTGCAATGGCCCGGGCTTTGATCATCGAAGGTGTTTCTCTGGACCTCGCTTCATCAAGACGTTCCAAGTCTCGTCTGTTCGCGATCCGAATCACTTTACCGGTGACCCTGTCCTCGTCCAACCTTTTTTTCTTCATTTGCAGGCGTACCAACTCGCCTGATAGCGAAATTCTTCCGATATCGTATCCATTGCCTGCCTCTACGGCAACCAGGTCACCTGTAATGGCATTTACCCTGGGATTGGTTCTGAAAAAATCTTTTCGAGCTCCATTCTTGAAGCTCACTTCAACCATTTTATATTCAGATGGATCCTGAAAATCCAGATTTGACAACCAATCGTAAGTATTCATTTTATTGCACCTCCCGGTGCTGCAATGACCCTTACTTCCACATCCCCTGGGCGTTCCGTTACTGTCTACCGAGCATCCTGCACATCCCATATTGTAAAATTAGTACAAATAAACGCTTTATTGCCAGCAACCAATTGTTTATTGCAGTTGCAAAAAGGTTTTATAATAAACACATTTCAGTGTAATAAGATGTTAACCTGGCTTATTTATTAGTTGGAGACAATTAATAAATAACGTTTATATAAACTTCATCATGGTTACTTAAAGGAAGGAGGTCGTAATTATTTAGCTTTAATAAATGATATTTCCGCTGAATTCATTCAAAATGTACTTTCTCTTCATCTGAAAGTGACGGAATCAGTCCTTTATCCTGTATCCAATCCCATCTGATACAAATTCTGGCCATTCCATTTTCATACCCTATGAGGATGCGTTTTCCATCTGGTGAAAAGGCTGTAGATCTAACCGCATAATGAAAGGGATCTCTAAATGTTTGTATTGCCTGGCCTTCGATCGTCCATAATTTCGCGGAACCATCATCACTTCCGGTAAGAATATATTTACCATCAGGCGAAAAGGCTACAGATTCAATAAATCCATCATGTCCTTCATAGGAATTAATTTCTGACCCTTCAGTGGACCATAAAATGGCCGTATAGTCAGCAGATCCCGTAAGTATATATTTTCCATCGGGTGAAAAAGCGACAGAATATATCCCTTTTTCGTGACTCTTGAAGGAGCGAATTTCTTGACCATCCGGTGTCCAAAGTTTTACCACGCCATCCCAATCTCCTGTGAGAATGTATCGTCCATCGGGTGAAAATGTAATAGAAGTCACTCCAATCTCATGCACTTGAAAGAATTGGAGTTCTTGACCTTCAAGTGTCCAAAGTTTTACCATGCCATCCCAGCCGCCTCCAGTGAGTATTTGTCTTCCATCAGGTGAAAAGGCAACAGATTTCACTCCATTGTGATGACCCTTATAAGATCGTACTTCCTTACCATCTTTAGACCACAGTTTCGCAAATCCATCAAAACTTCCAGTAAGAACATATTTACTATCAGCTGAAATGGCAATTGAATTTATGGATTGATCATGGCCTTTGAGATAGATTGGTTCTCTTTGTTTAGACCAAAGTATTGCTAAATTATCTCCCCCACCAGTGATGAAGAATTTTCCATCAGGTGAATAGACGACAGACAATATTATTTCATTATGTGGCTTCCACTCTAGGATGAAAAACTTCGTAAACTTTTCAGTTACTCTATTGAGAAGTTCACAAGAGACTCTCGTTTTTATTTTTTTATTTAACTCAATCGCCAAATTTAATGCCTTTTCGATGTCGTTGTTATTAAGTGATTTAGTAGTTTCTGCTAGTAAATATTGAATTGCCTTACTGCGCTTGACTAGCTCTTTTTCATTATCACTCCACTGGGCCATTCCGGATTTTCCTGCATTTACGAGTGATAAGTCAATTTCATCTAGATAATTCATTCCATTGTCTTCATGACTTATATTTTTAGAAGAAAGAATCCTTCTTGACTGCTGTCCTAGTCTATTTGATTCGTTGAATAACTTAAAGATTTCTGGTGCCAATGTATCATGAGCAAGTCCGATTCTTACAGTTCCATGAATTAGAGATGTGCTAAGCAAGCGCAGATCGACCAATCGTTTTACCAAACGTGCAATAATATTTTGCCTATGAGCATATTGATCTAAAATGAATTTCTGACCATGGGTATTTGATGTGATTTTCGAGGTAACGAATTGACTAAGTAAATCTAGGACAAGTCCAGACTGTTCTACCTTTTGATCGAAAAATGGGGAAAGCTTGTCTGAATCCTCGGAATGTAAAATTTGAAATTGCCCTAAAACGAAATCCTCCAAAGCCAATCCTTTCTTGCGAATAATTTTATAATTTCTCTTGCTCAAAATAGGCTCAGATTTATTTTCTAATTTGGAATGGGCCCATAGTTTTCCTAAAAGTATTTGAAGAGTTGGGGCAATAGGAGAATTTTCGTCTTTAAGTAAATCAGAAGCTATGTCATTCGCGAGACCTTCTTCAATAGACTTAGCAGAAAGTTTATATTGATCTCGTGTTAACTTATTAGTTGTAACCCCTTCTATAGCTTGTATAATGCCAGTTTTGCTTAGAGGAGAAAGCAATATGTCTGTTTTGGGAATACTAGCCTCTTGCAAAGTGTTTTGAATTTGGGAGAGATATTCAGCACGAAATGATAAAATCAGTTTGCCTGATCCAAGGTCAAAAAGATAATCGGCAAGCTCTTTTATTTCTTTGCAAAACATCATCCACTCTTTATGTTCATTGTTCAAGGGTTTGGTTAATGATTCTTCAACTTGATCTAAAATGAATATTAAAGGCTTGTTAATCTGTTCTTGCGCCCTTTGCCATAATTGAATAATGTTCGAAATTTCCCCTTGGATATTCTTTGAAATAGTTTTATTTAAATCAACTAATCCCTCCTTCAGAGTGCCCAGTAGACCTAATTCCTTTCTCCTACGAATTATTTTCACATGATGTGAATTTTCAATTCGAGGAATAAATCCAGCTTCTAGAAGAGAAGACTTTCCCACTCCGGATTGACCATAATATAGAATAATTGGATATATTAGATCGAGCTTATCAATCAATTTCCTTATTTCTGAATTTCTCCCGAAAAAGACTCCTGCATGAATTTGTTCGAACCTTTGTAATCCTATATATGGTGAATTAGGAAGTGATACATAATATTTCTTGTTTAATTCGGGCAAACCAAAAATTGGATTATTTGCAGCGTCCGGTAAAGACCATTCCTTGATCTTCTCATCTCCGACTCGAGTATATAATTCCCATGGAATTTCTTTTGAAATATCGTCCAATTTGAAACTTTTCCCACGGGTGAAATTTTCGCTTTTGTTGTCCTCAAGCGATAGGCGACTTTTTGCATCTTCCCAAGCTCTCTCAATAGACATTCCGGCACCCAAACCGCGATAAAATCGATCAGCAATGATACAGGCGTCTTTATCCAAGATGGACCTGGAGGTCCCAATGACTGCAGGAACTCTTAACTTGGTGAGATCTTTTGCATGCTGAAGTGTTGTACACCCATTAAGAAAAACTAATTTTAAACTACTCTGATTTGCTAAGAATGATTTGAGACCCTCTGCATTCGCCGGCGCATTTTGTCCGTAGAAATCCTCGAGGAGAAATTGATATTGGTCAGCATGACCAGCAAAATGGAAAACTGCAATTCTGTCCTGATATTTATTTTGAAACATATCGAAGATTCCATCAGCAGTTGCGTTGATTAGAACCTCCACTTCGCAAACAGCATCGATTCCTTCTTTAGCCTTTTCTAAAGCAGCTTGAATTTTTCTCATTTCGACCGTGAGATTCCATAAATAATTCCTTTTAGATTCGTTGTCATTCGCAAAAGCGAGAAAAATAACTGGCAGCTTTCTCATTCAGAGCATTTAATGCGAATTAAAGATAATTCAAATGCTATCTAGTTATTTTCACAAAAACCAATGAAAAGAAGAAATGTTAGGCCAACGGGGATGAACATTATATGTCAACCCGGGTGATGAATTTTACCTGATAATATCCTGGAAAGAGATAAAGACCCGTCAAACATGACCATTCTACCCGGGACATATCTTTCGATTTTAGAGGTCATATCTGCGATGAGGTCGTTCAAAATTTCAATTTCTACCACTGATAAGTGCAAATTTGAAACACAGGATTTCAGCTTTTTTTTATCCAATTCGTTCATTCGGATGGCCTGGTCACCCAAAAGAAGACCATAAATTATGGATTCTAAAACTTTGAGAAAATAGGACAACAGGGTCTTTTGTTCCTCTGTATTCATCTGTCCGAATGCCACAGACCAATTGCGTATGCCATGATAATCCCTGATCCTGCACAGCTGGATCCATTGAAGAACATGGTCCAGGAGCGTGTCCTCTTCCAATTGTGCATAAGTCAATGCCTGACTAAAATCTCCATCGCTCAATAAGGCCGATTGATGAGCGAGATCATGGGCCACCTGGTATTTCTCCATCAGGACTTTGACGATGGATGCATCATCTATTGGAGACAGTCGGATGACCTGGCATCGGGAAATCAATGTTCCCAGCATTTTTTCCGTATTCAGGCATATAAATATCAGGAAGGTCCCCGGTGGAGGTTCTTCGACAAGTTTGAGTAATTTATTCCCATTTGTTCCTATTTCATCGGCAATCCAGATAACCTGGACTTTTCTGGTACCAGCAAATGCCTGCAGACTCAACTGCCGGATGATATCATTGCATTCCTTTACATTGATATCACCATTTGCACTGGTCTTGGAAATCGCTCTGATCCAATCATTGTAAGATAAATATGGATTTTCCAGGATCATGTCCCTCCACAAGGGCATAAAATCCTTGGAGGTCGTATTTTTTCGTTCCACTCCTTCCTTTCTGACGACTGGAAAGGCAATATGAAGATCCGGATGGATCAGGTCATCAACCTGGTGACAACTCTTGCATTGACCACAACCAAGATCGTGTTCTGACTCCGTACATAACAGGGCCTGTGCAATCATCAATCCCAAGGGAAGTCCTCCGTATCCACTTGAACCCTCGAGTATCATGGCATGTGGAAGGGTATCCTGCTGAATGCTCTTATTCAGGGTATTCTTAACTTTATCCTGACCAATTATTCCGGAAGACCACATAATTTTATTGCTTTTGCAATATTAAACTTATTCATACACTACTCTGTTAAACAGTTTATGAAGATTGCCGTATTTAGGAAAGCCCACTTTAACGCCGCTCACCGTTTGCACAACCCCGATTGGAGTGATGAAAAGAATAAAGAAATGTACGGAGTTTGTAACAACTACAATTATCACGGGCATAATTATGACTTGGAGGTGAAGGTTGTAGGGGAAGTAGATCCTGAATCCGGTTATTTGATCGACCTAAAGAGGTTAAAAGATATCATCAAGGAAAAGGTAGAAAACAAATTTGACCACAAAAATCTAAACCTTGACGTGCCGGAATTCGCAAATTGGCCTACATCCACGGAGAATCTTTGCTACCTGATCTGGGACATCATGCAGAAATCGCTTGGTGATCAATACGAAGTGACGATCAAACTTTGGGAAACACCCAGGAATTATGTTCAGTACCCGGCGAATGGATAACACGGTTATAGTACTTACATTTAGAACTCCAATTCAATCGTATCTCCGGGTTTGAGTTTATTTTCATTATCTTCTTTTTCGGTTTGATTTGGTGTCTTGTCGACATTCTTCCCGTCTTCCATCCTATTTGTCGTTTTTTGATGCTTCGAAGATCCGGCCTCGGCCTGATGATCGACCCCATCGATTTCATCAAGTTTTCCCTTAATGCTTAATATTTTGTATTCACCTAGTTTATTGCCCAGGGCCTTCCATCCTTTCACATCAATGAAGGAAGACAATTCCAGGGTAGCTTCTTTTTTCTTACCTCCAGTCTTGTACGAATAGGTCACCACTGGCTTCAGGTGAGCAGTGGCGAAATACAACTTGGAACCCGAAGCATCGGATATAAACTTGAATCGTTCATTGACCTTTGTAGTTTCTACCCGGAATCTTTTGACCATCGTCCAACCTTTCTCTCCTTCAAAGTAGATGGCAGAGATGACATCAAAGGCAACATATCGCCTTGTCTCTATCCACTTTTCCCTGTCGATCTTCGAACCAAATTCAAGGTCCCTGATTTCATATGTGCCATCTTTAAAGATCGATATCAATTGGTGGCCAGTATCAAATTCACCAAGGTATTTCCCCCTGCCTTCTTTATTGATTCGTCCGCTTGCCTCGTCTATCCAGACCTTGATAGCCCCTAGTGACGACATACCCATCATCTGATGTGTGACCTTTTTTACCGGGTATTTTGTGACGATATTCCCTCCGGATCCCCGACCCTTGATCGACAGGTCCTCAAAATCAAAATCGAACACCTTTTTCTTTGCGGCACAGGAAGGCGAGAGTGTTATCTGTACCACTTCAGATTCACCATTGGGATTAGCCGTCAAATAGACAACCCTGTTTCCTTTTTCACTCTTGGCAAGATTGTAAGATTTATCCCGCGTTATACTTTTGACATTAAACCTCTTTGCCATGGCACGTCCTGATTTACCATCTACATAGATCATATTATAGGTCATCCTGTCGTCTCCCTTTTTCCAGACCGCGGCGTGTAGTATGTTCTTGCCTACGAATACCTTATCTCCAACCCTGGACACTTTAAAGGTTCCATCTTTCATGAAAGCAATGATGTCATCAAGTGTAGAACAGTCTGAAATGAATTCATCTTTCCTTAGCCCGATACCAACGAAACCGTCTTTTCTATTTACATACAATTTGGCGTTATTGGCAACAACACGGGTTGCCTTGATCGTCTCGAATGAAGCAATCTCGGTACGCCGATCTCGTCCTTCTCCATATTTTTCCAGCAGGTGTTCAAAATATGCAATGGCATAATCCACCAAGTGATCCAGATCATAGTTGACCTGATCCAACTCTTCCAGCAATTTTGCCATTCCCTCGTCATGCCTAAACTTGTTGTACTTGGAGATCCGCCTGATCTTGATTTCAGTGAGCTTTACAAGATCATCCCGGGTGATTTCCCTCATCAGGCGAACCCGCTTATCAGAAGATTCAGCCTTCGCAGACGGGGTGATCACATATGATTCCAATCCCTTCTTAATGATATCCAAAGCTTCCTCAAAGGACTCCGCTTCTTCAATGTCCCGGTATATCTTGTGCTCGATAAAGATCTTTTCAAGACTCGACAGATGCCACTTTTCCTCCAATTCGGCTTTGCGGATTTCCAGCTCTTTTTGTAAAAGGTCCTTGGTACTATCCGTTGAAATTTTCAACAAATCCTCCACTTTCAAAAAATGCGGCTTATTATCGATGATCACACAAGCATTCGGAGAGATGGATATTTCGCAATTGGTAAATGCATAAAGTGCGTCAATTGTGACTTCCGGGGATACACCCGAAGGAAGATCAACCTGGATCTCGACATCCTTCGCCGTATTATCAATGATCCGCTTGATTTTGATCTGACCTTTATCATTTGCTTTGACGATGCTGTCAATCATAGATGTGGTCGTTATCCCATATGGCAATTCCGTGATCAACAATGTGGATTTATCAGGTGATTTAATCCTGGACCTCACTTTCACCTTGCCACCACGTTTTCCGCCCTGATAATCACCGACCTCGATCAATCCTCCCGTGAGGAAATCCGGATATAGCTTGAAACTTTTTCCTTCAAGATATTTGATGGAGGCCTTTATAATCTCCTGGAAATTGTGCGGCAATATCTTAGTCGATAAACCGACGGCAATCCCTTCTGCCCCCTGAGCCAGGAGCAGGGGAAATTTCATCGGAAGATTGATGGGTTCCTTGTTTCTGCCATCGTAAGAAAGTTGCCATTCCGTAGTTTGTTTATTGAATGCAACTTCCAGCGCAAACTTGGTCAGCCGTGCTTCTATGTAACGTGGTGCAGCAGCTGAATCTCCGGTACGAATATCTCCCCAATTACCCTGCGTATCGATCAGGAGGTTTTTCTGACCCAAATTCACCATAGCATCACCAATGGCCGCATCACCATGAGGATGGTATTGCATCGTATGTCCGATGATGTTGGCCACCTTGTGATAACGACCGTCATCTTTTTCACGCAGACTGTACAAAATTCTCCGTTGTACCGGCTTGAGTCCGTCCAGCACACCAGGAACCGCTCTTTCCAGGATAACATAAGAGGCATAGTCCAGGAAGTATTCCTCATACATTCCATCAATCGAGATTACCTTGTCGTCACTCATCTCTTCTAATTGCAAATGATCACGCATATAACTGATTAGTAGGCAAATATACGTAATGAATATTCACAATTTGATTATCTGACATATGGTTCATATTGCTCATTAATATTTTTATAACTTTCTGACGGTAACAGAAAAGTTAATTTTATTGTCATATCCAAAAGTCAAGGGAAACCTGAAGGGGAATACCCTTGATCCGGGTACACAGATTCTTATATCTTGTGTGTATTGCGAAAATTCCTGTATCAAAAATCCTATTGTGCATCAGATTCCAGGATTATGAAAGCTCTGTACTTGCTGCTCAGTTTCATTATGATTTCGGACACATTGGTTAGTCAATGTCTGGATGATGACTGGCACAATACTTCCATTCAGAATAGTTGGTTGTCCTGTACCAGCAGTTTCAATCCTGTTTCCCAACTTGGCAACAGTCACTGGATTCAATTTGAATTTGATGAGGTTAAGGCCATTGAGGGTTTAAAGATCTGGAATATGAATCACCCCAATTTGCTAACAGCAGGAATCAGGACTCTGAGAATTGATGCATCAATGGATGGAATCCAATGGATGGCAGTAGATACGCTGGACCTGGAAGAAGGACGAAGTGATAAATCTTACACAGGTCAGGCTATTGATGATTTTAATTCCTTCGAAGCCCGGCATGTTGTCTTTACAGCACTGAGTACCTTTGGTAATGCATGTGCAGGCTTGACAGAAGTACGATTCAATCTCGGCAAGGTATCCACTTCGACAGGCCACGAATATCTGGCGACGAAAGTGTCCATTGCACCCAACCCTACCGATCAATTCATCAGCATCATTTTCAGCGATACGGAGCTATCTGTCAGGTCCATAGAAATATTTGATGTACTGGGTCAACAGCTGATCCATCAACAAATAGAACAGACCTCTGTCGATGGAATTCTGAGATTGGATAGTTCATCGCTCCCGGATGGTCATTATACCTTGCGGTTGACCACCGAAGAAGGCTTGATTTCCAAAAAGATTGTCGTAGCACATCCATAATCATGCATATGCTTCAGAAATTCAACATACCGCTTCCATTCGTGAATATCACTTTAGTGATTGCTGCACTATGGGCGATATCCGGACTACATGGACAAGACAATAGTGATTTTCTCGGTGCGGGTAATACCCAGGGCGTTACGGTGACCGCCAGTAGTAATTTTGGACCGCTGATCGGCCAGAATGTAATCAATGGAAATGGTTTTGATGCAAAGAAAATGGATGTGTCAAGATTCTTTGCACAATCGACTTTTGGAGCCACGATTGAAGAAATTGAGGAGTTGGCTCAAACGCAAAACTATGAGGGTTGGATAAATGCTGAGATGGCCAAACCCGCGTCTTTATTGTTGCCCAGGCTTTGGGAAGTCAATACCCGGTCAATGGATTTATTTGAAAT
>JANQHF010000075.1 GCA_028282725.1 Saprospiraceae bacterium
AAATGCACTTGAAATTTTTTCCTCGGGATCTTCCTCTCCAAATAATCAAAACTTCGTTCCCGATATTATAAATCTGTCCATTTCAGACCACAAGAATTACCAAAATGAAGATGAAGTCTCCTCTTTCTATCCGGCGATTCTACATTACATGCAAATCCTGGCTCAAAAAGGGGTAATCCTGGTGTGTGCATCCGGCAACCGATTTAACGGAAAGCCTGGAATGGGTTTTCCGGCCATTTCAAAAAATTGTATCAGCGTAGGTGCCATAAAACATTTGAATGAACGTCCATTAAAAATAACCCAAAGCCAGCTCTCGATTGCTCCCAATGGCGGGACAGATATCTTTGCTCCCGGACACAAAATACCTTTATACTATCCTGATCAATCCATCTCCACGAGAATGACGGGTACAAGTGTGGCAACTGCTTTTGTGTCCAGTGCAATTTCCTTATTAAAAGAGTATCATTCCGAAAGAAAGAGAGAAGACAGTATAGCATTTGATATTCAGCTGGTGAGAAAATTGCTCAACCCAAATTCCAATTCGGGTGAAAAGAATAATCAGCTCAACATTCTAAATATTTGGAAGACTTTAGATCATTTGGATCAAATTCTTTAATTTCCAACAAATTTATCTTGATATGAACAATCCATCTGATAATTATTTACCTGTCGAATTAAATTTTAGAACCTGCATCATTAAGAGGGACTATCAAACCAATCAGAAATTTGTAAGTCTCGAAGGTCTGTCGGGTGTTACACAAGACATTATCGACTTCAATGCTGAGATTTACGATGTAGGAGAGAAATTTTACGCCTACCTCGTTCCAAATCAATTGATTTCAGGCAATTCTGAAGATGACAAGTATACCTTGATGAACATCAACTCTTTCGCACCATATCTGGTAGGTTCATTTCCTCCCAGTGCTTCTTTGACTAATTGTGGAAGCGGTGGAAGCAAACCTCCAGGAGGTGGTGGTGGTCAATCATCCTTCGCTCCCCCCGGTCAAGCCCTGAGTTCATCAAATAATGATATTGGAAACGAAATCACTCTGGCTCTTGAAAAGGCCAGAGAAACACATCCTTACTTGACCAAGTCCAATCTTACAATTAATGACTATGGGTCACCCATCATCGTCTTTTCCGAGATTGCCATTGACCCCTGGCAAAGAATAGATACCAGTCAGTTTAATTTTCCCTCTCTATATGGTATTAGTTACGCCATAATGCAGGACAATAATTATACCTTCACCTGGATCCATGATGGCACCTAGTGATAAAAGACCAAGCCATTGGTCACCCTGGTGTTTCCTGTTTTTTTCAAATATTCGACCTTCGCTTCCCGCAAAGAAATGATTGGATCTTCATTTATTTTAAGCCTTTCATAAAAAATACACATAAAGTCTGCCGCCTCTATATCGTCCAATTGCCACAAATACGAAATTGAAGAACTACCAATGATTTTGGAAAGTTCTCGGGCAAAACTGACCGTTCCCAGAGACCGAAATTTCTGTCCTGAAGTGGAGTGACAACTCGAGAGCACCAGTAGCCTGGCCCTAAGGTCCAATTCTATCAAATCACTGATAAATACCGGTCTTGTGACTACACCGTTATCATTTCTAATAAATAATTTATTATTCAACCTGTTGGCTTCATCAAAAACACCATGAAGGCCAATGTGCAAAATGTTAATTTGGGGTTGAGATGCTTTAATATTCTTCCATTGAACTTCGTGCCCGGATAGAACATGAACTTGGCCATTATAATGCTCACGAATGCATCCTGCCTCAAGATAAGTGCCAGGGAGTTCTTTTAACTCTGCTTCATCAATGTTCAAAATAGAAGATACATCAGAATAAGCTAAGACATTAATATCAGCTGTCGCATCAAATGCAGCGCTGTCAAAATTCAAATCAAGCAGAGAATAAGCATAAGAGACATTCATACTTTGGTCAATAGATGACGATCCATCTCCTAGTGGCAATGAGCCTGTCGGTATATCATAAAATGGCCCATCATTTAAAATAATCAGATTCTGTGAAGATCCATTCTCCAAGTCAATTTCGTTAAATAGCATTGTCTTTATTTCTTCCAAGGCAGTTGGATCAGCATTTTGTACAACTAAACTTCTGGCCATTTCAATCTTTGATTTGATTTCTTCAGTAAGCGCACGATGAGAGTAGCGAAAATCTCTTCCATCATAAATTCCAATCAATAGGCGATCAAAAGCCAGAATATGATCATGGTAGTATATATTCAAGATCAGTTTTTCATCATATTCTGAAATTCCTTCTATAATCTCGTGATATCTTCTTCCAATGCAGTTTCTCATCAATTCAACTTGATAGTGATCGTTTGCAAAAAATTCCTCAAAGTAGACATCGCGACTCTTTATTAATCGATGCATATTCAGCAATGAATGTTCCTTCACTCCAGCCGTCCTATAACTATTCTGATAGGCTTTTCTAATTTCCCTATCCAGTTTTACAATCTTGTTCAGAATGTCTGACTGAATGCAATTCAAAAAATCACCGGACCAGGAATCGTATCCATTTTTTTTATACTCAATTAGTTCGAATATTCTTTTTGCATCTTTTCCAATTTTAATTTGATAGTCCAACAGGGCATCATAAACAAATGAGAAATTGTCCTGTGCGATATTTGCAGTTACAGGATCGTACATAATTGAAATCCAAAGTAAATTTTCTTCTATACTATTTAACTTATGCAGTCCTGATTCTATCAAATCTTCATTGCCGGAATCAATACCCATTAGAATCTCACAATGTCCAATCAGGATATCGATAACAAGTGCTCTCGGATAGTACTTATATCTTAAAACAGACTCCTTATTTTTACCTGAAAGCAAGTGCCTCGCTTCTTTGAAGTGATAATAGGCCCGATCAATTTGACCCATTTTTAAAAGGCATGCCCCGGATAGTTCATATGCATCCGAATAGTCCTCATTATTGAGATCAATTTCACCTCCTATCTTCAGGCATTCGGAATATTCTGATATCGCCTTTTCATATGCTCCATTTATATAATGGAGATGTCCTCTATGTTTCTTTTCTATAAATCTCCAGTTCGCATTATCCGAACCTGGTATAGAGTTAAATTCAGACAATATAAATTCAGATTCCATTACATTTTTTTCTCTCAGGAGAAGCGCCAGATAATTGTTGTAGTAATACAATAAATCTGAGGAACATGAATCTATATCCCTGGCGAGATCAATTCCTTTATTATAAGATTTTAGAGCACTTTTATAATCTTTTCTTGCTAATTCGATATTTGCAATCAGCACTTCGGATTCAGCCAGTAAGCGATAATTAACAGGATTTAACTTATACAACTCTTCCCTGGCTTGTACTGCCCAATGTTTGGCTAATTCAAGATTTCCCGTCCTTCTATAGATATCGGCAAGACAGTACAGGTTATTGTATTTCCATGGATAATCGGGATAAAGTGCAATTGAATCCTGAAGGGAGCGTGCGTAGTGTGCTGCTGTATCGACATGCCCGCCGTAATACTGGTGAGTTATGGCAATATTCGAAAGCATTTCCAGTGATCTCATCTTGGCTTTTCTTCCTGCAGATTCATACAAATTCCGGGCCTTGCGAAACCATTTTGTGGCTTCTTCATGATCAAATACTTCCTGATATTTTCTGGCGCGTATTTCGTGATATTGAGCCTTCAAAAAGTCATCATTTTCTAATTCATGCCTGAATCGTATGGACACATGCTCTACCATCGAATCAAACATCACCGGGTCTTTTCGGTCCTGTCTTTCTAAAAATTTCACAGATACGTAGGCTTCAACAAAAGCATTTTCTGGTTCATAGTTATACATTAAAGAATCCGGACGAACCTGAAATAAAGAATCCACCTTCATGTACCTGTCAAAGTTTTCCGTTTTATCGCCGATGGCAACAGGTTGCGGATCCTGGCAGGAAGAACCAATCAGGACGATTCCTAGAATTATAACCATCGAAGGCCATAAGTAACCATGTCGATAATTTTTATATGGAGCAGGGTTACCGTTTTTTATCAGTGTAAGACCGACTTGATGCACGCTTTCTTATTTCATTTCGAATATTCAGGTCAGACAGCCCGGTTTAAATAATCGTCAAATGGATAAAGCGCCTTGAAAACGCGGGTGCAATGCTTCAGGAAATCTTTGGACAAAACGTCATTGTCACTGAGATGATGAGTAGCAAGGAAGCTCTTATATCGCAGGAGTTCTATTTCCGGATGATCCTTGGGATATCCTTTAGGAGCTGTTTTCAATTGATCACCTTCCATAGCCCCAAAGTATTTCTTGAATGTAGCACTATTCAGGATTTTTTTAAATGTTTTCGGATCGGCGGCGATTTCCGACCGGATCCCCTTGAGCCAGGGGCCCTGAGGCATATATGCTCCGCCGGCCAGCATGCTTTCTCCGGGTCCGAGGTGAATATAGTAGCCCGCCCGGGAGTGAATGTCAGATTTCTTTAGTGCAGCCGTGACGTGGGCACCAAGGTGTGTTTTATAAGGAGATTTATCCTTCGAGAAGCGCACATCCCTGTAAATGCGAAACATGCTGCTCTTGCCGGTATGATGAGCGATAGACGGATCAAATTTTGAAATATCCTCGATGAGGGCATCCATGAAGGTCTCAAACTCCAACTTTGCCCCGTCATAGCGAGATCTATTCATTTTGAACCAATCCCGGTTATTGTTTATTTTCAAATCTTTTAAGAAGTCCATTGTGGCTTTCGAAATCATGATATTATGTTATGGTTGAATGTATTAATTGTGCATGAGCATGGTTAAAATTATCAAATTTAAACAGACTCTTTGAATTGACATGGACATCCTTCCCATGCGCGCGAATCATGCATTTATAGAACATTCACTACCTTTCTTCCATAATAGGCATTTATGCATAGACGGGATATAATAAAGATAACAGCATACGTTACGGGGGCATCTCTGAGTGCGCCGCTCGTCACATCTTTACTCAGCGGATGTGGCCCTATGGCTGAAAGTATTGACGGATCCAATGAAGTATTTTCATTCTCAATGGAGCAGTCTAAATTGATCACCCAACTTACAGATACCATACTGCCTAAGACAGATAGTCCATCGGCTTCAGAAGTAGGTGTACCAAATTTGATTCAACATATGGTAGGGACGGTATATAATGCTTCTGACAGAAAGGAATACATGGATCAGTTGAAAGTCATCAATACATTCCTGGAAGAAAGTAGCAAAGAAGGATTTATAGATCAAGAAGCAGACCATCAGAAAAAATGCCTTCAGGAAATCGAAAATTCGAAGTCCGGAATCTCAGATCACGTGAAAAATTCTTACCTCAGGTTTAAACAACAAGCCGTAGCCTATTATCTGACAACGGAAGAAATCGGTACAAAGTTTTTGAATTATCTACCAGTCCCGGGAACGTATGAAGCGTGTATCACAACAGAAGAGGCAGGTGGAAAAGCATGGGCGCTATGAACATTAATATCAAAGGGAAAGAAGAGGTCACGTATGATTCTATCGTTATCGGTTCCGGGATCAGCGGAGGATTCGCGGCAATGGAATTGTGTGTAAGAGGCTATAAAACGCTCATGCTTGAAAGAGGGCCAATGGTACGTCACGGTGAATATCCCACAGCGGCTATGGATCCATGGGATCTACCCAATCGCAATACTGTACCAGCAGAAGAAATAGCAAGACATTACAGCAAACAGAACCGACTCTCATGGTGGGTAAAAGAAGATCATAAGCACTTCATCAATAAAGATGATGAATATCCATATGATGAAATCGAACGATTTGACTGGATCAGGGGGCACCATGTCGGTGGAAGGTCATTAATGTGGGGACGACACTGTTATCGATGGAGTGACATTGATTTTGAAGCAAATGCCAGGGAGGGAATCGCTATTGATTGGCCTATCAGATACGAGGACATTGCACCCTGGTACGATTACGTGGAAACGTTCGTTGGTGTAAGCGGTCAAAAAGAGGGCCTGAAGCAGGTACCGGATGGCCAATTTCTTCCTCCATTTCCCCTGAACTGCGTCGAGCAGCACATGCGGGAGTCTGTGGCCAGGAAATACCCAAGAAGGATCATAACACCAGGAAGAGTTGCCAATCTATCCCGGTATATTCCCGAAGTGCACAAAGGTACAAGAGGACAGTGCCAGAGCAGGGCACGATGCGTCCGAGGTTGTCCTTATGGAGCATATTTCAGTTCTCAATCTGCTACGATCCCTGTCGCCGAATCTACAGGCAATCTGACTTTGAGGCCCAACAGTATCGTATCTGAGATCGTCTGGGATGCAGTGGCGGGAAAAGCCTCAGGTGTTCGCGTCATTGATCGTGAATCGGGAGAAGAAATGGAATTCTATTCACGTATCATATTTTGCAATGCCAGTACGGTGGGTTCAACGGCCATTTTGCTCAACAGCCGGTCTTCAGACTTTCCCGATGGTCTCGGCAACAGCAGTGGTGAATTGGGGCATAATATGATGGATCATCACTATGGTATGGGAGCCGCAGGCAGAATGCCCGGATTTGAGGATGCTTATTATAAAGGCAAAAAGCCGGGAGGATTCTATATTCCAAGATTTCGAAATATTGATGAAGACACTAAGAGAGATGACTACGTCCGAGGATTTGGTTACCAGGGAGGTGCCAGCCGTTCGCATAACATCCCTGAAGGCAAACTGGGTGTGGAATTAAAGGAGGAAATATTCAAGCCAGGTCCTTATTACATCAGTATGACCTGTTTTGGTGAACTCCTTCCCTACCACGAAAATAGAATGTATCTCAATTTTGACCGGAAGGACAGGCATGGTATGCCCATCATAACATTCGATGCCAAACTTCGCGACAATGAATATGCACTTCGCAAGGATGGTGTTACCTGTGCAGAAGAGATGCTCGAAGCCGCAGGTTGTAAAGACATCACATCATATAACGAAGCTACAGCTCCCGGTGCCTGTATCCATGAGATGGGAACAGCACGTATGGGTCATGATCCCAGGACGAGTGTACTTAACAAGTGGAATCAAATGCACGAAGTACCCAACGTATTTGTCACTGATGGGTCATGCATGACCAGCTCAGGTACACAAAATCCAAGCATCACCTATATGGCATTGACAGCGCGAGCGGTTGACTATGCCCACAAACAAATTAACGACAACATTCTATGATGAGTAAAAACAGGAGAAATTTTATCAGGGATTCAGCGATCCTGTCATGTGCAGCCCTTTCATCGACAGGTTTGCTTTCTTCTCACACCTCAGGGGAGGTCCTGAATTCTGAGAAAAAGAAGCGATACAATCCGATCGGGGTATCTACCTATTCATTTTGGCAATTTAATGGTCCAAAGGAAAATTCAAGTATAGAAAGTTGTATTGAACATGCTGCCCGGATGGGATTTGACGGAATTGAATTGCTACATGTTCAAATGTTGTCGGATGACAATGCCAGTCTTCAAAAAATAAAGCGACTTGCTTTTCACAGTGGTCTCGATCTTTGCGGATTTTCGACACACCAGGGATTTTTGAATCCCGATCTTGCTTATCGAAAGGAGAATATTGAAAAAACCATTCATCAAATCGAATTGGCTTATCAATTGGGAATTCCCACGATGAGATTGAATACAGGACGCTGGAGAACAAGTGCCAATTTCGACGCATTAATGGCGAATCGCGGAATCGAACCACCCATAGAAGGTTATACTGACGAAGATGGATTTAAATGGGTAATCGATTCTATTGCTCAGTTGATTCCTGCTGCCGAAAAATGCGGAGTCTTGCTGGGACTTGAAAATCATTGGGGATTAGGTCGTACGGCGAAGGGGGTAAAGCGAATTGTCGATGCAATCGATTCACCTTGGTTGAAAGTGACTTTGGATACCGGCAACTTTCTGGAAGATCCTTATGACCAATTGGAATTCCTCGCACCCGAAACTTACCTTGTACAAGCCAAGACTTATTACGGTGGAGGAAAATGGTACACCCTGGATCTCGATTATGACAGAATAGGAAGCATCATGCGGAAACACAACTATAAAGGGTACGTATCACTGGAATTTGAGGGTAACGAGGACCCTATGACTGCCATACCTAAAAGCCTTGATTTGCTGAGGCATTCCTTTTACTACGAAGTATAGAAGCAGAAGATTCAAATCATGGAGTATCCCAAAAATGTCGTAATAGGTGATATTACTGTACGAGACGGTTTTCAACACGAGGAGAAGTTTATCCCAACAGATGCTAAAGTCTGGCTAGCAGAACAATTAATATTATGTGGGTTCAAAAGACTCGAACTTACCAATTTCGGAAATCCTCGTGGCATGCCCCAATTCAAGGATGCAGATGAGGTGATGCAACGGGTGCGCACGAGCAAGAAAGTTGGTCATCTGTTAGATAATGTACTCATCACTGCAGTAACTATAAGGGAGAAATCCATAGAAAGGGCTATTCAGGCCAAATTAGACGGATACGGACCTGATCGCATCCTGTTGATGGTCTCAACAAGTGAATCACATCACTTCAAAAATTCCGGGACTACCTTAAAGGAATACTGGAAGATGAGTGAGAAGTACATTCAGATGGCCAGGGATGCCGGGATTAAAGTAAATGGTACAGTGAGCACTATATGGGGTTGTCCGATCGAAGGACCTACCGAATTGAAAACAGCGGTTGAATTCACAAAAAGATGGCTCGATATCGGAGCCTTTGATGTAGAACATGCCGACCATGATGGCTCCGCTTCTCCTGACCGGGTCTATCGGTATTACTCTATGCTTCTTGAAAGTATTCCTCAACCGGAAAAGCATATTGTGCATTTTCACACCACGAGGGGCTGGGGATTGGCCAATGTTCTGGCTGCCCTGCAGGCGGGCATGACGCACTATGAATCTACAATGGGCGGAATCGGCGGTCAACCTGCAAACTTCATGGATGGAGTTCCTGTTGCCGGTACAGGTAGCTATTATTATAGGGATCCCAATATTGTAGGGCTGGTTTCAACGGAGGATATGGTAGTCATGATGGATGAAATGGGTATTGTGACAGGGATCGATATTGATAAGTTACTGGAAGTGGGTGCTATGGTTGAACGCATTGTCGGAAGGACATTGAGATCAGAGAGTATAAAAACAGGTAGAATCCCCAAATAGTAGGATGCTAGTAGCGAAACTCAAAGATGTAAAGCACACTCCAGGTTCTGCAGGATGGCCATATTGCGGTAATCTGATTCCGTATGTGCATAATGCAACCACATATTTCAAAAAACGCCAGGCACAATACGGGAACGTGTTCAAGGCAAGGACCCCCTTTCGCTACTTCGGTAACACTCATCGGTCCCACCGCCAATAAACTGATCCTTGTAGAACAAGCAAAGTTTACCTCGAACCAGGAGGCATGAGAGGCAGCGCTGGCAGAGTTATTTCCTAATGGCTTGATGCTCATAGACGGTGAAAAACACAAGGTTTATCGCAGCATCATGAATGAGGCATTTAAGAAGGAACCTATGCAAGGTTATCTGGAAATGATGCCGGGGGTCATTCATTCTGAAATTGAACATCTTTCAGAAAAAGACAAAATACTGGCCTTCCCTTTTTTTCAAGAACTGACTTTATCCATAGCAACGAAGGTCTTCTTTGGATTGAAATCCAATAATGAAATCAAAAAGCTGAATCGGGCAATATCTGCTATTGTAAATGCCGCATTGAAGATTCCCATAAACTTGCCATTTACAAAATTTGGCAAGGGGATCAGGGCACGTTCGTTTCTCGTCCAATACTTTCATTCCATTATAAAGGAAAAAAGAAAAAATCCTGGAAAGGATTTGTGCAGTCGGTTTTGTACCGCGCAAAGTGAAGAGGGGAATCAATTTACTGACCAGGAGATCATTGACCACCTTATTTTTGTTTTGCTGGCTGCCCATGATACGACAGCGATTACCCTGACCGTAATGACTTATTACCTATCCAGATTTCCTGATTGGCAAGCAGCACTGTACCGGGAAGCTAATGACTTTCTTCAAGTGAAAGACCCGTTGTAGCAGATCTCAGATCGATGAAAAAAACCGGCTTCGCAATGAAGGAGTCTTTAAGAATGCATCCACCATTGACCTCAATGGCCAGAAAACTGGAAACAGACTTGGAAGTCGAAGGGCATTTCATTCCAAAAAACACATTGATCCTATTGGTGATGCAAATAACACACATCGATCAGCGTACATGATCTAATTCTGAAGAATTTGATCCGGATAGGTTTAATTCGGAACGAAAAGAACATATGAGATGCCCATTTGCGTATGCCCCGTTCAGTGCAGATCCTCATCATTGTATCGGATATGCATTTGCCGAACTTCAGATCAAACTAATCATTGCAGAATTGTTACAGAGATATGAACTTTCTGTTCCCGATCGATATGTCTGCACATTTGTTGACGTGCCGCTGAAACACCCCAAAGACAATTTACCTGTCTACCTGAAAAAGAGATATTAATTCACGACCTCTACGAGCAGTCTTTTGCAGACCTCGTGACTGAGCATCATGGATGGGTGATGATTGTAGCTAACAATCATACTTTGATCAAATGATTCGATTTTCAGGATGTCCATTTCCGTTCCCAATTTTATATTCTTTGAATTCAGAAACACCAGGAGTTCCGTTGAACTATCCGTCATCGAACAGAGTCGAACCCTCTGACCCTCGCTCATGTCAGACAAATGTTCGTAATTCCTTGAGACCAGCACTCCTGATTTATCCGGAATCGGGGACCCGTGTGGATCAACCGTGGGATTTCCCAATAATTCATCCATGCGATCAAAAAGCGCATCAGAATTGATATGTTCCATCTCCTCAGCAATATCATGAACTTCCTCCCACCCAAATCCCATTATTTTGGTTAAAAACATTTCGGTCAACCTGTGTTTGCGTACAATCAGTGCTGCTGCTTTCCTGCCCTTTTCGGTCAATTGGAGAGGCTTGTATTTTTGGTAAATCACCCATTCGTCTTCCTGTAATTTCTTTACCATACTATTGGCGGTAGGTGTACTGACGTCCAGTAATTTACTGAGATCGGTAAGGGCTATCTTGCTCCCTTTACGCTCCAGAAAATACATGGCTTTCAGATAATTCTCCTTTGTTTGCGTGGGCATGTATTCAGATGTAAAGTGAAGATAACAAAGAACACTTAAAAAATATTTGTTAGATTAGTCTAACTTTTTATCTTTGTGGTATCTATTAATAATTTTCAGGACATGTCACTTTTGAGAAAGCTCGCTTCAGTCATTGGATTCCTGGCATTCGCCATGGGTCTTTCCGGACAAAGTGCTGTAATCGAAGGCTATATTTTTTCAGGAGAAGGACCAATGGAGCTCGCATCCATTGCCATTCCTATCCTGGGAAAGGGAACATCTTCGGATGATCGAGGCTATTTTCGATTAACGGAAATTCAGGAAGGCGTACATGAGATCATAGTTTCTTTTCTTGGGTATAAGTCCGTAATCCGGAAAATTAAGGTAAAGGAGAATGAAGTGTTGGAATGGAATGTCGAATTGACTCCGAGCCATGATCTGCTTGATGAAATAGTTGTAACCGGGACAATGAAGCCGACCTACGTATCGCAGTCACCGGTTAAAGTCGAGGTGATCACCGCTCGGCAACTGGACACGTATCTTCCTCCGGCAGGATCCTCCATTGTGGAGAACGTGCAGCTGGTTAACGGAATTCAGGAAGTGATTTCCTGTGGTGTTTGTTACACGAATAGCATCAGCATTAATGGTCTCGAGGGGGCCTATACGGCTGTTCTTATGGATGGTTCACCCATTTATGGTAATCTGGCTTCGGTATATGGGCTCAATGGTATTCCCAATATGATCATAGACCGGTTCGAAGTCATTAAGGGTCCGAGCAGTACACTTTATGGTTCGGAGGCAGTGGCAGGCGTGATCAACATCATAACAAAGGATCCTGCCGACCAATCAGCTGTATCTATTGATCTTATGGGAACAACTCATAGGGAGAGTTTTGGCAATATTGCCTTTGCTCCAAAAATTGGTGCTTCCAGTGGGTTTATCGGTTTGAATTATGCCTACGTCAATGACTTCGATGACTTCAATAATGATCAGTTTGGAGATGCCATCCTGCTGGATCGGTATTCACTGTTCACCAAGTGGAATATTCATCGAAGGAGCGGGAAAAAATTTTCATTGGCTGGAAAGTATTATTACGAAGACCGTCGAAATGGCGTCGAAGAATACCTCCTCAATCGAAATTATCGCCAACTGCGCGGTAGTGAATCCGTTTATGGAGAAAGTATCTACACAAATAGAGCAGAATTGTTTGGGACCTATGAATTCAATACATCAGCAAATATCAAAGTCGACTTTTCTCTGTCCCATCACGATCAGGACAGTTACTATGGCTCGGATTCTTACCAGGCCAATCAGAAAATCGGTTTTGCCAATCTTCTCTGGAATATCAATGGTGGCAAACATGACCTGCTCCTGGGTCTTACGACGAGATACAATGCATATGATGATAACAGTATTGCTACCGAAGTCTTAAGAAATGGTCAAATTGTGAATAGCCCAAACAACCAGTTCATTCCAGGGCTTTTTATCCAGGATGAATTTACAATTGACGACGGGATCACTGTGCTATCCGGAATCCGCATGGATCACTATCCATCTCACGGAGTCATTTTAGCACCAAGACTGAGCACTAAATATAAACCATCAGAATGGACGACACTCAGGATGAATTTTGGCACGGGATTCAGAATCGTGAATTTATTCACAGAAGATCATGCCTTTGTCACAGGTCAACGGGAGGTAGTTATTCGCGAAGAGCTCAACCCGGAACGTTCGGTTAATACGTCCATCAATGTCAACCATGTGTACTCTGGCCTGGGCGGGACTGGAACCATAGACGTCGAGGCCTACTTCACTCACTTCTCCAACAAGATCGTTCCTCAATATGATCAGCCCGGAAAGATCATATATCAAAATTCAGAGGGTTATGCTCGTACCAGGGGGTTGGGTATTTCTGTAAACCAGAATTTTGCATTTCCATTGGGAATCAACCTGGATTTCAATTTGCAAAGTGCACGGGAATTCCAGGAATCAACAGCTGGACTTAAGGAAGGCAGGAATATTGAATTCGCTCCCCGTTGGAGCGGCATAGTCAGTGCCAATTATCACATAAAAAGCCAAGACCTGACTTTGGCCTACACTGCACGAGTGACCGGATCGATGGCTTTACCGGAAGTATATGATCTTGATGAGACGGGAAATCCCCTTCCTTTTTCGAGACCTTTGAAGAGTGATCCATTCTCTCTGCACAATCTACAGATCAACAAAGACTTCAATGATCAATTCAGTTTATACCTGGGTATTCAAAATTTGACCAATTTTCGTCAGGACACAAGTCCGTTAATTGGATATAATGATCCTTCTGCCGCGAGTGGTTTCAGTCAATATTTTGATACATCCTATGCATATGCTCCCAATCACGGACGGGAGCTTTATGTTGGAATCAAATGGCAACTCCAGGTGAAACGACCGGGTCGCTGAATGTCACCGGGCGGCTGTAGGCAGTCACCCCACTTTAAGCCGTCACCTTGCTTTAAGCTGTCACCTTGCTTTAAGCTGTCACCTGCCTTTAAGTTATCACCTGCCTTATAATTAAACTTTTTCCATTCTTATTCAAACTATGTTCTACTTTGGTTGATTTTGGAAGACTTTTGATCTGAATTTTAGATCATCATCTTCATTTGGCTGACATCGATGTCATCCGAATTATATGCGAAACAACCGGGTCACTCTAAGCCGCCGGGTCGCAACAGGAGATTAAATCACCGGGGTTCTACTAGATTTCCCTGCCGATCATTGCTATATTCCCGACATTTTATCCAAAGGAAACCCGGTCTTAACGTTATTATAATTCATGGAATGGCTTTTGCAGCGTCTTAGTAGAAACTTTTTGTCAATTAGGCCGTCCTAATTGATGACATGAATGTCTACAATGCAGAAGTCAGCGATCATAGAAAATTTGTACAGCCTGATCAGGGAATATCTCTCTCCAAGGTATACATATCATGGAATCCATCATACGAAAGATGTTCATGATGTGTGCAAATTCTATATTGAGCACTACGGCATTGCAGGAAAAGAAGCCGAATTACTCGAAATAGCGGCAGTAGGACACGATCTAGGATTTATCGAAGGGCAAGAGCATCACGAACAGAGGGGAGCACGGATCGTAATTGAATTAATGGCTGACTATGGTTATTGTCCTTTGGACAGGTCGAAAGTCAGGTCGATGATATTATCTACCGTCTATCCTCAAACCCCTAAGAATTTTCTTGAAGAGATTCTCTGTGATGCAGATCTTGATTACCTGGGTCGACAGGATTTTGAAGCGATCAGCACCACACTCAAAGAAGAATGGAGAAACTTCAGAGTCATTCCACATATTGAGCAGGAGTTTGAACTCCTTCAGATCAAATTCTTGCAAAGTCATCAATACCACACGGAGTATGCCCGGCAAAACAGAGAACCAGTGAAATGCAAACATCTTAAGAAGCTCATCCGTCAGCCTCATTATTTAGGTGATGAAATCACTTCCAAGAAAGTAAAGCTGAGAGCATCAGCATAAGTTCGGGATTCCTTGTCCTTCCCCACCCGAAATAGGGAATTTGTAGTTTTCCATCACAATTGTCCCCCAACTTTATTAGATTTGAAGGGATTACGCATATCACTTAATCACTGGCATCGATGGTTCATCGAACATTTTTGTGCTCTTTTCTGATCTTCATTTGTACTTGCGTACAAGTGTCAGCACAGAGGTCTTATAACGACTATAAAAAGCAGTTGAGATCGCTGAAGGACGGTGCATATATTTCAAAATCATTTCAATTTGCAGAAGAGCTTACTAAATCTCAGGAGTGGGACAATGCACTCGATCTGATAGACAGAGGAGTAAAAAAAGCTCGCTCCATGGGTTCCAATACTGAAGCTGTCGTCGAGATTAACAAGGCACACCTGTTGGCACGAGCATTTCCAAAAGATGATGCCTATATCAAGGAAATAATCGAAAGTATAGATAAGGGACTATCATCCAGGCCTCCCCGCAATTTAATCGAAAAGTCCGTTTCTGTTATGGAAATGGTTCAATATCGCGTCAGTGCAACAATGGATCCCTTAGTTGAACAAAAAGTAAGAGAATTAAAGGGTATGATCGTGCGTCTGGATCGACAACTCGTCGCCGAGGCCAAAGAATCAGAACTTAAGGAGTTTGAAGAAATGGGCACTGAGGAAGCATTTGAACAGATGCAGCTCTTAAAAGAAGAAAGAGAAAGACTGGAAGATGCACAGGAGAGTCTGACCAAATCCGTTGAGGAAAATGCCGAATTACTCAACAGACGTACAGCCATCATCAATCGCATGACGGACGAACAGGCGAAGGCAGAGGCCAAGATGCAATACAACCAGCGAATCATTGATTCATTGAGATTCATGGCTCAGCTTGACTCCATTAATATCCTCAACTCTCAACATCTGATCAAAGAACAGGAAGCAGAACTGCAATTAAAAGAGTCTGAATTACATCTTAAGACCTCACAACAAAGATTGTACATTACACTTTCAGTATTGGGATTATTGATCACGGGCTTCCTCACCTGGATCATTTATTCTACGAGGAAGACAAACAAAAAATTGGCTGCACAGAAGGCAGAGATCGAACATGAAAAAGAAAGGTCTGAAGAGTTGCTATTGAATATCCTCCCTAAATTCATCGCACAAGAGCTCAAAGAAAAGTCGAAAGTAAAAACGAGGATGATTGACAACTGTACCGTCCTTTTTACGGACTTCATCAACTTTACGACGATATCCAAACAATTGTCTCCTCGAGATCTTATCCAGGCATTGGATGAATGTTTCAGGGCTTTTGACAACATCATTACCAAATACAACATCGAAAAAATCAAGACGATTGGAGATTCTTATATGTGTGCAGGAGGTGTTCCCATTCCCAATAATACACATGCCATTGATGCGGTGAACGCCGCATTTGAAATGGTCAATTTCCTGGATACGTGGAATAACCAAAGAGAAGCAAAAGGCCTGGTCCGTTTTGATGCCAGGATTGGTATTCATTCGGGGCCCATCATAGCCGGTGTCGTGGGTGCCAAGAAATTCGCATACGATATCTGGGGAGATACGGTAAATGTCGCCGCCAGGATTGAAAGTAAATCTGCTGCACAAAAAATTAATATCAGTGAATCAACCTATCAGCTTATAAAAAATCACTATCAATGTGAGAAGCGAGGCAGCATTAGCGTCAAGAATATGACAGATCTGGAAATGTACTTCGTGGATCACCCGATCAATCAGGCCATTTTAAACTAAATTATTCTCCAATTTTTCTTTTCGCAACCAATTATGGTACTATATATGTAGTATTAGCTGTATAAATGGCCAAAAAAGATATTATAAACGAGGTTTATGGCCGCATTCAACGTGAAATTTCTTCAAATTTGACGTATCACGGTCTTCATCATACAATGGATGTGCATGATGTCTGTAAGTCATATATCCGCTATTATTCCATCGAAGAAAAGGAGGCTGAATTACTCGAAATAGCAGCCGTCTCCCACGACCTTGGATTTGTACATACCTATCATAACCACGAGAATGTGAGTGCCGTTATCATCGGATCCATAATGACCAAATATGGTTACAGTCAAGCGGAAATAGTACTGGTCAAGAAAATGATCATGGCCACCAAAATCCCTCAGACTCCGGAAGGTAAATTGAGTGAGATCCTGTGTGATGCCGATTTGGATTACCTGGGGAGAGATGACTTTGAGGAGATCAGTCAAAGCTTGAAAAAGGAATGGGCATATTACAATATTGTAGATTCACTTGACGAACAGTTCGACAGAATTCAGATCAATTTTCTGGAGAATCATAAATTTCATACGAGCTACGCCAAGGAACACAGACATCCTGTAATGATCAAACATCTCAAGGCGCTCAAAGCAAAATATCCGGATCTCGAATAACGTCCTTGAAGACGAACACTTCTGTTTCTCTGATTAGGTTTGGAATATAAACCCTGAGCAGCATGTGATTGGGCAGTCGAAGTATGTCGAAAATGTGCGCTTGGGAAGAGACTATCCCCCGTAGGCCGGACCTCTCAGGATCACTCCATACCTCTCCTGACTCAACTTTCCGTCTTGAAGGGCAATCTTACCATTAACCATCACCATTTCAATTCCTTCGGGATATTGATGTGGTGATTCAAAGGTGGCCCGATCAATAATTGTTTCTTCATTGAACAACACAAGGTCTGCCTTATACCCTTCCTTGATCAATCCCCGATCCGATAAACCCAATCGTTGTGCAGGCAAGAAGGTCATTTTACGAATGGCCTCGCTAACGGTAATTACCCCTCTATCACGGGCATAATGACCGATCACCCTTGGAAAGGTCCCATGTACCCTGGGATGAGGAAAACCTTTTTCAAACTCAGTGATCCGCCCATCAGAAGCAACCATGGTATATGGATGAGCCATAATTCTTTGCACGTCCTCTTCATTAATGGCATGGTAAATAGCATTGGCACCCCGATTCAGTTGTGCCCTGATCACTAATTCTGCTCCGCTTTCAGCATTGGGTTCCATCCCCTCTTCCAGGGCCCAATCGTGCAACGTTTTTCCTTCCAGGTGAGGCTTCCAATTAAATCGCGCAAATTGGATGCGTTTTAAATCACCGCCTCCCCTGTCGTTCATAATATTATAGATGATCCCGCTTTTGATGCTGTCCCTCAAAATTGGATCTTCACACCGTTTTGTAAAAGCGGTAAAACGACCTCCCTCGAGTGCCCAGGGTGGGATCAGAACTGCAATACCTGTATGTGATGCAGTATATGGGTATTGATCGATCATGACATCAAGACCCAATTGTCTTGCCGAATCTACCATAGCCAGGGTTTGAATACTTTTGCCCCATGATGGTAAGCCAATTGCTTTATGATGAGTCAGTACGACCGGAATATCAGCTTCCTCTGCAATGGTGATGGCCTCTTTTACTCCCTCCAAAAGACCCAATCCCTCTTCTCTTAAATGCGATGTATAGATTCCACCCAATTCGCTCGCAGCTATCGATACTTCAATTATTTCATCGGTTTTAGCAAAGGTACCCGGGAGGTATTTAAGACCCGTCGAAATCCCAAATGCGCCATCTCGCATTCCTTTTTTGATCAGATCTTTCATCTCATCTAATTCTGCATCCGTGGGAGCACGTCCGTCCAAATGCATCACTTCCGATCTTACCGAATTGTGACCGATCAGGTAGGCCACATTGATACCCATTTTAATCTGATCCAGGGAATCCAGGTAATGACCCAAATTGATCGGTGAAGAACCATCAGGGCCTCCCAGAGCGGTTGTAACTCCCATGTGCAGCGCGCTCCCCGCAGTAGGGATTAATGGTAAGGGTTCTAAGTGAGCGTGCATATCAATAAATCCCGGTGCAAGGGCCAACCCTTCTCCATCAATGATTGAACACGAACTGCACTTCAATTTCGCACCTATGGCCTTTATATCCGAACCTTCTATCACAACATTGCCCGATGTGGGCGCAGATCCGCTACCATCGTAAACTCTCACATTATTAATAATAACAGTGCCTGCGATATTGGATTGGCAGGAAAAAGTGAGCATGAGACTGGCGAGACTGAAAACTTGTAGTAATATTCTCATCTTGGTAGGATATATTGGTTGATTGGGAAAGATAGCGATTTTTACATCCTTAGTTTTTCAGGAAAATCAGACATAATTTGATTACAAATAATAAGATTTGAAGGTTTTTTCTCTATGCAATTGGTAAGATCCTGTTGGAGAGAAGTATATGTCACCAAGGACGCGAAATTATGGACGAGCAATAGACTGAAAGGATATTTGGATAGAATGTATCGGTCCATTATTCACATCTTGGAATTATTAAATAATTATAGATAAATTGTTTTGGAAACGAGGGGCATTTTAGATAAGCAAGAAGTGCAGGACTATAATCAAAAATATTTCGATTTGTGGAGATACTCAGCCAATTAGAAGACATTCGAGACCGCACCCTGCCCTACTTCGATTTGAATGATGCGGATCTGATGAAATCTTATGGGCCAGGCAAATGGAACGTCCGCCAGCTTTTACATCATATTGTGGATGCAGAGACGGTGCTCTATGACCGCATAAGAAGGGGCATTGCTCTGCCAAACCAGGTGGTTTGGGGCTTTGACCAGGACGCCTGGGCGTTGCACCTGGATTATGATCAGATGCCTCTTCACTTAAATCGTTCGCTATACGTTGCCGTACGCTCTGTAATTTTGCACCTTGCAATTAATTTCTATGAATCTCACGGGCACCACGTAGTCATTCATAGCAACACGGGAATCAGAACGGTCAAGGATTTATTTGACAAGGTTGTATGGCACAATGCTCATCATCTTGATCAAATTGAGAAGGCGATTGATCAGATCAATTAAATCAATAAAAATGGACAGAAGTGATCCTATTACTGCAGAACAAAAATTTAACGAATCTCCGGATGAAGTATGGAGCGCCATTACAGACATTGATAAGATGGTAAAATGGTATTTTGATAATATTCCGGATTTCAAACCAGAGGTTGGATTTACAACGCGATTTAATGTAAAGGCACCCAGCCGTGATTTTCTTCACATATGGACCATTACCGAAGTGGAGCCGGGAAAGAGGATTACTTACTCATGGGAATTTGAAGGAATTGAGGGATACGGTACGTCTACATTTGAAATCACAGAAACCGAAGGTGGATCCATTTTAAGGTTAATTGCTGAGGGCATGGACACATTTCCAGAGGAATATCCTGAATTCACACGAGAAAGTTGCCAGGCCGGATGGAATTATTTTATCAATGAACGGCTCCCCGAATACTTCAAATAAGAGTATGTCTAGGATTTTATATATGTAAAAAGAAGGGAATCAGTAGCTTAGCTTTTATTAATGATGAAAACAACAAGCTATGCAATCTCAATTCAAAG
>JANQHF010000087.1 GCA_028282725.1 Saprospiraceae bacterium
GAAGTCATCCTGACTAATGACTGGTCGCTGATATGGTTAATTTCAGGAACCGCCGTGATACGTGAACCGTACGTCCGGTGGTGTGAGAGGGTAAAAGTAAGACATACTCCTTTGCGGGTTTCCGTAGGTCTAAAAGATTGTTTTACTTTACTCTACTCGATGCCTTCAATTCAATGCTTCTCTATCTTTCAATGATTCTCCAGCACGATACGCTCATAACCCATGAAGCTGACCTGGATCTTCTTTGATTTGGCTACCTCCAGGCGAAAAAACCCATCGGGATCTGATACAGTGCCGGTTGTTGTCCCGTTTACCACAATATTTGCACCGGGCAGAGGTTCGTCTTCAGGGCTCAGCACCCTTCCGGACCAGACGCCATCCTTGTATTGAGCAGTCACTTTGAGTTTACCCATATTGCTTTCCAATTCACCTACAATAATCGTTCCCTGAACGGTGCCATCCGGATTGGTCAAAGAAGGATTCAGCTGAAATATAACGGGCAACTTGAATTTTGTCCTGACCGTTCTTCCTCTTTGTGATGCGGGTTTGAATGGACCTGCTTTTCCCAGAACGCGAAGCAATTCGATGTCACAAACGTCATCGATTCCTTTGATGATTTGAATATTGGAAAGTGATCCGTCTCTTTCTACAACAAATTCCGAATAAACACGTCCGTCTACTCCTTCTTCACGAGCTCGCCTGGGATATCTGATTTCATTCTTGACGAAATTATAGAAAGTTTCCAACCCACCTTCATACGACGGATGCTCTTCGACAATAACGAATTTCTCCTTTCCCGGATCAGTGTCTTGTGACCAGACCCTGTGAGTTGTCAGAGAAAAAATGAGTAATAAGAGAATGGAACCTTTAGTGATATGGGTATTCATCATGAGCATTTTATAATTTTTTGACCAAATATACTCTATCGATCCTTCCGGTCTGTTCCAATTATTTGAACAAATCATCACATCTTAAATCCCCTGATAGACAGAAATACCGGGAATCCATTGAGCTCTTTGTAATGTTTAGGATCCTATTTTTCAAGTTCTTTCACCCGTTTGGGCTCACAATTACATGCATACGATTGAAGCCTTCGAACCGAAATCGTTTGAAATGGGTAGAAATGATGTACATCGAAAACCGTGAATTCTGACCTATTAGAATTAAATTGGGATACTATGAAAAGCACAATCATCCTTTGTTTTCTTCTCTTGCTCTCATGTAAACAAAATGCGCAAAGTGTATCAGATCGGGATCTCGTATCTGAATCCCTCAAATACCAACCTTGGGAAAAGACTCAGCAACCAGAAGGGTCACCGTCATATTTGTCCAATGGAATTTTTGCCAAAGTACTCTGTTCGGCTAAATATGTGTCAGGGAGGGATCTTTCAGAAGCAGCTGTCAACAGCAGGATGAGTCTGATGGTTGCTGATGAAAGAGAAGTGGCTTATTCCGTTGATGAAGATGCAAAGCGCATTACCGTTTCTGTCGAAGGAGATGCCGTTAGAAGTGCCACCTATTATGGAAGCCAGGGTTGTATCATTGATGGTCCGGGAGGAATTCAATTTGAACCTGTACCCGTAGTTTCCAATTTGCCTTCTTCCGAATCAATGGACTGGCCTATGGGGGATCGGATATCCTCCGGTATGCCGGATATCAATGAAGGCAAGTATCAAGCTGTATTGGATTCGGTCTTTCAAGAAGGGGCATATACTGCTGCCTTCCTTATCCTGAAAGACGGGAAGATACTTATTGAAAAATATGGGCAGGGAGCACACGGAGATATGCAACTGGAATCCTGGTCCATGGGTAAGAGTCTGACGGCGACATTGATCGGGAGATTGATTCATGAAGGCAAACTTTCCCTGGATCAGAAAGCTCCAGTAGCAGAATGGAAGCGCGATGGAGATCCCCGGGGTAAAATTACGATCCGACAATTATTGAATATGAGTTCCGGCCTACGGTTTGCCGCACACAGAGACCCCGATCGAACGATTCCGATCATGGAATTACCACACCTGTATATTTACATGGAAGCAATTGACGTATTCGATTTTGCGGTCAACAGACCTCTTGAGTACGTACCGGGCACAACGGGAAGATATCGCAATTGTGATCCGCTGACACTTGGAAAGATGATCAGGGAAACCGTGGAGACAGATGACCAAAACTATTTGACATGGCCACAAAGGGTCCTCTTTGATAAAATTGGGATCAGGGAGCAAATTTTGGAAACCGACAGTAAAGGAAGTTTTATCATGACAGGATTCGATTATGGAACCGCCAGGAATTGGGCCAGGATTGCAATGCTCTACTTACAGGATGGAATTTGGAACGGCGAACGTCTTTTGCCGGTGGGCTTCACTGAGTTTGTCCGAACCCCGGGACCCGGTTGGGATCCGCCAATATATGGTGGCCTATTTTGGTTGAATACCTTACAACAGTGGACGAGCCTTTCAAAATCGTCATACGCAATGATGGGTGGTGGAGGCCAAAGGGTTATCATAGATCCTGATCACAATCTCATCATCGTCAGGATGGGGCACAGTCGAGGTCAGAATTTTGCAGACCCTGCGTTAAATGCCGCCTTGAATGAGTTCATGAAAATCGAATATGGATTTTGAATATCAGAGGCTGGAATTTCACGGATTCGTTAGAACAGCACTTTGATCCCATTGAGCAACATTTGGACAGCCATCATGACGAGGATCATTCCCATTAATCGCTCAATTGCTTTTAATCCCCGTTCCTTCAGGATCTTATATAGAAATGGAGCTGACAATAATATCGAGGACGCAATTACCCAGGCAAGAAGAAGAGCAAAAAACCAATTCATGATCAGTCCCGGTTCATTTTTTGTCATAAGGATCAACATTGCCAGGACGGAAGGACCTGCAATCATCGGAATGGCGATGGGAACGATAAACGGTTCTTCACCGGGTTGAGTACCCATTACACCACCGGGACGTGGAAATATCATACGCAAACCAATGATCAATAAAATGATCCCTCCGGCAATGGTGACCGATTCTTGTTGTAATTGTAGGAAACTGAGCAGTGCTTCTCCGGTAAAGAGAAATACAAGCAATATTAACAAGGCTATCAGCACTTCGCGCAGGATAATGATCCGCTGCCTCCCTGGTGACAGACCTTTCAAAACAGAAAGAAGTACAGGTATATTACCCAATGGATCCATCAGGAAGAAAAGCAATACCGCTGCTGACCAAAGAGAACCTCCGAATTCCATTTCAACATGAATTACCAATGAACAATAATCACCTAAAAGCAAGGGCGACTTTTGTCTTTCTTTTCAAGAGCGCGCAAAGGTAAGATTGATAGGGAGATAATAAGCCAAATTGGAATTAAAATATCGGCCTTCGAAAACATGTCTCGCCCTGATCACTCTCGTGAAGGCTCGAATTCTGACATAACAGAGTTATAAAACCTCATGGGCAATATCTATGCCTTGTATTCTTTCCGGCTATAAGTTCATACCGTGTTATTCAGTCCGGCCAATGACCAATTCGACATATGATCAAGAAAATAATATCCTTGGAAAGGATCCCAATCAAAATGTGGTTGGAGACGATAGAGGATGAGACCCAGGAACAAGTTAGGAATCTCGCCAATCTTCCTTTTGCATACCGTCATATCGCCATTATGCCCGATGCCCATGAAGGGTTCGGAATGTGTGCAGCAAAAACCAGTCTTCCAGACATAGAATGTAAAAAATTAAAACGAATCATGCAATGTATCAGGCGAGCAATACCAGTTGGATTCAAGCATCATGAAAGTGTACAGGATGAAGCATGGATGCCTTGGGGATTCAAATTAGATCAATTACCTATTTGCAGTAAGGAATACAATTCTGCTTTAAAACAGTTGGGCACCTTGGGAGGAAATCATTTTATAGAGATCCAAAAAGGGGATGATGGCTTCGTATGGATCATAGTGCATTCCGGAAGCCGCAATATTGGAAGCGAGGTGGCTGATCATTATGACAAGGAAGCCAGGCGACTGAATGAGCTTTGGTTTTCAAAAATTGATACTTCAAAACAACTGGCCTTTTTACCCCTGCAAACAGAAATTAGAGAGTGATATGAATTGCGTTGCTCAGGGCATCGTCTTCGACTCGGTTCCGCGCCCGCCTGAGCTCACGCGGAAGTCTCACCACGAGACGCTAAGGTCCTCAACCTTTGCGGATTTGTCCTCTTTGGAGGATTATAATGCAGACAAGCGGAGCTTCGTCTGTAGGATCCGGGGGGCGGAATCACTCAAACCCATCGCACTGGACAACAGACTTTAGCCTGTTCAGGTTGCACTGCTCCGGGCAAGGGGTTACACCCCTTGGAGAAAATGCCACGCACATCAAGTCATCTCGCCTATGGTCTGACGACTCCGATAGTCGTGTCAGACTCGTCGGAGCGGAGCAGGCACCCGACTTTAAGTCGGGTGATGCTGTCATCCTGCTATTAAATTCCAAAGACCAATAACTAAAGACCAAAGACCTCATCAGGGACGCATATTCTTGAAAGCCAGAATTGTGACAAAACATTTTTTGGACGGTATTTTTGCAAGCTCGGGAAATTCACTCCATAGCAACGGCTCCTCCCGGGGACCCGTACAATTGAAGGCTCCATTCAACCTGTTTTCGGCGGACAGTTTTTCTTCAGAATTTTCATTTAAGCCGACCTCCTGGAAGTCATTATAAACTGCAATGTTTGATATATAAATATAGCGTTTCGACTTACGCACAAGAGCACGAACTGCATCCTCCACTAAATGAGATTTTTCAGGCCAAACATCAATAACAACATCCCATTGCTCATAGAGCAATGGTTGATAAGCATTCTCACCAGATTGATTAAAGCCTGTCTGCAGCAAGGCAGGTGTCTTGGATACAAGTATTAGGTTCTGACCAGCTCTTCAACAGCTCTTTTTGCTGATAGTGCAGCTGCGTGTACGGAGACCCAGTCGTCTCCATTTGTATAAGGCCCTCCGGCAAAAAAGATTTGGTCATTCACGGATTCACCCAACTTTCTGACATTCCTGAAGGGCTCATGATCTGACAAATAACCAGCCCTTATAAAGGGCTCATCATTCCAATTTTGCACGATGTGTTTTCTGTATGATGAGGACGCCATATCATCGTATATTTCATCGAGCTCATTTAAAACATAGTCCCTCAATTCATTTCCGGAACGAGATGCATATGGTTCAACAGGTTTTCCAACTACGAATAAGCCCAGGATATGTTTGTCCGTATCTTGACCATAGGCGGCATCATAGTACAACTTTTGTCCGTCCGTCTCAGGAACTATATTGAAGGAAGTGGCAGTATGATAAAATTTGTCAGAAAACTCAAAAAACGCCTTGAATCCATCCCAAACCGTAGCACTATTAATGGCATTTCTTTTGTCAGATGGCAGTACGGGAATAAAATTTATGTTGCCGTCCTGCAGGATTTTTAAAGGAACGGATATGATGACTCTGTCAGTCGTTAATTGTCCGGTTTGAGTGGTAATTACAATTTGAGAATCAGAATAATCAATGGAGCTGACTACTTCGTTCAACCTGATCTTGCTTCTGACCGAATCCACGATGTAGCTTTCGAAGAAATCAAACCAGGTGGAATTAACAAATTTGCGATCCGAGTCCGTTAATTCCATTACGGTCAGTTCGCCATTATCCCATATTCCAAGTGTATCGGTATTGGTATATCCTATAGTTTGAATGTCAGCTTGAATGCCACCGTCATTAACAATTTCATCAAAAACGGAAGGATTGGTATGGAGCCATTCTGCACCTAATGGTATTGGAAAATCTGCAAAATCGACTGTTCGTTTCATCCTGCCCCCATAATTTGATGAGGCTTCCAATATTTCAAAATCTATGCCTCTTTGATGGAGAAAATAACCGGCAGACAGTCCTCCTGCACCAGCACCTATAATCAGCACTTTTTCTGCGAAATTCGTGTTTTGATTATCGCTATCATTGCAACTACTGATTGTTGGATAAAAGGGGAGCCCCAATCCAAACACCTTGCAGATGTTTATAAATTCTCTTTTAGTCATAAACGTGTGGCCATTATAGTCAGTTAGTATTTCGAATATGTCCTAAAGAGGCGGTCCGACAAATTCCTGCCCATGTTTTGCAGAAATCTCAGTCATCATTTCCTGAGACAAGTTTCCATTTTGAAGTTGTAAATAAAACTCACGAAACATTTCTTCAATAGTGCTCGCCGGACTAAATACATAACGCAATCTACCTCGTGAACTACTGATATTTTTGAATGCATGCATGGTGCCTTTTGGTATAAAGACCACATCACCAGGAAGGCATTCATGAACAATACCACCGACATCAGCTACGAATTCTCCTTCCAGGAAGAAAAATGTCTCATCCTGGTGATGATGAATATGTCTGCCAGGTCCTACACCCGGTTCAACAATATCTTCAAAAATGGCTTGTTTGCCATCCGTTTGAGATCCGGAAAGTAGGACTTTCAGGGTAATGGCTCCGGGAAAGACAAAGGTCTCGACGTCCTGATATTTAATATGTACAGCTTGCATGTAGTTTGAACTATTGGAGAAAGATAAGATATTCTTGAAAGGTGGATTTGTTTGGTGAAAGAGACTTTTATTTGAAGCGAGGACGCTTCAAATAACGGAGATTGCTTAAAGCCAGACAGAACCACGGCAGACGTCCTCACCTCAAGACATGGAAATACTCCACACATCACTCTTGACCGGGATGGTAGCTTCTGATCAATGCTGAAGCTATTTCATCCTCAGAATATGCAACCCGTTTCATCTTATTTGCCGCAAAAAGTGAAGCCTGATCATCGAAATGGGGACTTTCCGGATTATTCGACTGCCCATAGGCCAAAACGGAATAAGCCTTGATCTTTTGACCAAATTCGACGGCAAAGACCCAACCGTCGCCTCCGATCACCTTTCGTTTTCCATCTTCTTCTTCGGGACCAAAATAGATTACGCGGAAATTGCCTAATGTTCCGGAACCTCCACCAACCGGCACATCCACCTCGCCTCTCCTCACCCTGTACACGACTCCCCATTTCATTCTAAAATCGCCATACCTGGTCATTAAGGTATCTACTGCCATCACAAATGCTTTTCTGGCACTATCCCGAAAATTAATGCCAGTGGGCGTGTCCATTGGATGATCCCAATTCCATACATCAGAAAACAAACTATCGTGACCGACCATAGATCTGTAGTTCCAGAACCATTCGTTGAATAAAACGCTTCCCTCACTATTTGGGGCAGAGGTATTGTCCCAGTCAGACAGGTATTGAGCAGCACTTTTGTATTGGCTTTTTTCCTTTGAGTCTTGCACCAATTGAATCAGTTCTTCCTTGAATCTTTCTGCAGCAACTACTTTCATACTATGTTTCATTTTAACCACATCTTCCAGGCTGAATTTGAGTTCATTGTCAATCAGCGACAAACTGTGTTGCGTGCGCATTCTTAACAGTGGCTTCGGATAATTATCAGGTTGGTCTTCCCTGGACATGGGCTCCTTAAGATTGGTAAAATAAAAGGGGTCATTACAATTCTGGACATAACCTCCTGTGGGATTCAACAATTGCGGTATGCGATTAAAGTCCTGATATTCATTCCAGATTTCACTGCTTTTCTGTACAAGGTGAGCCGTAGTATCTCCATGGAATTCGTGAGGAAGTTTCGGTATCGAAGCATTCCAAATGTAAAATATGTTGCCCTGATCATCCGCATATGTATAATTGCTGGCGCTGATATTGCGCTTCTTCATTGCATTCGTCCATTCATCCAGCGTCTTGGATTTCATCATCGCCACCAATTGCTCGCCACGTCGAAAATTGTTCCAATCAGCCGTCTTTACGATATGAATGAGACCACCGGAACGATCGATCACAGGACCAAATGGTGTATAAAGCCATTCTTTGTGCACAAGACCCGAACCTTCACCATTCTTGAATTCGATTACCACCTGCTTTCTTTGGATGGGATGTGAGATTCCGTCCAGTAAATAATGATCCGGCAGAGCAGGGTCCGCTTTCATTGCATAGACTTCTTCGAGATCAGGGTAATTGTTAGTGGTGGACCATCCGAGATGATCATTGAAACCGCAGATGATGGCAAACATTCCACCAATCCTGAAGTCTCCATAAAAGTTAATCTTGCCAGGAACCGTAATATGGGCTTCGTAATAGCCAGCTTCCCAGGAAAGGTGTGGATTACGCATAAGGATGGCATGGCCGGATTTTGTCCGTTCAGGCGCAAATGCCCATACATTGGAGCCTGCATCGTCATTCGCTTGTTCCCGCTTCTTTCTTTCTTCCAATTTCTCGAGAAAATCCCAGGCGTAGTATTGAGAGGGTCGGCTGCTGCGGTTAGAAGCAGCTGCTATATCAACAGCACTATACTGTTGATAATACCAAGACGGGAATTGCTCAGGATGTTTTTCCAGGTAAAAATTTACACCTTTCGCAAACCCGGACAGGATATCCCGGGTATCCCGGTCAAGTAGGTGAAATGTGTTTCGCGTATACTCTTGAACAAGTTTGGCATACAGGTCAGATTCAATGTTTTCTTCTCCGGTATACTTTGCCAGAACACCTTTGGACCTGATCAGTGGTAAGATCACCTTTTCACCTCGATCTTCAAGTTGGGCATAGGCTAAGCCAAATGCCACCGATTCCAGGTTTTCTCCTATTATATGCGGCACACCATATGCGGTCCTTCTGATTTGTACATTTTCAGCGTAATCCTGGGATGCTAACCCCATACCTAAGATCCCAAACAGGATCATTGTGTAGAGCAATCGATGCATTTGAATCAATGTTTTGAATGGCAGAAGATAATGAAAGATCGATTAAATCTTTTGCTGAAGTGCCATTTCCATTCAACGGCTATTTCTTTTTAAGCTGCATCATAAATTCTACGACCTTGGCCTGTAATTCGGGATCCCGGTTAAAATCCACAGTTTGTTTTGCCAGTGCGGGCACATCACGATCCAGCACCAGTTTTCTAAGCCTCTTCCTGAACCATTTCTTGGATTGACCAAACACCTTGTGGAATACGGCAATCTGCTCCTGTAAATACTCCTCCGCCCTTGACAAGACTTCTTCCACAGGCAAAGACTCATCAACCAGGCCAGCTTCCACAGCCTGGTCACTATTGAATAGTCTCTTTTGCTGAATGGCTTTCCAGGCGTCAATTTCTCCAAGGTGGTATGTATAGACATCGCACAACATTTCCGGGATTTGCATGTGCATTTTAAATTCGTGCATACCTACAACATGTTTATCACCCTGCGCCATTATGCGATAATCTGTACACAACACTAAGATAGTGGCTCCCGCAGGAGCGTAACCTGTAATTGCGCTGACCAGTGGTTTGGAAAACTGTACCATTGACTGCAACAAGTACATATAACTTTCCCAGAACTCCATATGACCATTCTGATCCATGGTAGCAAGACTTACCACATCAAGACCGGCACTAAACACATGTGGTCTGCCCGTAAAAATGGCTCCTTTGACTTTGTCATCTTCATCCAGTGCATCTATGGTTTGCCTGAGGTCTTTTAATAGGGGAGTATTAATAGCATTGACTTTTCCATTATCAATTTGAATGATAACATATTTGTCTTTATAGTCAATATTGAGTGTATCCAATTGTTGTGTCGTCTTTTGCATGATGCAATGATATAGTATTAATGCGATGTGCGGGTGAAAGAATTTGGCGGTTGACAAAATTATGAGAAGATCAACTCAGTTCGTTCAATAGGTCACTAATTCCCGTATGAATATTCTTTCAATGTTTTCCAAAATGAAGCAATAAAAATTTAGCGATTTTTCTTCCAAAGGGAGCATGAGCCAGAGGACAAGGCAATGCCTTGTTTAACGAGAAATCTGTAGACGTCCTGTTATCCAAACCTCTTTGGCATTAATAGGATCATTCTATAATTCGCCCAAAGGGGCATAAGCACCAGAACAAGGCAACGCCTTGTTATTAAACAATCCCCGTCTCACCAGCCCTGAAAGGGCGAAAGCATTACCTTTAGATATTTGAAATTTATAAATGCCACAATCATTATCCAAAGTATATGTGCATCTTACCTTTAGCACTAAACATCGGCAGAAGCTCATAGACAAAACAATAGAAACCCACTTGTTTGAATACATAGGGGGAATTTGTAGGGGATTAGAATGCAACCCTGTCATAGTTGGTGGATATGAAAATCATGTTCATATCTTATGTCTTCTTTCTCGAAAAATAGTCCAGATGAAATTGCTTGAAGAAGTAAAAAAGCAATCTTCAAAATGGATTAAAACAAAAGGAGATTCCTACAAAAGCTTTTATTGGCAAGATGGTTACGGTATATTCTCAGTTAATCCATCGGAAATAGATGTTGTGAAAAAGTACATCCAAAATCAAGCCGATCATCATCAAGTAAAGTCATTCAAAGATGAATACAGGACCTTACTACACAAATATGATGTTAAATTCGATGAACGCTATGTATGGGATTGATGACTATTGATGTAAGATGCTTACGCCCCTTCAGGGCTGTATCTAATGGTCATTTATGTGATAGGGCTTTGCCCTATCTTTAATTCTTACGCCCTTTCAGGGCTTTCTTTGTGCGAGATCAATATCATTCGAAATACTTTCCGAAGTTGATCAGATCATTCTATGGCTCGGCACAAAGGGACATAAGCAAAAGAACAAGGCAACACCTTGGTAATGGGCATTCCTTAGACGTAATTTTACCCAATTCTCTCCGGATTTGATGAGATCATTCCATGATCCCCCCCCAAAGGGGCATAAGCATCAAAACAAGGCAACACCTTGTTATTAAACAATCCCCGTCTCACCAGCCCTGAAAGGGCGAAAGCATCCATTTCTTCCATATAGAAAAGCAGTAGATCACTATGCGTCAATCTTATCTACGAGACCCTTAAACTGCGACATTCTTTAGAAGAACTCGTAGAATTATCTATAGTTTACAAGAGATAACTCTATGATTCGCCCCAAAAGGGGCATAAGCATCAGAACAAGGCAACGCCTTGTCATTGAACAATCCCCGTCTCACCAGCCCTGAAAGGGCGAAAGCATCCATTTCTTCCATATAGAAAAGCAGTAGATCACTATGTATAGTGGCGCAAGTATTGACTCCCCGAATGGCGCTGAAGCTGACCCACCTAAATTCAGCACATAGGTATTGATCCAAAGTGGAGAATTGAGAGCTTCATATTTGATTAAAAACACTCAAGCATGGCCTAAAAACCCACAAGGATGTATCAGATTAAGAAGACTATAAAATATTACAAAGAAGGAATCCCGATCAGGAAGATTGCGAGGTTATTGGATATGTCAGATTTAGTTCCTGCACATGAGAATAGAATACAATTTGTAATTAGTATCCCGGGCAAGTAAAAAAGACAGCGATTAAAAATCCGCAAAAAAGTATACCATACAACAAGAAATGCACAAAGAAAAAAATGAGATTGACCTAACTGCCAATCCCATTTTCATCCTCTATCATGTATGACGAAATCCTAGTCTAATTTATTTCTATTAGAAATTTCTTTGACATTTTTAATTCTAATCCCAAACTCTCCATTTGCAAAATGAATGTATGCAGTTTGAGATTATTTGAATTAGAAAGCAGCTCTAACTGACCATGATCATTTCACTTTACATCTTCAGATAAATAGCCCAAATTTTTCAGACTATTTAAAACTGTTATTTCCAATTCCTTGTTATCGCAGATAGCTTTTTTACAAGGGCCTTGTGGGTAAAAGTATTTGACACGGATAAGACCATTTTATTTTTTTATAGTTAAAAATTTGATGATTCTTCTTTGATTAGAAATCACTCACCCTGACCAAGTGAAAATCCTCTTCTACCATTGAATTCATATAAATTCTCAGTTTTGATGATATCAAATCCCGCTTGATTCAATTCACTTAAAAGGGACAAAAGGCGCTCAAAAGTGATTGCTTTATATTTCGGTGGAGATACATTAGTTTTTGCCTCTGAAGCAACAAACCTACATCTCCAATGATCAGTACAAAAGGTGTAATCCTGACCTGTCGGATAGACCTTGACACCTCTGTTTGTGATCATTTTTAATTTCATCTTTTCACCACTGAAATTTGATAATTGATCACCCATATCTTTGGGATCTGATCCCTGCCAGTCGATAAATATATCCACTACCACCAAAGTCTTTTTTTCAATTGGCCTTTTATAATCCTGAACCTCTATGATTCCGCTACCCGCCGAAAGCTGGCTTGCTTTAAGTCTTTTCGGCTTTCTTCCAAGTCTTTCTATAATAGCATTTGTAAATTCTTTTGTAGATACTTTCTTTTTACTCCAACCGTCCTTAAAAATATCAGCTGTGTGTATTCCATCCTCGATGGTTGCAAGCCAGGCGTTCTTAATCGCATCTGCTACATCTATTTGTCCGATATGGGCAAGCATCATAATGGCAGCGTTGATCAGACCGGATGGATTTGCAATATTTTGTCCAGCAATATCCGGAGCAGAACCATGTATCGCTTCAAACATTGCAATCTCCTTTCCAATATTGGCTGAGCCGGCTAGTCCTACTGATCCGGCCACTTCGGCTACTATATCAGAAATAATATCTCCATAAAGATTTGATGTTACAACGACATCATATCTTTCCGGGTGGGCCGCCAATCTCGCAGCACCGATATCAATGATTTGGACTTCATTTTCTATCTCCGGATATTCTGACGCAACTTCCTTAAAAACCCTGTGAAACAATCCGTCAGTCAACTTCATTATATTGTCCTTTACCATACAGGTCACTTTCTTCCTACCATAAGCTTGAGCGAATTGAAAGGCATAACGAATAATCTTTTCACAACCTGGTCTTGTAATCAGCTTTAAACACTGGACCACATCCTGAGTTTGCTGATGTTCAATTCCGGCATATAGATCTTCTTCATTTTCCCTTATAATCACAACATCTATTTTAGAATGATTGGTTGGAACAAATGGATCCAGGGAACATACGGGACGAATGTTTGCAAAAAGGCCCAAAGATTTTCTAAGAGTTACATTCAAGCTTTTATAACTCCTCCCTTGGGGAGTTGTAATTGGAGCTTTGAGTATAACCTTATTTCTCTTTATAACCTCCCATGTATCTTCTTCAATACCTGATGAGTGACCAGACAAGTAGACCTGCTTTCCCAATTCAATGTATTCTGGTTCAATATTTGCCCCGGCTGATTCAAGAATATTTAGAGTTGCTTCCATGATTTCCGGACCAATACCATCTCCAAGAGCCACTGCAACTGCCGTGGGTTGAGATTTACTCAGATTATTTGTTTGTACTCTTTGTTTTGTTATTAGCATAATTAATTGGTTAAGAACATTATTCTAAAAGTTATAAACTTCCTTTTCTGAATCCCAACGGTTATAAGGTCAACCGTTGGATATTTAATTATCTACTGCTATTTCAAGATTTTCGGTGACCTTTAAATTACATCCAGACACATGAGCTTCATCGATTAATCCTTGTAAATCCTCTTTTCTCTTTTCAAGTTGGCTAATCTTTTTAGAATAATAATCCTGATCACAATTATGATTATGAATCCAATTAGATAGATTCTTTAAAATATTCTTATTTTAGATGATGTATATTAAAATTTCAATTTATAATTTTGATTGGCCTATTGTTTTAAAGGACGCAATCCAAGAATGATAAAAGAACTGGCGATTGCCTCTATAACAAATATTCCGTTGTAATAACAAAGAGTTATCCACAGTCCCAGGAATAAGAGCAATAAGATAACAGGTAAAATTTCTTTAATTAGAGATCGTTTACTTGCGCCTATCACAATGGACTTTTCTTTAATCTACTGCAACTCCGACAAATTGAATGAAAGTCTTTCTTAATTCATGCTTACTTCCTGCTCGAGACATTGGGTCAGACAGTATTTAGAATCCTATGAAAAGTGAATTTTACTTTGCACCAATTAAAAATATTTGTTGAAGTCTTCAGGCAGCAGAGTGTAACAAAGGCAGCAGAAGAGATGTACATGACTCAACCAGCTCTCTCTATTCAACTTAAGAATTTTCCGAATCAATTTGATATTGCCCTATTTGACAAAACAGGCAAGAGAATTTATTTGACTGATTTTGGAAAAACGATTGCCGAGATTTCAGAAAATATTTTAAAAGAAGCAGATGCCCTTAAATACAAGACAAGAGAATACGAAGGGCTGTTAACGGGAAAACTCAGAATATCATCGGCTTCTACTGGAAAATACGTGATTCCGTATTTTCTGAGTGAATTTATCCATCTTAATCCGGGCATCGATCTGAGATTGGACGTCTCCAACAAAACCCTCGTTATGCAAAATGTAAGAAACAATGAAGTAGATTTTGCCTTAGTTTCTGTGGTGCCCGAAAAATTTAAATTAAACGAAGAAGTACTTTTAGAAAACAAACTATACTTGGTCGGAAATGATCCAAAATTCAACGATGAATTTCCCCTGATATACAGAGAAGATGGATCTGCCACAAGAGGAGCGATGGAGGATTATTTGGGTTTTCCAACAAAGAGAAAGAGCATAAAGCTCACTTCCAATGAAGCGGTAAAGCAAGCCGTGATCGCAGGTCTTGGTTATTCCATTCTTCCTTTAATAGGTATGAAGAATGAAATCACCACAAAGCAACTCTATATTATACCTTCTAAAGGACTCCCCATAACAACCTATTGGAGACTTATTTGGCTTAAGACCAAAAAGCTCTCACCCATTGCAGCGGCATTCCTGGAATTTATCCAACATGAAAAAGAAAGAATTATAAATGCATACTTTAAATGGTACATAGACTTTTAGGATTTATTCGGGAAAAATCTTCCTTTATTTGTGGCAGGCTTGTGTTGGTTATAAACAAAATAAATGGTCAGTCAGGAGCACGCTAATACCTGCAATCCTCTCTCTTGTCCTTTCTGAAATAGCTTTTGTAATTCTTTGCTTTTGGATCCATACAACCTTCGAGGTTCAAAAGCTCAATCTTTCGGAATTGAGTAGGATGACTTTCTGATTGTACAGCAATATATCCCGATGAAATCGGGTCACCATCTTTCTTGAGATCAGGATGATAACCATTGACAACACCACCACCCACTTGAGGTCTGGTATATGTCATGACAGTATCGCCATTGACTATATGCGTAAACCGCTCGTTCCCCTCAACCAATACCTCCGCCATCACCCACTGATCACCATAAAAAGTCTTTGAACTGGAATTGGTGCAATGCGGGGTATGCAATTGGCCGTCCATGTACACATGTGTTCCGGGTGTACAAAGATTCAAAGTGGTTCGCTCTTCTTCACCAGATCCTCCCAACAACTGAACCTCTATCGAAATAGGAAAGTCCTGGTCGATGCCCATACTTTCAGCTGGCTGACAATGCAACATCAACCCATTATTCCGAAAGGCCCATCCGGGTCCACCCGGGCATTGTTCACCAATGAATCGATACTCCGTCCTCAAGAGATAGTACGAGTATGGATCCTTGTAAAAGATGTGGCCGAAAGTTTGATTGTAATCGTCATATCCTTCATACACCGTAGTCAGGGCTCCGTCTACTACCTGGAATGTATTCAGGTAGTTATCATTCAACTCGTGACGCCTGATCTTGATATTCCAGTCAGACAAATCCCTGCCATTGAAGAGTTGAATCCACTCTTCTTTTTCGGGATCATTAGCGGGCATTTCTTCCCTAAGGATAAAGGATATTGTAATGCACAAAATCAAGTAACAATAAACGACAATGTTCATAATTCGTTTGTTGGCTAAAATAATTCTGAGTGAACAGACTTTCTCAATAATTTCATAGCTCAGCTTTTAAGGATTCATTCTATTCAATCATTAAGGTATACATTATTATTCTTCTTCTAAATGGGTCTCATTTCTTTTTTATCTTCAATCTCAGCATATACTTCCTGAAGAGATTTATTTGAAATTTCCACATATTCACAATAAGTGATATGCACATTTTTAATTGTCTCAGAAGGAATCATGAATAAATTTCCTTGTAATTTTGTAACGTTATGATCGTTAATTTCTTCATCTAATTTGCGACGATAATAATTCTCAAAGTATAAGTTATCAAGTCCGTTCTCATCAAGATAAAACTCAGTAATGAATCCTGAGTATAAATAGGGTTTATCTCCGATTAAACACAAGACATCAGCAAAAACACTTATTTTTTTGTTCGCGTAGCAGTCTTTGTATCTTTTAAGTCCAATAAACTTATTTCATCCAAGGGCTTCCCCTGATAATGCATAATACCATTCATTATCAAATCGAAGTAATTCATATTTCAAGTCTAAATGAAAATGTCTTATTAATAAAACAAATAGCCATCCTGCAAGTAGACCAAAGAGTATTGAAGAACTCAGATAGCAAAAAATGTTTGGAATGAAGCTCCCAATGTTATGCTGAAACACATCTTGAATTATTTTGTCGGAATTTCCTCCAACAAGGAGAATACCAAGTGCTCTGAAAGATATAGCAGTTGTAAAGGATTCAAATCTTTCAATAATAAAGTAGGCAAGTGAGTGAAATAAGAGGGAAGGAATTATAGCCCTTGCAACATCATTAAAAATACTCGTTCGAACATATCTTCGTGAAAATTTACCTCTGTGAAAGGCTGCCATGAACAAGAAGCCTGGTAACAAAAGAATAAAAATGACTAAAGTAACAAACGCGAAATTCACCTCACTTCATTATCCAAAAAATGATAATATGAGACTTTGAATACCTTTTAAATTTGAGGATAGTTTCTTTCTTCTCTTTGACTTAACTTTTTGACGAAAACGAGGTACATTTATGCGCTTTAAAATGAGTGTTTTATTGTCAGTAACTTTTGAAACTACATACTCTTCATTTTCTTTTTGAGCCTTTATCATGGCTTCCATAAGATTGTCTGAAGCTTCTGAACTTGAAGAGGCTACTTTTCGAATGGTATTGCTGTAAGGAACTTCCATTTTAAATTACCCGATAAAACGAGAACAACTTTTGAAGATTGCTCAAATTAATAAATATATTAACTAATTGCACATATTATCGCTTTAAATTAACATATTTAAGACTATTATATTAATTTTTAATCTATTTGTTTTACTTTTATGCAATAAATATCATTTGATAATAATTAATATCAATTGATATGAATTGGCTGCGTCTTTCAACTTATAACAATGGGTGATATAGAAAGGTTTCATAACAATCTAAAGAAACTAATGGATGAAAGAGGCATACGTCAGGCAGATATGGTCAAATCTTCAGGGCTATCAACAAACACAATTAGAGGATTATACCATCAAACAATCATTGGCTCTGCAGCAACACAGGGGGCTGCAGTGACCGGTTTAAACCATTGTTGCAGGTCAAAAAATTTGAATGAACGGTTCACAACAAAAGAAGTCTTCCCAAAAGGAACAGAAAATAATCCAATAGAGTAGTAGAGTAATAAAGTTCAGTTTCTGATAATCCGGCTGCCCCACCAGTCATTGTTCG
>JANQHF010000078.1 GCA_028282725.1 Saprospiraceae bacterium
GGTCACGGATAAAATAGAGTGTAAAGCGGATGTCATTGGGATCAACAATCCCCAGATAACGGATTGTAATATTGATCAGACCATTGTAACTGTTTTTTACCAGCTTGCTGATGCGAATGGAAACCTGGTAGGAGAACTGTTTGCTGCAACCAAAAACGAACTATTATCAGATCCTTTTGATCCGACAACCGCTACGATTATATGGGATTTGAATGATATCCCTGTTGGTCAGGACTTCCGCGTCATCTTTGTGGCGGATGACCAATGTGGTAATATTTCAAGAGATACAAGTGATGTATTTATGCTGCCAGACACCAATCCGCCGAATGCCGTGTGTGAAGGAAATACCACGGTTGTCCTCAATACGGATGGGGTAACGGAAGTGTTTGCCGAAACCTTTGACGACAATAGTTTTGACAACTGCGGTATTGTGGAAAAGCAGGTGAGAAGATTCAATAGCAGTTGTCCGGGATACTCAAGCGATCTGCAATTCGGAGATCGTATACACTTCTGTTGTGAGGACATCAACAACAATCCGATCAAAGTGATCTTTCGGGTGATCGATGGTTCAGGTGGATTCAGCGACTGTATTGTCAATGTATGGGTCCAGGACAAGCGACCCATCAGTATCACCTGCCAGGACGATATAAGGCTGAATTGCGGTACAACCCGGGATGAAGTTATAGCTGAGGCATTGAATAATCCTCCGGATGTAGTCTGGGTCTGCGGTCAAAAAACACTGGACGTAGACGTTCCCGACTATGTAGAGAGTGAATGCGGTGAGGCAAGCTTTGTGATCACATGGAGAGCCATGGATCTCAATGGTCAAATGGACTCTTGTACGCAAATTGTGACGATTACCAACCTGGAAGATGCGGTGGTCAACCGACCTTCACTTGATATTAATCTGACTACCTGTGGAAATGGAACTCATCCGGATGACATTCCTAACAGCAGACCTACATTTAGCAATGTTGATTGTGAAAAACTAAATGCCGGATGGGAAGACATAGTGGGAAGTGTCAGTGGTTCGGTATGTACCAAGATTATCAGGAAGTGGACCATCATCGATTGGTGCAAGTTTGACGGTGGAAATATTGGTACCGCAATTGTGGATTCATTTACCCAGATCATTTCGATTACGGACACTACAAATCCGGAGATCACAGGGTGTGATGATATTGCAGTACAGGACGCAGATCAGTCCTGTTCAGAACTGGTTAGTTTTAGCATCAACGCAACGGATGACTGTACTCCGGATGCAGATCTGACCTATACATATCAGATTGATTATGATATGGATGGGAGTGTGGAGGTCGTTGGCAATGGATCTGCTGCATCACATAACTTCGCTGCAGGCATCCATGAAGTAATCTACAGTGTGGAGGACCTGTGTGGAAATGTCGCAGAATGTCGTTTTAAGGTTACCGTAAATACGGATAAACCGCCGATTCCACTTTGTGTTTCCCTGACAGAAGTGATCATCGAGGATAACGGTCAGGGTATCCTTGAGGCCGAATCCCTGAATGTCAAGAGTACTACGGGATGTACGCTCTCTGAAGCAAATCTTACTTTTTCATTCAACGAGGAGGGAACGCAGCCAACAATGACCTATGATTGTTCTGATATCCCTAATGGTATCTTTAATGAGACCAGTATTGAATTATGGGTGGTAGACGATGCCACAGGTGCGGCTGCAGCATGTAATGTAATTGTCTCGATCAGCGATCGACAGCACAATGCCTGTCCTGACAATATTGCCTCGTCCGCGATTTCCGGAAATATATCTGACGAAGACCTGACACCCGTTGCCAATGTACCTGTTGGTTTGAAGAATTTGAAAAACGGACAGGTTGCCTCTGTGATGACTGATGAGTTCGGTAATTATTCTTTTGAGGATGTCACTCCATCTATCAATTATGAAGTAGCACCATTCTTGAATGGATATCCAATGGCAGGTGTGAGCACTCTTGATCTCGTATTGATCCAGCAGCATATATTGAATATTCGACCATTGACGACACCGTACAAATTACTGGCCGCAGATGTCAATAATTCCAATACTATTTCTGCAGTTGACCTCGCTATATTGAGACAACTGATCCTCGGGCTGAGATCTGATATTCCTAATGACAGCTGGAAATTTATTGACCGGAGTTTCGTATTTGACATGAATAATGATCCCTGGACATACCTGGATCATATCATGGTCGAGAATGCAGGACCAAGTGAGGAGAACAATGACTTTATCGGATTGAAAATTGGCGATGTCAATGGCAATGCATTTGTTGCTCTTGCACAGGGAACTGCAGGTCCAAGGTCTACGAAGGTAATTGATGTTGCCTCGGAAAAAATTGGAAATGCTGTGCGCTATCACTTTTCAGGTAGTCAAATCCATGAAATATCCGGATTTCAGATGGCCATCAATATTCCTGAAGGAATGCGTTTCAGCCAATTGGGCTCCGATCTGATCACGCTGGAAGAGCATCACTATGGAATCGTAGATGGCGAACTGAGAATCAGTTGGTCGGACGAAGAAGTTGCTTATCAGGACAATGACGTTTTATTCTATGTCGAGTTCACCTCCGGTAAAGGAGGAGTCGGCGAATTGAAATTAGCGGAGACTTTCGTTCGTGCGGAAATCTATGATGGCAATATAGAGTCGTCCGGAATCATCCTTCATCAACTTGATGATGGCAATGACGCAATTACACTTTTACAGAATATACCCAATCCATTTACTGATGAGACATCGATCTCCTTTGGTATCCCGGAAGGTGGTGTTGTCCATTTCAGGATTACTGATGTAAGTGGAAACACTGTATACAAGAAATCGAAGTATTATCAAAAAGGATCCAACACGATAAAAATAAATTCAGATGATTTAGGCAGTTCTGGTGTGTTCTATTATACGATCACTACTGCAACTGATAAGAAAACTATGAGATTGATATTATTACACTAATGATTCTTGATTTTTGGTTATTAGCCCCGGTGTCCTTGTGAGATCGGGGTTTTTTGTTTTTGAATTCTGCGAACACAGGCGTTAACCTGTTGACCAACTTCCGAACCAAAGAAAGTTATGAGACTATCTGTGTCCATCTGTGTCATCCGTGGTAAATGATTAACAGTACTATCTCAGGTTTTTATTTTTCAAACTTCCTCTCAGACCCAGTTCGACGGCTTTCAAATCTTTGATAACACCACTTTCAATTTTGAATTTCAGGAGGGTGCGAAATTTATGAAATCCCCTCAGACCACATGCACCGGGATTCATATGGATCAGGTCGTTTTTTCGATCTGGCATCACACGCAGTATATGGGAGTGACCGCAAATGAAGAGCCCGGGTTGTTCTCTTTTAATGATTTCAAATGCCTTTTTATAATATCGTCCGGGATAACCTCCGATGTGCGTCATGAATACATGAAGACCGTCAATCGTCCAAATCAGTTCTTTGGTATACCTGATCCTTAATTCCCTGCCATCAATATTTCCCCAGACCATCCGGACAGGAGGCCCGATATTTTCAATCGCATCAGCGGTCGATTCGTCACCTATATCTCCGGCATGCCAAATTTCATCGCAGCCCTTTATTTGTTCGATGACATCCTTACCTAGATATGAGTGTGTATCTGAAATCAGACCGATGTTCATCTAGCTATCTCCCGAGAGTACCTTTTTTACCGTATTTCTTCCTAATTGATACATGTGTACCTCGTCGGGGCCATCCGCCAGACGAATGGTTCGCGCATAGCTGTAATAACCGGCCAATGGTGTATCACCGCTGAGCCCCATACCACCATGTGCCTGCATGGCCCTGTCAATCACCTTGCATGCCATATTGGGTGCCACAATTTTGATCATGGCAATCAAATCCTTTGCCCTTGCCGAACCAAATTGATCGATCTTGTCAGCGGCTGATAAGGTCAGTAAACGAGCTTGTTCGATTTCACACCGGGACTTGGCAATATCTTGCCTGATACTACTAAAATCCTTAATGAATCGTCCAAAGGCTTGGCGCTCGCTCACTCTTTTACACATTAATACAAGTGCCCGTTCTGCACAACCGATCAATCTCATACAATGATGGATCCTTCCCGGCCCGAGACGGCCTTGTGCAATCTCGAAACCTCTTCCTTCACCCAAAAGAAGGTTGGAAGCCGGGACGCGAACATTTGTAAGATCCACTTCGCAATGTCCATAGGGCGAATCCAGATAACCAAATACAGAAAGCGGCCGCATGACCTTAATCCCGGGAGTATCAGCCGGCACCAGGATCATGCTTTGCTGAACATGACGCGGAGCGGTCGGATCTGTTTTACCCATGACGATATAAACCTTACACCGGGGATGCATGGCACCGGAAGACCACCATTTGCGACCATTGATCACATATTCATCACCATCCCTGACGATAGAAGTTTCGATATTGGTGGCATCCGAGGAGGCAACCCTTGGTTCAGTCATTAAAAAAGCAGATCGTATGGCTCCTTCCATCAATGGAGTCAGCCATTGGGCTTGCTGTTCGGGAGTGCCATACTTGGCCAGTACCTCCATATTCCCCGTATCCGGGGCACTGCAATTAAAGACTTCAGAACACCATGGCAGCTTCCCCATTTCCTGTGCCAATGGTGCATACTCCAAATTCGTCAATCCCGGACTCAATGCGCCATACTCTTCCGCCAGGAACAAATTCCACAGGCCGGCATCTCTTGCCTTTGACTTCAAGTCTTCCATTGCCGGATGTTCTTTCCATCTATTTGCATGATTTTCATGAAATTCATACATCTCCTTTTCCATAGGGTAGAGATATTGATCCATAAAGGACTTTACTTTTGATTGCCAATCCCTTGCTTTGTCTGTAAATTCAAAATTCATTGGTTCGATTTTAAAGCCTTACGATATTTCCCAGGTTTGCATCAAAAGTGCCCTTGACCATATTCCTGTGTAAGCCGGTTATATCGTCTGTGAAATTATAATATTTGATATGGATGAAATGTTTTATTTCATTCATAAAGTGCAAATAGCTTTTTGCTAATTTTCGATTGAATTGATCTTGCCCCATTTCCTTGATTCTTTTTGCAGCATAGGTAGGAGCAAAAAAGAACTCGGGTTGAATTGAAAGAGATCTTTGACCCTTGTGGTCCTCCCACCTGACCATGCCAACCATAGTAATCATTTGGATGAGCGCTCCCAAATGGTCCTGGATATCCAGTTGAATTGTGTGATTTCCCGCAAAATCAACAATTGAACTCTTTTTTTCAGGAATGCTTGAAATGTCGTCATAAGTATATACATCGTCGTAATATCCGGATGAACGGACCATTTCAAGATTGCGTGGTGAAGTCAGACCGATCACCTGTACAGGCTCATTTTGTAAACAATGAGCCAGACTTAAGGCTGTTTTGCTGGAAGCACTGATCAACAATATCTGATCCGAACTGTAAAATTGATTCTGGACGTATTGGTCGTGTATCAGGAAAGAAGTGGTAAATAATGGCCTGATGAGACTTTGTAAGTCCTCTGATTCCAATTGATATAATGGGTCGGCGGAACAATTGATCAATTGATTATAAATGACGGGCAACTCAAGACGATGTGTAGTGCTGTCTGTAATTAACATATTTGAAATATGACCCGGCTTAATTTTAAGGTGACTTGCCATCGGATAATATCCATAATACCGGACACCCTCCTTGACGTCCGGATGATGGCTCTTGATCACATTGGCAAAACCCCAGCAGGGAATGATCCCTAAACCTTCCTTATCAACCGGGAAAAATTTCCAGTATCCGATTCTATGCCCCACCATTGCGTAGGTCACATTATTTGAGGTATAGGCAAATTGATCAATCTGCAATAAGACTTCACCTTCGTCAATAGAAGGCGACACGTCCTCTTCCCGAATGAGGGTGGTCTTTAGAAAATCACTGGTGTCAACTAAAAATCGGGTTCCATAATTGAGCATCACATTCATTCAGAGGGGGTTGGTATTTATAAAATCGATGATGTGGGCCGACAGTTCCGGACCTTTATCTTCCTGGATAAAATGTCCGCCTCCCTCAATGATCGTATGTTTTTGTCCTTTGGATCCCGGTACCAGTTTTTGGAAAACGCTGTCTCCTCCTTTGGTGACCGGGTCTTTGTCTCCAAATAAACACAATAGCGGTTTCTCCCAGTTTGCAAGGACATTCTTCCACGCTTGACGATTATTCTCAGATTCGGGATCATCAGGGGTCGTGGGAACCAGCATCGGGAATATTTTTGCACCTGCCGTATAGTCATCTGAAGGGAAGGGAGCGCGATATCCTTTCAGCACTTCTTCTGAGAGTTCTTTCTGAGTGGCGCCTTGCAAGACAAATTCTACCGGAAATTGTTCAACTTTTTGACTGAATGCCTGCCATTTGAGAAATGCCTCCGTAGGCTTGTGGTCACCTGTGGGTAGCATGGTGTTAGACACAACAATTCTCGCAAATCGATCTTCATTTTGAGCTACCAATCTCAGACCAATCAAGCCTCCCCAGTCCTGTCCGAAAAGAGTGATATTCGAAAGATCCAATTGATCAATTACTACTTGCATCCAGTCTATATGACGAGCATAAGTGTAGTCGCTTTGGGCAGTTGGCTTTGATGACCTACCAAAACCAATCAGATCAGGGACTATACAACGATGTCCTGCTTCGATAAGAGGGGGAATCATATGCCTGTACAAATAGGACCAACTAGGCTCGCCGTGCAGGAGCAAAATCGTATTATCCGCTTGTTGATTTCCTTCATCGAGGTAGTGGATACGCATGCCATTTTCAATGGTCAAATAATGAGCGGCAAAGGAATAGTCCACTAGTTGGTCAAAGCGTTCTTCAGGTGTATCTAAAAATATCATACCGTAAAATTGACGATCGATTACGAATTGAGAGGTGTGCAATATACTTTTAAATATTGATGTGTTCCAAGTCAGTGAAGCAAGTATATCTACCGGAAATTGGCGAAAAAGCAAACTGCTATTTCTGCCAATATTTAATACCTTCGCCAGTTTTGAAGGATTCCCAAAATCAAGGATAATAGCGAATGGCAAGACTGCTCTACTTCAGACATGCACAGGCCTCATATGGCAAGCAGGATTATGATCAGCTTTCAAGTTTGGGATTCAGGCAATCTGAAATTCTAGGTGAATTCCTGGTTGAAAAAAGGATACATTTTGATCACATCTATGTGGGACCTCTGAAACGGCAACGGCAGACGATTGAAAAAATCCTCGATGTCTTCAGAAAGAAAGGTCATCAACTTCCCGATCCCGTTGAGGTCAAGGAATTGGAAGAACATAAAGGACCGTCTATCTTAAAGGCATGTATGGATCAAATCAAAGATGAAGATGATGTCATACGAAAGTGGGACGAAGAACGTCTGGAAAATCCGGATTTGAATATTAAGAATGGACTCAGAATATTCGACCGTGCCATGGAACTATGGGCAACAGGTGCATTCAACCATCTTCAACCTGCCAACTATCTCACCTGGAAGGAATTCAGAGAGCAGGTAAATCACGGGTATGAAAGTATTTTAGAAAAACATCGTAGTGAGCGCGGTGCGACAATCGGGTTGTTTACCAGTGGAGGTACGATAAGCGCTACGATGGGAAGGGTCTTGGGAATAGCAGAAGAGAGAGACGTAATCAGGTTAAACGGAATCGTCCAGAATACTTCTATAAGTGAAATTCTCTTTTCAGAATATAAGGAAACGCTGAAGAGCTTTAATGAAGTATCTCATCTTCCTGATGAGATGCGGACCTTTGTTTAGACAGAAAATTCAATTATAATATTAGATTCTGACCTTTGAATATCTCTGTTCAAAAAGAGTACCGACCAGAAATTAACGGTTTAAGGGCTGTCGCCGTATTGATGGTCTTATTATATCATCTGGATATTTCGTGGGCCAGGGGAGGGTTTTTAGGTGTGGATATATTTTTTGTAATCTCCGGTTATTTAATTACAAGGAATATCCTGCATGAAATTAGGGAGCAACAATTTTCATTTGCCCAATTTTATAAAAGGAGAGCACAAAGACTTTTTCCCGCTTTAGGATTTACCGTGTTGATTACATTGATCGCGGGATTTTTTGTTATGTCTTCCTTTTTTTATGAGCATCTTGCTCAATCTTCAATCTCGGCACTCCTTTCAATTTCTAATTTCCATTTTTGGCTAGAAGGAGGATATTTTGACCTGGGAGCATCGTACAAACCACTATTGCATACTTGGTCCCTGGGTCTTGAGGAGCAGTTCTACCTATTATGGCCCCTTCTGATTTTTGTATTAGCCGTAAGATGGTCGGGATTCGCATTGATCGTTTTTTGGGGCATGCTGATTACTTCACTGGGTCTGTGCTATATTCCAATTGACGATCTGTCGGGAACAACTTTTTATCTTCTTCCTTTTAGAATATTTGAATTTGGACTGGGTGTTGTTTGCCTGATGCTGGAGAGCAAGGTGACGGGAAATAGTCGATTCAGGAATGCCTGTTCGGCTGCCGGACTCCTTATGATTTTGAGTTCAGGTTTCTATCTGGATCGACACGTTCCCATGCCTGGTGTGATTTCGCTGTGGCCATGTTTAGGGGCCGTGCTTGTCATCATTGCGGCACAAACTTATGTGTCCCGATTTGCACTTTCCAATAAGATCATGGAGATGATCGGTAAAGCTTCCTACTCGGTTTACCTGATCCATTGGCCGCTCATCACATTCTTTCTTTTTAGATCAAGTTCGGAACTCACGGAAATTTCACGATTGGCTCTTTCCGTTATGAGTATTGCCCTGGGATACCTGATATGGAGATTTGTGGAGAGCCCATTTCGCAATCCATCTATAACAACAAGAAAAGTCTGGTTGGGAATAGGTTTGTTTTTTTTAAGTATAGGAGCATTGGGAGCGATCATATGGATGAACGAAGGATTTCCCGGTCGGGACTCCAATCCTTATAAAATGACCAGGGAAGAAATGCAACTGGAAAAGAACCGGTATTGGGAAGGAGGAGGTCCTGAAAGCACGTTTTTGAATGGAAGTACTTCTAAAAAATGCGTGGTCATGGGCAATTCTCACTCGATTGATCTGATCTATGCCTTGAAGACGAATGACTTTAAACACACAATTGTAGCTCTTCCAGCGGCCCATCACTGTTTTAATTTTGGGTTTTCTCCAATCAGTGATGAATACACAGAGCCGTGTAAGAGTAATTTTTCAAAAAATATGGCATCGCATATATGGCAATCAGATTCCCTTGAGGCGGTTTTCTTAAATGATGACTGGCGTCATGAGAGTTTGGATGATCTCATGGAGGTTCTCGTGACGATCAGGTCCCTTACCGATGTCCCCGTCTATGTCTTTGGTCCTAAAATGGTCTATACCAGGTTTGCGGATGTGATTGTCAATTCCAGCCCCTCTTTCCGTCCGGAGGACATCAATGCCCATGCCCGGGGCTATGCCATGATCAACAACCGGGGAAATTTTTCCAATAAATTGAAGGCTTTCTTCGATATCATTTATTTCAAAAAGAACAATATTTCGTTTATCGATCTCCTGGAAGTCCAGGGAACATATGAGATCATTTCAAGTCAAACGGGGAATCTGTTATATTTTGATTCCAATCATTTCACACTTGAAGGGGCACGGGAAATGGGTGAGCGGTTAAGAAAGATTCACCCCTACTTATTTGACTAGAAGATTAGCCTTTTAAAAAATCAAGTCTGTCCAAACTACTAATCTTTCTCCAGGAGTAAGTTGGCAATCAATGCAGTCCAACCTGTCTGGTGGGAGGCTCCCAAACCTCTGCCATTATCACCATGAAAATATTCATAGAACAAGTGGTGATCTTTGAAGTATGGGTCTTTACTGAAATGATGTTTAGGGTTTTCGTTGTGATAGCAATACTTTCCTTTATTATCTTTTTCAAATAATCTGAGGAGTCGTTTGGTGAGTTCTTCAGCTATTTGTTTCAGATTTAATTTATTGCCGGACCCCGTGGGGAATTCGTATTGATAAGACGGCCCGTAAAATTTATAATATTCCTTCAGTGATTTTATAATCATGTAATTAATTGGAAGCCAAATAGGCCCTCTCCAATTGGAATTACCACCAAACATCCTGGTTTCACTTTCTCCGGGAACGTATTTGATCCTGTGGTCGCCATTATGACGAAATACGAAAGGGTTGTCCTTATGATATTTGGAAAGGGACCTGATTCCGTATTCAGACAAGAATTCGTTTTCATCCAAAAGACGCATTAAGACATGCTCCAGCCTGTAAGCACGCATAATAGAAAATAGAAATTGACCTTCAGAATTTTTCTCCGTGATCCGTGAGATAAGGGCAGCCAGATCCGGCCTGGTCTTTATAATGGTCTGTGCTCTTTTTCTAAATTCCGTTAACTGGTCAAAATAGTCTGCATGAATGACATCAACGGCAAACAGTGGAATAATACCAACCAAGGATCTGACCTTTAACCGACTCGTAAATCCGCTTTCCAATTGTATCACATCATAGTAAAAAGCGTCATGCTTATCCCAAAGTGAAATTTTTTCATCACTGATGTTATTCATGGCCCAACCGATATTTAGAAAATGCCTGAAAAATTTGGAAGCTGATTCCTGGTAAGCGCTGTTCTGAGTTGCCAATTCCACGGACATCCTCATCATATTCAATGCAAACATCGCCATCCAACTTGTGGCATCGGCTTGCTGCATTTTTTTGATTCCTTTTGGCATATGGTTGCGGTCAAAAACACCAATGTTGTCAAGTCCCAGGAATCCTCCTTCAAACAGTGCCTGATCTTCTTTGTCCTTTTGATTGACCCACCATGTAAAATTGATGAGGAGCTTTTGAAAACAAATTCGAAGAAAATTATAATCAGGCTTACCGTTGAGTTCTCTATCCTTTTTGAAAACTTCCCAGACCGCCCATGAATGTACGGGTGGATTTACATCGGAAAAACTCCATTCGTAAGCCGGAATCTGACCATTGGGATGCATATAGGATTCGGTGAGCATAAGTTGGAGCTGATCCTTTGCGTAGGCAGGATCAATGATGCAAAAGCTTGTGCAATGAAAAGCAAGGTCCCAGGCTGCATACCAAGGGTATTCCCATTTATCCGGCAGGGATATGATATTGCGATTCGTGAGATGTTGCCACTTGATGTTCCTTCTGTCAATTCTATGCGGTGGGTCCTCCCCGGGTCCTCCGAAGAGCCACTTAAATACATCGAAGTAGTAGAATTGTTTTGTCCATAACAATCCACCAAATGCCTGTTTGGCAAGTTTAAATTCATCAGTGCTCAGGTCATCCGGAATTACCGCATCGTAAAATTCATTGCACTCTTCGACCTTACTTGTAAAGATTTCCTCAAAATTCGCCCAAGGATCTTTTAGCTTTTCAATGGACAATCTCGCCTTAAATACCTGGCTGCTCTCACTTTCAATTTCCAGGACCTTCCAAATCGCCGCTTTACTTCCTTCATTTTTGGGATTAACAGATCTCTTTTTGGATATGATAAAATCATTAATACCGTCTTTCACATAAGGTGTGTCATTCTTTGCATTGTACACTCTTGAATTGTTGGTCTCATTTTCCGAAAATAGAGACTTTCCCTGGTCATGATAGTAGTAATAGGTGCCTAGTCGATCCGAATGCAGCTTCAGCATATGATCATCTACTTTGTGCATGGACGGCCGGTCATATTTAGGATTGTGTTTCCAGTAATTCCTGAACCAGATATGAGGGAGAAGATGAATTTTGGCTGATTCGGGTCCGCGGTTGTGAACGGTGATTTTCATTAGAATATCATCGATATCATTCTTGGCATATTCGATGAAACAGTCGAAATATTTCGAATCATCAAATGCCTTTGTGTCCAGGATTTCAAATTCGGGTTTATTCTTTCCTATTTGATTGTTTTTGACCAGTTCATCGTAAGGAAAGCGGATCTGAGGGTATTTGTATAAAAACTTGGAATAAGAATGAGTAGGTGTAGATTCCAGGTGGAAATAGAGCTCCTTGACATCTTCGCCGTGATTCCCCTGGCTGTTTGCAAGACCAAAAAGACGCTCTTTTATAATGGGATCCTTGCCATTCCAAAAAGCCGCTCCCATACACAAAATTTGACGCGCATCACAGTATCCGGCAATACCCTCCTCACCCCATCTGTAGGAATTACTTCTGGCCATATCATGAGATATGAAGTGCCATGGGTCACCATTGGGGCTGTAGTCTTCCCGTACGGTACCCCATTGTCTTTCAGCTACATAGGGTCCCCACTTTCGCCAGGTCTTGTTGTCCTTACAGGCATTTAATCTCTGCCACTCAGTCGTCTCCTGCAATGTGCCCATGATGAAAATAAACTATGAAATGTAATTATTGTTAATCACGGAAATTTGGGAAAATTGCTCCAATCCGGTTTTCTCTTTTCCAGAAATGCATTTCTACCTTCAGCAGCTTCATCCGTCATATAGCCCAGTCGAGTTGCTTCTCCCGCAAAGATTTGTTGTCCCACCAAGCCGTCATCGACAAGGTTCATTGCGTATTTGAGCATCTTGATGGCAGTAGGGCTTTTTTCCAGTATCTCTAGTCCCCATTGAAAGGCAGTGTCTTCAAGAAGTTCATGATCTACTACAGCATTGACCATTCCCATGGCGTGTGCCTCCTGTGCGGAGTAGTTGCGACCGAGAAAAAAGATCTCACGGGCGCGTTTTTGTCCGATCATTTTGGCCAGGTAGGCAGAGCCGTATCCGGCATCATAACTTGCCACGTCGGCATCCGTCTGTTTGAATATGGCATTTTGTTTACTCGCAATCGTCAGATCGCAAATCACGTGCAGACTGTGTCCCCCTCCAACGGCCCATCCCGGCACGACACAGATGACGACTTTATTCATAAATCTGATGAGTCTTTGTACTTCCAGGATATTCAGCCGACCGATCCCATCACTGCCTTCATAACCTCGTTTGCCCCGGACTCTTTGATCTCCACCTGAGCAAAACGCCCACACGCCATCTTTGGGCGAAGGGCCTTCCCCCGACAGCAGGACGACCCCGATGTGCCGGTCCTGGTGCGCATCGTGAAATGCCTCCAGCAATTCACTTACGGTCTTGGGACGAAAGGCATTCCGAACTTCCGGGCGATTAAATGCTATTCGCGCAACTCCTTTCGATTTTTTATAAGTGATATCGCTGTAATCCTTAACTACTTCCCAATCTGGCCTGGTCATATTTCCTTTGCATGTAAATAGTGCGTAAATGTAGTGTCTTTTGATGAAAGCGGAAGGAGGCTCAAATGCCGGCGATAGCATTTTCGATTTTGGCCCTCTGTAAAAAGACCCCTGGCGAATAAGATCGCCGATTCTCACCGAAAACAATTGAAAGTGCCTATCAAAACAATCGTCCAAAATCAACCAAAGTAGAACATGGGTTGGAAAAGAGGGGAAAAAGTTTAATT
>JANQHF010000063.1 GCA_028282725.1 Saprospiraceae bacterium
ATTGAACCTGACTCTCTGAAATTGTTAATACTGCATATTTACCCATCTCGCAATATACAAATTATATACGGCATTATATAGTATAAATGGTATAATTCCATTCTTTGCTTGTACATCGGTCAAAACAATATTTAATGATCCACCCGGAGCATCGGTGCCGGTTGGCATACTTCCTCCCAGGTCTATGTTATATTGCTCACTATTAACAGTAGATACACTCCTGGCATCTGTCAAATCCGCGGATAATACAACTCCACTTAAAACATGGTAGGTCAATACCTTGGAAAGCCGGGAGGCGTTCAAAGTTGCTGCTACGTTGGCAATCACAGTGAATGCATCGTTTACAGGGCAAATACAGTAAATGGACCATCACTACTCAATACATTTACCAAATCACCTTCTGCAGCACCTAATGCGTCGACTAGTGAAGTAAGGTTCGAGTTAACAACTGCATGCCCCACAATATCCAATGACATAATCACCTGATCTGCCACAGGGATGACACGGTTAGAGGCATCAATATCCACTGCTGTTACAATGGATGTATTGTTAATTCTTACACCGTCCAACGAACGCTCAATGAGTATAGAGAGGGCTGCATTGTTTGGGCCTGTTGTTGATGCTGTCGCAACGTATGACTGTCCATCAGCAATTGCTGAGGAAAATATTTCCGAACCTATGAAATGATACAACAAAATCTCTGTCAATACTTTGTCATTTAGAGTAGCCAAATCGACACCCAGTGCATCAAACGCAGCATTTGTTGGAGCAATTACTATAAAAGATCCTGTACGAAAAGAGTTTGTGGTATATGGGCTGGAAATGGTTTATACTACTGACGGTGCCTATGAATTAGGTCGATGGACAATTGGCAAATGATGGATTTGCTACAAATGAAGATCCGCAACCGGTCAATGTCGAATATGCCTTTGCAGAAAGAGAAGGATGCTGGAAAGTCCATGAGAATCATACGCGAACATCAGATCCGTTCAAAGGGCTGAGGACCAATCCGGATCGAAGGAAATCTCATATCGGATTCCGAGGTGCCAGGACTGCTCTAAGATAATTTTCGAATGATCGGATTAAAAGCCTTTGAGGCAACGAGCACATGATCACCAATTTTCAATTCCCTGTGTTCTGATTGATCGCCAATGACTCTGATCGTTTGACTTCCGATGAGCACTGTAATGATCATCAGAAAATCCTGGGTTTCAAGCTTTACTACTTCACCCGTAAACTGAAATTTGCCGGCGAGATTGTGATCTGAAAAAACCTCCTGTGGAGTGCCTGCGTTTACAATAACACCATTTTGAATTGAGACGACGTGATTGGCCAGTTTGAATATTTCGGAAATGTCATGTGTGACCAGAATTACAGACATTTGATAGGACCTTTGAATTTCATGCAAATAATCTTGCAATTGTATCCTCATTGCCCGGTCCAGGGCTGATAAAGGTTCATCCAGGAGTAAGACTTTTGGCATTTGAACAATAGCTCGGGACAAGGCAACTCTTTGTTTTTGACCTCCCGAAAGATTCATGGGCTTTTCGTCCTGCAACCGGACCAGTCCCATAATTTCGATGACTTCATCAATAATACTCGGTTGCTGGCTCTTTTGGAGGGCAAATTTCAAATTTTGCCGCACAGTCATGTTTGGAAAAAGTGCATACTCTTGAAAGACATATCCAATGGCGCGTTTTTGAGGCGGGCGATTAATTTTTTGACCGGAATGGAACCACGTATCATCTCCCACCATGATGATTCCGGCATCTGGTCTCATGAGGCCTGAAATCATCCTGAGGACAGACGTTTTGCCAGCTCCTGACGGACCGGTAAGTACAGTTATTCCCCCTTCGTTTACATCCATTTGAGCTGATAAGGTAAATGGTCCCTGAGCCCCTTTCAACAGCTTTGTTATTTCGATACGAATCATACCCACCATCTTTTAAAGTAAGAGCGATTCAAAGTATAGATCAACAGGAGTATTGCAAAGGCTATAAGGATGAGCACGATGGAATAGACATGCGCTTCTCCATAATTCAAAGATTCAACCTGGTCATAGATCGCAATCGAGGCAACCCTGGTCTCTTCAGGAATATTTCCTCCAATCATTAAGACGACGCCAAATTCACCCATCGTGTGTGCAAAGGATAGAACGATACCTGTAATAATGGATGGCTTAATATTGGGAAGCAAAACTTTCATGAGTGTCTGGAACCTGGATTTGCCAAGAACATATGAGGATTCCCTGAGTGATTTTGGCAAATTTGTCAACCCGGATTGTATCGGGTGCACCATAAAAGGAAGGCTGTAAATAATTGATCCCAGCACAAGTCCCTGGAATGAGAATACCAGACGAAGTCCAAAAGTCACGTCCAGCCACAGTCCGAATGAATTTCCTGGGCTAAATGCGATCAACAAGTAAAATCCCAACACTGTGGGAGGAAGTACAAGGGGCATTGCTACCAAAGTTTCAATGAATGGCTTTAGTCTCGACGATGTATGAGCTAACCAATTGGCCAGGGGTATGGAAAGGATGAATAAAAAAATGGTCGTGACAGTGGCCAATCGGAATGTTAATATGATTGGGGACCAGTCAATCATTGGGAAACCATTACTTCATTGGTCTTGATCATCGCCCAAACCTCATCTCCAACTGAAATATTCAGGTTCTTTACGGCTTGTGCGGTAATTACGGAATTGATCACACCAATGTTCGTTTGAATACTCAACCTGGCAAGGAGTTGTCCACTCTCAATTTGATCTACCCTGCCTTTAATTTTGTTGCGGAGCGAAATATTTGAAACATCTCCCCTACCGATGATCACTTCGGTCTCTTTAAATATGGCTGCAATAGGTGCACCGATTTTCAAAATCGGATTGGTCACGGGAGAATCGATGAGGATAGATGATAATATTTGATCTTTCACCTGGACCTTAAGAATGGTCAGATGACCATCTGTTTGTACTTGCGATATAACTCCCTGTAATCTGTTCACTGCTGTAAAAATAAAAAACCATCTTTTCCGTGAATTGCTGATCAGCAAGATGTTCTGGATGTTATGTACCTAAAGGCACATAAATGGGGGATGTTCGACTTTGTAACCCCGATATAGTCCCTACGGGACAAATCTCAATCGAAACGTAAAATCCGGGACTGTCCCCTAGGGACTATATAGCGGTCACACCCTTCAAAGTCCTACACCACATATGTCCCATAGGGACTATATATCGGTCACACCCTTTAAAGTCCTACACTACATATGTCCCATAGGGACTATATAGCGCCACTTTTCTCTTACCAAGGGGTTACCTTTTGTGGGAAAATGTCATTATTAAATAAAACTATGGCTAATACTTACACTCAACTTCATATCCATGTTGTGTTTCCGGTTAAATTCCGAAGAGCAATAATTAAAAAGGAGTGGAAAGGAGAATTATACAAATACATGACAGCAATCATTCAGAATCGTGGCCACAAGGTATTAGCTATCAATGGGGTAGAAGATCATGTTCATCTCTTAATCGGCCTAAGACCCGAACAGGCTTTGTCGGATTTGATGAAACTTGTAAAAATGCAGTCGGCCAAATGGATAAACAACCGAAGACTTACATCGTCATATTTTCGATGGCAGCAGGGATATGCGGCTTTTTCGTATTCCAAATCAGCTATACGAAATGTCATACGGTATATTGAAAATCAGGAAGAGCATCACAGAAAGAAGAAATTTAGAGATGAGATTATTCTTCTCTTAAAAGAGGAGAATGTCAAATACGATGAAAGGTACATTTTCAAGAATCCTGAATAGTTATGTACCTAAAGGCACATAAATGGGGGATGTTCGACTTTGTAACCCCGATATAGTCCCTACGGGACAAATCTCAATCGAAACGTAAGATCCGGGACTGTCCCATAGGGACTATATCTCGGTCACACCTTTCAAAGTCCTACACCACATATGTCCCGTAGGGACTATATATCGGATTTCCTTACCTTCCACTATTTAAATTTTCGGTATGTGTATTAATATCAAAATTTTGGCTCTTTTCTGCATGATGCTCATCATGCTACCTCCAATCAGTGGGCAAGAAGAAAAAAAGGATTACGGTGATGCGATTCAGCTAATAGAAATTTGGTTGGATGCCGAAAAGGACTATAACCAATACCCCGGTCTTTCCGCTGCTATCGTTAAAGACCAGGACATCATATGGAAAGGTGCTTTTGGATATGCAAATCCTGAGATTCAAAAAGAATCTAAGACCAATACGATTTACAGCATTTGCTCGATTTCGAAGCTGTTTACGGCAATTGCCATCATGCAGTTAAGAGATGAAGGATTATTGCATCTTGAAAGCAGGATAGAAGAACTACTTCCCTGGTATGACCTTGCCCAGGTTCATGAGGACAGCGAAGCTATAACCGTCCGATCCCTTCTTACCCATTCAGCCGGACTTCCGAGAGAGTCCAATCATCCCTATTGGAGTTGGCCTGAATTTAAATTTCCGGATAAGGAAAGTGTCATTAATGAATTGAAAAACCAGGAAACGCTTTATCCCGCATCCACACATTTTCAGTACAGCAATCTCGGTTTGACTCTTTTAGGATTGATCGTTGAGGAAGTATCCGGCCGGGATTATGATTCCTATGTCCGGGAAAACATTCTGACTCCTTTGAACCTGGATCAAACGAGGACCTACTTACCTGAGGACAAGTACGGCCAGCAATTATCTGTCGGACACTCTGCCATCAAGAGAGATCGAACCAGGGAAAGAATGGATATGTTCCAGGGCAACGGTATTGCTCCGGCTGCCGGATATTCCTCTACAGTGGAAGATCTCGCAGCATTTGCTTCATGGCAATTTCGATTGCTGGAAAATGGGGGGCAAGAGATATTAAAGGCGGCAACCCTAAAGGAAATGCATCGGGTACACTTTTTAGATCCCAACTGGAGGACTTCATGGGGTTTGGGTTTCTCTGTAAATAAATCAAACAATGATATAATGGTCGGACATAGTGGTTCTTGTCCCGGCTATCAGTCCCGATTGGCCATGATTCCCAAAAAAGAGTTGGCCTCAGTCGTTATGTTCAATGCCAGTAGTGTCAATACCGGAAAATATGCCAGGGGATTGATCAGACTTATTGACAAAGTCAAGGAAACCAAGGAGGATACTTTAAATCTTCAGCAATACACGGGATTTTATAATGCACAACCCTGGGGCAGCGAGGAAGTCATTGTTCGATTCAACAATGAATTGGTCATGTTGCGCCTGCCAAATTCTGATCCTGCCAATAATATGTCGAGGTTGAAATACATTGAAGAAGATACATTTCGCCGAATCCGAAGTGATGATGAGCTTGGAGAAGAAATAAAATTTCACCGAGACGGATCAGGTAATATCCTCCATTATACCCAGCACCAAAATAATTATGCAAAGTTATCCGAATTGAAAGATTGAAATGACACCAGTGGACTTTAAGAATTCCTACAAAATGAAAAATTACTGTCTTTTACTTTTTCTTTTCCTTGGTGCCTGTCAAACTGACCTACCTGATGATCTGATTACAGAAAGTGATGATATCACACAGGCACTCATTGCTCGTGGTCTTGATTACGAGTTGGATACTCCATATGCACCACCGCCCGGGGACCCCGATGAACATCATGCCTGTGGATTTGCGAAAATTCTCTGTTCGGCCGTTTATATTACTGGTTTGGACCTTGACTTCGCTGCTGAAGCAATCGGGTATTTTACAAGTCCATATGAGGAAAGGTTGAAGGTCCTGAAACGGACTGCTGATGTTGCCAATAAGACAACCATTGTCACTTTGCCGGATGGCAGGGAAATCAAAGCTCAATATACGGGAGACCAGGGTTGTGTATGCCTTGGAACTGATAAACAATTAGAATTTACACCTCAAAATATTACGTCTAATCTTGCCGACCCATCGACTACACCATGGCCAATCGGCGATGTATTATCCGATGCTCCCTATCCCGAAGAGCTCGATATGGAAAAAGTGGCACAGGCTGTTGATGCGGCTTTCAATCCTGCAGGAGGATTGACCGCAGCCCTTGTTATCACTTATCAAGGAAGAATTATCGGTGAGAAATACAAGGATGAGATCGATATGCATACTGCCCTGGAAAGCTGGTCTATGGGTAAGAGTCTTACGGCCATGATGATGGGCGTCCTGATCCATCAAGGTGTATACAAACTGGATCAACCGGCGCCGGTTCCGGAGTGGTATGGGGATGAAAGTGACCCGAGACAAGAGATCAAGATCCAGGATATTATGAGAATGTCCAGTGGGATCCGGTTCAGGGCTCCACAGGATCCGGATTTTGACCCGGACCTGGGTTATGCCGATCATATATATGTCTATACAGGAGCTGTCAATTCATTTGAATATGCAGCTGGCTTGGGTCAACAATGGAAACCAAATACTGTAGGGCGATACAGGAATTGTGATCCTGTATTGACCAATTATCTCGTTCGTCTTGGAGTCGAAGGGCGAGGACAAGACTACCACAGCTTTCCCCAGAGAGAGATTTTCGACAAGATCGGGGTGCGAAACATGATCATGGAAACTGATCCATTTGGAAATTTTCTTCTACAGGGATATGAATTTGGCACTGCGCGCGATTGGGCACGATTGGGAAATCTGGTCTTAAATGACGGTGTATTCAATGGAGAAAGAATTCTGTATGAAGGATTTCTTGAGCATTCGATGCAAGTCGCACCTGCCTGGAAGGCGGATGGAAGACCGGTCTATGGAGGCAACTTCACATGGATCAATGGAACAGGGAGTTGGCCCGTGCCCAACGAGGTCATATTTTTTGCAGGTGCAGGCGGACAGTATACCATAATCATTCCATCACATGACCTGGTCGTTGTACGATTAGGTCATTATAAAGGATCATCTATTGGTGGTGAATCATTGAGAAGTGCTCTGAGATTGCTGATGGAGGCAGTACCCGAACGATAAATTGGAATCCAATTTCTCCTGGCATGCATAGCATACAAAGGGCGTCAAAAAAGGACTTGTCAGAATTGCAACGTCTATGCGAAACAGCCTATACCCAACATTTCGGCAACCACTGGGAAGAAGGAGGACCTGAACTATATCTTGAAGATCAATTTGGCACCGAAAGACTGAACAGGGATTTGGGCAGCGATTCTATTGCTTTCTACTTTATCGTCGACAATGAAACACCAGTAGGTTTCATTAAATTACAAAAACCGTTTGAATGAACACCCGGAAAAAACTTCTTGTGAGTTGGAAAAGATGTACATCCTAGGAGAGCATCTGGGATCGGGCATTGGCCGACGTGCTTTGAATGAGGTCATCAGAATTTTAAAAAATGGAGATACGGCAATATTCTTTCTCTGTGTGATTGACACGAATATCAGGGCCATCAAATTTTATGAATCCATGGGATTCCGGTTTTATGAAAAACTCAGGTTGGACATCCCCTTATTCAAAGATGAATTGAGAGGTATGGACAGGATGATCATGGAGATATGATGATGAATCGTCAGGAGACCTTACTAAAGAGAAGCCATATCGTCCCTCTCGAAAGTACAATCCCATATCGTCCCTCTGAGCACTATGATCCCGTATCGTCCCCTGCGGGAGACGATATTTATGAGTCAGCATCTTTTCTGTACCTTGAACCCGGACAACGCGCAACTTGTGCTAAACAGACGCAATTTCATTAAAACAGGTGGTCTCTTGGCCAGCGGTGTTATTATGGACCAGTCCGGAATCATGCCTTCACGATCAACGGATGTGGATATCGCTTGTCAGCAATACAATTGGCACACCTTTTATCAGAGAGAAGGAAGAACGTGGAGTGCAAACATAAATTCTTGTTTGGAGGATGTCCGCGCTTCGGGATTCTTGGAATTAGAACCAAGTTTCAGTAAAGCATCAGATGTAGAGGAGATGAAAGAGCCTTTTGAAAACAACAAATTGAAAATGCACTCCTTCTATGTTGGCTCTACCTTGCATATTGAAGACCAGATAGAAAAGAATATCTCAGATGTGGTCGACATCGCCTCTGTTGCTCAAACCCTGGGTACCAGGATCATTGTGACCAATCCTGCACCAATCAGCTGGACTGAAAAAATAGATAAAACTGATGCTCAAATCATAACACAGGCCAAGGCATTGAATGAATTGGGAGCACAACTGAGATCCAAAGGAATGATCCTGGCTTATCACAATCACGATGCGGAAATGCGAAACAGTGCCCGGGAATTTCATCACATGATGGTCGGCACAGATCCTGAAAATGTAAAGCTCTGCCTCGATGCGCACTGGATTTATCGTGGATCAGGAAATTCTCAAGTGGCTCTGTTTGATATCGTGACAAACTATGTTGATCGCATTGTCGAATTACATCTGAGGCAATCCAAAGATGGTATCTGGACGGAAGCATTTGGAGAGGGAGATATCGACTATGAACTATTGGTTACTTTTTTAAAATTGAAAAATAACCGACCCTATATCGTTCTCGAACAGTGTGTCGAACGAGAAAGCCCCCATACGATGGATGGTGTTCGTGCTCATCAAATAGGTCTTGCCTATTGTAAAGAAGTTTTTGCAGATCTTTTATAATTTGAAAATGTCCGGAGATTATATGAAAGCAAGTTTGACGATCTGCCTGTTTCTATTAAGTCTTGGTTCACTGCTTGCACAGGATGAGTTCTTCTTTCCTTTTCAATCCTTAATCGGTCAATGGCATGGCGAAGGTGTTGGATTTGGAAATGGTAAATCCAAAATTGAATCTTCTTTTTCTTACGTTCTTGGCGGCAAATACATAGAGGTCATCAATCAATCGAAATTTGAACCAACTGATTCGAATCCTGAAGGAGAATACCATGAAGACAGGGGATTTATCAGTTATGACAGGATGAGGGACCAATGGATTTTCAGACAATTCAATATTGAAGGTTATGTCAATCAATATGTATATGTTGATTCATTGTCCAACAGTCAAGTTTCTGTATTTGAAACAGAGAGCATTGAAAACTTTCTCCCGGGAGGAAAGGCACGGTGGACGATTAAAATGTTAAATGATCATGAGATTGAGACGATATTTGATGTGTACTTTCCTGATAAAGGGTACACCTGTCTAGGGACGAATCGGTTAAGGAGAGAGAAGGAATGAACAATTCATGGATAGAATTCCTGTGAAAGCCATTTGCACATATTGTTCTAAGGAAAAAGATAAGGATCCGCGCATACTACCGGCTATTGAAAGATACCGGAGTAAGAGAATAAAGTTGGTCTCACAAAAAGCCGATACAAACAAAATTCAATTTGTCATTCTATCTGGCAAATTGGCATTGTCCGACCTTTATAATTGATTCCAAATTATGATCACTTAATAATAAAAGAAGAATTCAGGAGCAAAAGTCAACGCGTTTCCAGCCAGTTTGCGGCGATAGGAATTTCTGAAATCGATTATTACACAAAATCTTTACATGAAGATTCAAATCTTCGCATTTATTTGCAATGTATTCAACTTGCCTGCCAGCAAATCGACACTCCTGTCCATATCAAGTATCTTGCATAGTTGTATGAATATCAGACAGATTCTATAATTCTTCTTATGATCATTACGTACTCATGTCATGTCTTGTTAGAAGAAAAAATTGATAATTGGATTCAATCCAAAGGCTAAATTTAATCTTATGAAAATCTTGTCCTGCCCAATAATTCTTCTCTGCCTTTTGATCATAGCAGGTTGTAAGACGAATGCCGGGGAACATTCAAATGATTCTTCTGCCGATGTCACTCCTGTCAAGAGCCGTCCGCTTGCGTTTGAAAATGGAAAGATTTTCGAAATCGATGGCCGAAAGATGTTGTGGGGAGGAGATCAACCTGCCGATCATTTTGATATTTCCAACTCAGAATTAAAAGATCCGCAATATCACTACGGCATTGGCAGAGAACGATTTCCTGCTCTTCTAAAACCGGCATTTCAATCGGTCCAGGAAGCAGATGAGATCTGGGAGAATGATGCGCGATTTCTTGTTGCCACTTCGCCAAAAGAAGTAAAAGCATATTCCATCAAAGATCTTACACGTCATGAAGTTGTCAATGATGAATTGGATGGCAGGCCGATCATGGCAGTCTACTGCATACTTGCTGACCTCGGTGCTATTTATGAAAGAACCTATGGGGATCACGTGCTGACATTCGCATTGAGTGGGTATACGTATTTTGATAAAAATGTATGGGAGGGGCTCGATGGATTTATACTTTGGGACAGGGACACCGAGAGTCTCTGGTGGCCTCTGGTCGGAAGAGCCGTTTCAGGTCCGCTAAAAGGGGTTCAACTATTTGAAATGGACAAGACTCTTTGGAAAGATACTACCTGGGAGCAGGTTAAATCAAGATATCCCAATGCCCGTGTCCTTATCTCAGGACAGGATTATGAAAGACCTGCTTCTTGGAAGAAAATCAATGATTTCTCTTCTATATTCGACTATTCCAATAGAATGAAATAGCTTCAATCACTATCTTTATAGGAGTTGTCATCCACAGTATTGTGAGCAAGCAATATCAATTTGCAGTTTTTTCAGGCATTCTCATCATCTTGTTGGTCGGGATATACAACTCTTCATGTGTCTCGATCAATGGTGATGAAAACATATCATTTAATAAACATGTCCGGCCCATCCTGAATACCCATTGTGTCCAATGTCACGGAGGTGTCAAACAAAATGCTGATCTGAGCTTTTTATTCCGTGATTTGGCCCTGCGACCTGCGGAATCAGGAAAGCGCGCCATTATCCCCGGTAGACCCGGCCAAAGTGAGATGATTGCAAGAATTACACATCACGATCCCGAGTTGAGAATGCCTCTTGATGAAGAACCTCTTTCTGAGTACGACGTGGATATACTGAAGAAATGGATCAGGGGTGGTGCAGTATGGGAAACACATTGGGCATATCAGAGGCCTGTAGAAGTTGGGGTGCCTGCTGTACTATCTGACTGGGTGAAGAATGATATTGATGCATTTATACTTCAAAAGTTGAATGAATCGGGATTAACTCCCAATGAGGAGGCAGATGTACACACCCTTGTGAGAAGAGCCAGCCTGGATATCATTGGACTGCCTCCGGACATCGAATTGATAGAGGCCTTGGAGACAAATCCGTCAGAGATCAACTATGAAGGGATCATTGACGCTTTATTGGCTTCTCCACATTTTGGGGAACGATGGGCCACCATGTGGTTGGATCTTGCCCGATATGCTGATTCAAAAGGATATGAAAAAGATAACCATAGGGAAATTTGGTTGTATCGCGACTGGGTCATTGACGCCTTTAACGCAGATATGCCTTTTGATCAATTCACAATTGAACAAATAGCGGGAGACCTTTTGCCCAATCCCAGAACCAATAATTATATAGCCACCGGATTTCACCGGAATACGATGAACAATAGTGAAGGTGGTGTTCAAAATGAAGAATACAGGAATGCCGCCGTCATAGATCGCGTAAATACTACCTGGGAAGTCTGGAGCGGGACGTCCTTTTCCTGTACGCAATGTCACGGTCATCCATATGATCCATTTAAGCAGGAAGAATATTATGCTTTCATGGATTTCTTTAATAATACACGAGATGAGGATATCAGCGACGATTCACCTAATCTTTTCCTGTATGACCCTTTGGAGGAAGAAAGGATCAATGCTTTGAAAAACTGGATTGAGTCTATCGAGCCTCAAGGCCAGAACCACGATGAAGATTGGGCAGAGGAGATCGAAAATTTGTTGAGAATTACAGAGCCCAAGATCTGGTCCTATCATGCCGAAGCCATTTCTAAAACCGGGACAATAGGTGATGATTACATCCTGGAAGGGAGACATAAGGGAATAGCAGTATTCAGGGACTTTCCCTTGTTTGATACCGAGCGATTCCTGGTTCAGTGCAATTCCTATCAACCGGACAGTAAAATAATCGTAAGGATTGACAGCTCGAACGGCCCGGTCATTGGAGTTTGGAAACTTGGAGAAAAGGGAAGAAAATTGGAAGTATTCCAGTTGGAACGGATTCCGGGCCGTAGAGATGTTTATCTGGAGTTTGAAAGTGAGCTTGCCAGTAAATCCGATCGGGATGGAGTGGGTAACATCTTCTGGATTCTTCCAAATAATGCATTCAAGGTATTCGACGGCAATCATCAGAAATTCAGGGAGGAATTCATATCGATTCTAAAAGGTCGAAAAGATCAAAGCCCTGTTTTATTTGAAAATCCCCTTAAGCTCAAAAGGACTACCCGGGTCTTTGATCGCGGCAGTTGGCTTACCCCGATGGACACGGTACATATGAATACCCCCGGATCTTTACCCAATTCATTTGATGAATACACGAATAACCGCTTGGGACTGGCACATTGGCTGGTTGATGGGGCTCATCCGTTAACAAGCAGGGTCATTGTGAACCGACTTTGGGAACAAATATTCGGCAATGGCATTGTATTGACATTGGAAGATTTCGGTTCACAAGGGGAGCCTCCTTCACATCCGGAATTGCTGGATTACCTCGCACTGCGCTTTCAAAATGAACATGAATGGAGTATTAAATCATTCCTTAAGGAAATTTTGCTGTCTGCTACCTATCGCCAGTCTTCCAGGTCGTCCAGCGTAAAACGGGATCAAGATCCGTACAACAGATTGCTTTCACGAGGACCAAGATTCAGATTGAGTGCAGAGCAGATCCGCGATCAGGCACTTTCGGTCAGCGATCTCCTGAGCTCCAGGATCAAAGGGCCAAGCGTCATGCCCCACCTTCCACCGAGTGCCTGGAACCTGGTATATCCACAATTTACCAAAGTCCATTGGTCACTGAGTGAAGGTGAAGATCGATATCGACGAGGACTCTATACGTACTGGAAAAGAACTTCTCCCTATCCGGCAAAGATGACATTTGACGTCCAGGGACGTGATCTTTGTGTTTCAAGAAGGATTCGTACGAATACCCCCTTGCAGGCTCTTGTCATGTTGAATGATCCGGTTTATGTCGAAGCCGCCAACGCATTAGGACATTTGATGAGCCGCGAAGGAAAATCTGATATCGCAAAAGGGATTCAATTTGGATATAAAAAAGCCCTGTCCAGAAGCCCCGATCCTGAAAGGTTGGCACTCCTGCAGGAATTATACGGGGAGGCGCAATTGGAATACCAGGATAGGAATGTACTTGAACTATCGGTTGCAAACGACCGGTATGCCGATATGGGTCTTAAAAGTCCAATGGCAGTAGTTGCCAATGCCATCATTAATCTCGATGCCTTTGTAACGAAAGAATAGATTAATTTTAAAAGATGAGCATATTTCAGGAACTTCAGCATCGCCAGGCAGCCTATCATACAAGACGGCACTTCCTGAGAACCTGTTCTACGGGCCTTGGAGCAATGGCCTTGCATTCACTGTTTGGTCGAAGTCCCGGTAATGATATTGCTCATGATCTGTCTTTGGTAAATACCTTGCGACACCATGCACCGAAGGCCAAACGGGTCATTTATCTCCACATGGCAGGAGCACCCTCGCAGCTGGAGCTGTTTCAATACAAACCAAAACTGAAAGAACTCGACGGCAAACCGTGTCCGGAATCTCTACTGGAAGGTCAGAAATTTGCCTTCATTCGGGGTACACCCTATATGCTGGGTCCTCAGGCCGAATTCAGGCAACATGGGGAAAGCGGTGCCTGGGTGTCAGAACGCCTCCCCTTTTTCAGCAAGATTGTAGATGACGTTTGTTTTTTGCACGCCATGCATACCGATGAATTCAACCATGCACCGGCACAGCTCTTGATGCACTCTGGCAGCCCCAGGTTGGGCAGACCCAGTATGGGCTCTTGGGTGACTTATGGCCTGGGCAGTGAAAATGAAAACCTCCCAAGTTTCGTAGTCTTGTTATCCGGTGCCAGTGCGCCCAGTGCAGGTAAGAGCGTATGGGGCAGTGGTTTCCTGCCCAGTGTCTACCAGGGTATACAGTGCAGGTCAAAGGGAGATCCCGTCCTCTATCTTTCCGATCCAAAGGGATTAGATCGCAAGCTGCGCAAAAAAACCATTGAGACGATCAACCAGATCAATCAGAAAGAGTACGAAGAAGTGAATGATCCGGAAGTTCTGACACGGATTGCTCAATATGAATTGGCTTTCAACATGCAGATGTCTGTTCCGGAAGCCATGAATATAGAGGACGAACCGGAATACATCCGGCAAGCCTATGGTGTCGAACCCGGTAAAGAATCCTTTGCAAACAATTGTCTCCTGGCACGTAGACTTGCAGAACGTGATGTTCGATTCATTCAATTGTTTCATTGGGGTTGGGATTCGCATGGTACCGCTTTCAATGAAGGCCTACAACACGGTTTCAAGGACAGGTGTCGGGAAGTGGATCAACCGATGACTGCCTTGATCAAAGACTTGAAACAAAGAGGTCTCCTGGATGAAACACTCGTAGTATGGGGAGGCGAATTTGGACGTACTCCAATGCAGGAAACTTTGGGAGAAGTCGTCAGAGACAGACCATTTGTGGGTCGGGATCATCATAAGGAGGCATTCACGATCTGGATGGCAGGGGGTGGAATTAAGCCCGGTATTTCGTATGGAAAGACTGATGACATTGGTTTTTACGGAGTGGAAGATCGTGTTCATGTCCATGATCTCCAGGCCACTATATTACACCAACTGGGATTTGATCATGAAAAACTGACCTATAGGTTCCAGGGGCGGGACTTCCGGTTAACTGATGTGCATGGAGAGGTGGTGAAAGCAATCATTTGATGAAAAATGATCAGATCTCGGTACGCTGTACCTCAAATATTGAGACGTTCTTTTCTACAATGATTCTCGGTGCGCTGCACCTTTCTGATATGTACAATTTATCTGGTATGAATATAGCCATTTACGTCCCACCTTCGAATCTATCTTCATTTTAAGGATCTTGCACTACGCAAAATTTATATTGTCCTATGCTGCTCGTCCTATTTACCTGACCATTGCCATTGTACAATGATCTAAGCGACCCCTGGTGCAGAGCACCACAATTTTTGTAGATACAGCGTTAATTAAAAAGGAAGGTGCAGAGCGCCGAAATATTTTTAGAGCATAGGAGGGAAATAAGATTTCAGTACGCTGTACCTCAAATATTAGATCATTCTATTCTACAAAGATTCGCGGTGCGCTGCACCTTTTGGCAGCTGCAATTAATCAGGTAATTCTGAAGCCAGCCAAAGTTCTCTTTCAAAGCTACGGAATATGAAGGGCTGCAAAATTAGAATTGTCGCTGGTAGCTTAACCTTTTCACCCGACCATTGCCCTTGTACAATTATCTACGCAACCCCTGGTGCAGAGCACCACAATTTTTATAGATACACTGCTTATTAAAATGATAGGTGCAGATGTACATTTTACGGATCACAAACTGTGCAAAATTTGTATTGTCGTTGCAGCTCAACCTTTTCACCCGACCATGCCATTATACAATCATCTAAGCGACCCCTGGTGCAGAGCACCACAATTTTTATAGATACAGCGTTAATTAAAAAAGAAAGGTACAGCGCACATTTTACGGATCACAAAATGCGCAAAATTTGTATCGTCGTTTGCAGCTTAACCTTTTCACCTGACCATGCCATTGTA
>JANQHF010000068.1 GCA_028282725.1 Saprospiraceae bacterium
CCCCTACAACTATTTTATGATAGTTCGAACTTTATCTCTATATGTATGAGATAAAGATTTTTGTATATTGAAACGAACAGTCGCGCTTCAATGAATGAATGCTCCTGAAGTAGATAAAAAGTTCTATTCTGTCGTAGAAAACTTGCTTGGAATTCTTAGAGTGATAGTTGCTAGAAATAGTATAATCCACACCTTAAAAGCTGACTCAGTTCGAAAGACTATATTTATCCTATTGCTGAATTGTAGTTCCCATTTGCTGTATTGACTGACATGATAGGAATTAAGAAAATATTAAGTCCCGAACAGTCTATTTATTTTATAGACCGATATCAGTGAACTTATTAGGGCTTATGTCAAAAATGCCTAAAGAACTTAAAGAATGTTTATGATTTCTTCGTATTTCATTGACGTGACTACACGATTCTAATACAATGAATTTTATGATAATTAAGAATTCGCCGGGGGCAAAAATGATGAACATAAGCATATCAAAATTTTTTCAAAGTACCAGGGCTGGCCGTGGATCGCCATAACTAAAAAGTGAAACCATTACTTTTCGATATGATAAGCCTTAGTGAGAGCCAACAAATGATCTGTATCCTTGCGAACCGGTATTTGTATTCTTATCCAGTGGTTATGATTTCCTATTTACCTTTTAGTGCACCCATTAGTGGACTGGTTTTCTGGGTAACGTATATCATAAAAAGGCAAGAGCTGGATCGCTGGGAGCAGGACAATATCAATGAAGCTCCTGCATATCCGCCAGTTTCTAATGATAATCTTAAGAAGCTGGCAGATGTGATTTATACCTGCCTGTTCTCATTTCATTATGCAGATCAATCTGCTCAGGCAGAGAAGTTCTTAAAACGGCATTTAGATGAGATGGGGTATGCTGATTGGGAGCCAGAATTGATAGGGGGAGTAGGGGATAATCCCCCGTAGAGAGGTAGGAAGAGGGCAACATATCCTTGTTTTCATCACATAGGTAGCCTATATCAAGTATGTAACTTTGGGCTCTTTGGGACCTCCTTCCCCATCCAGCCTCAAGAACTTGATCGCTTCCTCTTCTGTCAATAAATCTGGGACAACTGTCCCATCTGCATAATAACTTGCTCCAACAAATACTACTTCATTTCCTTTCATGACTTACCATGAAGTTATTGACAATGTGACTCCGGATGATATGTACTGCGGTCGGTGAGATGAGATCCATAAACGCCGGAACCCGGTGAAATATAGTCTGTCAGTTTAGGTATATCTCCCCTCGAGATGACTTCGTTGATTTTTATACTGGCATTGTCCGGTATCAGAAAGACTAAAAATAGACAGAAAATTATCAATCACCTTAGCCTTGAGAGCATCTTTATTGTAATGGTGGAGGTGGCTTGCACTCGTACTCTGCGAAAGACGGTTACCTCAAATATTTCTAAGTTGTCAATGAAAGGAGAAAATCATGAAACAAAGGCTAGTACTAACTATTGTTTTTGCCCTATTTTGTTCTAGAGCATCTCTGGCGGTAAACATGATGGACTATTATCAGCCAAGCGATGGAGATGATTACGCACTTACACTCGAAAGAGCTATCAGCAGTGTAACTGCGGGGACTATAATCGAAGTACCCAACGGGGGCTGGTGGAGCACTAGGACAGTAATAGATATCAATAAAAAAGTAACCATCATGGGGCAAGGTCTTGACAATGCTACTTTGTTTCGAAAGATTGAAGGCAATGCACAGATATTCAGAATTACAGCGGATGATGTAATATTAAGAAATATTTCGTGTACATTAAATGACACCCTTTATGATGGCACCAGTACTGATTATGCCATTGAAAGCTTGGGAGCGAGAACTGCTTTTGAACAAGTATACATGCACCGTATACGCAATGGAATCAAATTGACCAGAGGGGGGGCATGGTTAACCAACTGTAGATTCTTTAATACAAAACCTGACATGGAAATTATTTGTATCTGGAGTAGTGAGTCCTATTTTAATATTCATGGTTTGGTGATTCACAATGCTGCCGGTCAGGATGCTAAACATGGTATCCTGATTAAAGACGGAGATTACGTTAACATTGTAAATTCTGATTTGATGAAGGCCGGCAATTGTATACATGTCGAACCAGATCATGGACGTAAAGTTGAACAATTGACTATTTTCAACACCTTTTGCGATACCTCATCTGGATATGGATTATATTTGCATGGTACCGGTAATGGTATTTTAGGGGCTCAGTTCATAAATAGCTGGGCGACTTCCTGCAACAACGGGATTGCCATTTTCGGAAATACCGATTGGGTTCATATTGAAGGCAGTGAAATAATGGATAATTATTGGCATGGCATTGATATGGGGGGAGCCAGTGTCAACCATGTAACGATAAAAGGCAATAATGTAACTTCCAATACACATGGCTGTGGAATACATGTTCACGGCAATAGTACCAACTTTGAGATTACTGGAAATTACATTGGTCAGGGAGCCGGGATGGATAAAAATGGATGGGGGCTTATAATTAATTCCGGATCACATGACTATACCGTTAAAGCAAATATTATCCGAAACAATCAATACGGTAATTATTCGGACAATGGTTATAACAGAACTATTTGGGGGAATTTGGAATAATTGCTGGATAATTTCGATAAATTATAGCCAAAGCCAATAAATGAAAAGGAGAACATAAGATGAAGATGTTAAAATATATTATAGTTTCATTCTTGGTAGCAAATACAGCTTATGCGACACCCACTGTTTTAAATGCGATGGATTACTATGATGCTTCAAATGATAACGGTTGCTATGCAGCGGCATTTATGCGGGCCATTGCTTCCTTGCCCATTACGGGAGGAACGGTGACTTGTCCTAATGGGCAGACATTAGACATTAAAGATCATGCCTGGATTACTGTTACCCGAAGTGCAGTACGAATTCAGGGCAGAGGGCCAGGAGCTCCATGTGTCTTGCGTAAAGTTGGGATTGGAGGTAAAGTGATAGATGTGACAGGCAATGGGTTTACTCTTGAAAATGTGAATATCTCATTCACTGATCACGCTCATAATAATTCTTGGAATAATTATGCAATTCGTTCTACACGAGGCTTAAATCTGACATATGTAAAACTCATAAGAGCTCCTTATGGTATTTATGAAGAAGGTGGTGTCTTCTCATATTCAAATCTGACCATCGAAAATACCCTAAACAACACTGGTGTCGGCGTATATATCAATCAGGGATCAGCAGGGGAATGCGGAGAAATACTGAATTCAACTTTTAAAAATACAATTGGCGAACCGTCCTGTGGTGTATATTTTAACGCCTGTGCAGGCATCCAGATTGGACAAACGACATTTGACAAGCAGGGAACACCTGTTCTGGTGCAGCCGGGCAGTAGCAGTGCTGGTGTTTTCTCGCTGAATATTGATGAATGCACAATGAAGAACTCCTCTGGCTCTGGGATAAAACTGAATAGTGGTTCAAAAGGTATTTACAGAACAAGGATCGGTCGCAGCACACTAGATAATTGTGATAAAGGTATCGAAGTAATGAGTACAGTTAAAGGGCTAGTTATCTATGACTGTGAAATTAAAGATAATGATAATTACGGTATAGTAACTGCCAGCGGAGCAATGATTGACGCTGTAAATGTCTATGGTTGCGAGATTCTTCGAAATGGTAATTCCGGTATTAAAATCGGTAGCGGTGGTGGGCAGGAAAAATTCATGGTTGTGAATAATATCATTCATGACCAAAACTATGGTGTTAACCTTGATGGCGGCAATGAATTCGTAGTCTATGGAAACGATATTGAAAGCACCACTCAAGACATTAGGGATAACTCTGGATCATCGACCAAAGTAATCTTGGGAAATTATTAACTGACAGATGACCATGCGAAATGTAAATAAAAATAAAAGGGACCAAAAAACGATAATTTTGTTGAAATCGATTTTCCCTGATTTAGAATAACACTACTTGGCAGAAGAACTACTGAAGACGAGGGAGACAGAGATTTTCTCTGTGGAGGCTGTTTGCCTTCGATTGTCTCACGTATTTCCCCCTTCTAAATAAATCATTGTATTGATTTTGTAGGAGGATTTATGATGCAACAGAATGATTATGGAATGCGTGCTTTTAAAACAGATTCAAAGATCGGATTGACTCTGTCGGGAGGTGGTTTCCGAGCTTCAATTTTCCACTTAGGAGTTATCCGGCGGTTGGAAGAGTTGGGGCTGATGAAAAACATCTCTGTTATCTCTGCAGTATCCGGCGGCTCAATCATTGCAGCCTATTATGTCATTGAAATGGAGAGGCGGCTCAGAGAGAATCTGTCAGATTTGGCAGATAACAAAAAAGATATTGATCAAATCCGGCTTGAGATTTTTGAACAGATTGCCGAAGATTTCTTTAAAGCGTTAGATCATAACTTAAGATGTCGAGCTCTGATCTTCTCGCCTTTCTATCACCCACTCAGATGGCTGAAAAGTCTTTGGCCGGTTTGCTCTCGTAGTGACCTGATGCAGGCAGAATACGATAAATGGTTTTATCGTAATAATTCTATCGATCAATTACCCAGTGTTACACAGCGAAAAATAAATGATACATCATTTGTCTTCGGCCCCAAATTAATTTTAAACACAACCTCTCTTTTGGATGGCAGTAAAGTCCCATTTTCGAGAGTGCCGGTTTCTCGTTTTAGTGAATTCGGCAAAGTTAATAAAAATACATACAAGCTGTCTCGTATTGTTGGAGCATCTTCATGTGTTCCCGGACTGTTTCCGCCTGTGCCGGTCAAGGGCGATAAGCTGGTTGATGGTGGTGTGAGTGATAATCAGGGGGTTGAGATCATGCTTGAGGAGCAGCCTGATATAATTTTAGTCAGTGATGCATCGGGGCAGATGGAGGTTATCCATTCAATAAAGGATCATGTGGTTGCCGTTATAAGCAGGACGATGTCAATCCTGCAGTTTCAGGTTCGTGAGAAAATTATCAATATATTGAAGGGATGGAGGGAAGTTGATAAAAATGCGAGAGAATTTGCATTTGCTCATCTTTTTTTGAATCTAAAGGACCGTTCTAATACTCCACGGGTATCTTCTGAATTTATTCAGGCTTTGGGGCGTATTCGAACCGATCTGGACCAATTCAGCCTGATTGAGCGGGAATCACTTATGTATCATGGCTATACACTTATGAATGCTCAAATAATCAAGCATTGTACAAAATTAAAGGAATATATCAGTAAAGAAACTGATTTACAGCAGACGACTTGCCCACCCTTATTTTTATATGAAAAGAAACATCCCCAGAAGTCAGCATTGCATCGAAGAGAACGAATCAAAAAAGTACTTGTGATTGGCAAGCAGAAACTGTTCACATTGCGTTCTCTGAAGAAGTATCCTTGGAAGATCGGTCCAATTGTATTTTTTGTATGGTTTTTACCATTACTGTATCTTTACCTTTCCGGTATGGGGCATATAGACTGGCTACAAGACCATATTGGTGAGCCTTTCCTTGACTATTTAAAGGGATTCTGTCCTCAATGGATACGTCTTATTATCACGAAAATATTGGGATTAGAGGACTGGTCTATGTTTACCAGAGTCGCCACAATTGCCTTGTGTCTTGGATTAGCCATTTATCTTTTGAGTTTTGTAATGTATCTGCTTATTCGGAAAGTGGTAAGTGCCTTGGACGCAAAGGAGTATGAGCGTTTAAGCGGAGGGACTCCATTCACATTACATTGGCAAATATTCTCGGGGTACAATAAGGATTCTCAAGAAGATCAAAAAGAATAAACAAGAAGATAAAATTTGCGAAAGGTATCGATTGTGAAACAAGATAGTCTAGTCAAAAATATCAGCTTTGGATGTATATTCATGCTTATCATCATAGGCTGTGGCTGTACTGCGAACCGCCTTGCTTATGACCACAGAGAGTTGAGAGAACAGGTCATTTTACTATATGAAGAACAGGTTATGGATAATCTTATCCGAGCATACAATGGTGATGTTGTACTTCATCTGAATTATTCCGGTTTTGCCGGAGATTCAGCAACAGATACCGAAATTGGAGGTCAATTTGGGGATGATGACAATGAGAGTATAGGCGTAGTTGGCGGAGGAGACCCGGATATCATCGCGTTAGATAAAGATGGATGGGTCGTAAACGGTAAAGTAAAGATACACAATAAGTTGAGTCTTGCAGCGTCTCCTGTAAATCACGAATCTGCTGGGTATGTATATGGCTGTTATTTAGATTTTGTTCGTCACCCAAACAGATATTTTGAGGCAAGTTCTGTGAAGCCTGAAGATGGTCAGGCGTTTAAATGGCGTAAACGTGTCCAGGAAGCTGATGAAGTAAACTCAAAGTCTATAATGTATTATTGGGTGCCAAATAAAGAGCACGCTCGGGATGCTTTTTATCAACTGGTCCTGAGTACATCGCATATACAAAAGGATTTAGATAAGCAGACACCGGCAGCTCCTGCAAGTAAAACAGTAACGACAAAAGAAATCGTCACAGATACTACGACCACAACAAAAGCTGAAGAAACAACTGGAAAAACGAAAACTAAGGAAACGACTGTTGAGTCAACATATACAAAACAATAAGTGTCAGTTAAATATATTTAAGACTATTTTTGCAAAAGGAGGTGTTTTATGTGTCGATATATTACACCTGTCTTGTCATTTTGTTTAACAT
>JANQHF010000074.1 GCA_028282725.1 Saprospiraceae bacterium
TGGTCCGATCAATGAGCACAGAAACGATCATGTCCATCTGCTCCAATCACCATTATAACAAAGCATTATATGCGGCAACAATTAGCTAAATTGGTATAAACCATCACCTTACTTCAAGCCATCACCTTGCTTTAAGTCGTCATCTTACTTTAAGCTGTCACCTTGCTTTAAGTCGTCACCTTGCTTTAAGTCGTCACCCAACTTATAATTAAACTTTTTCGCCACTTATCCAACCCGTGTTCGATTTTAGTCGATTTTGGATGTTTTTTCCAACTTGGATTTTCTGCGAGATTCCACAAGGAGATGACACCTCATCCTTATGCTAAGCCGATTATGGAAGCCGCCACTGCGAGCCGTCTCACTGCTATAAACCTAGCTTGGCATTAGACGCCCTTTTTCTTTCATGCTCCTTAAGTAGGATCTTCCTCAGACGAATGTGTTTTGGTGTGACTTCTACGTATTCGTCTTCTTTGATGTACTCCATGCATTCCTCAAGGGATAATAAGGTAGGGGGAGCAAGCTTCACCTTATCATCGGAGCCGGATGCACGCATATTGGTCAACTTTTTGGTCTTGGTCACATTCACGACCAGGTCGTTGTCCCTACTGTTTTCACCAACGACCTGTCCCTCATAAATCTCTGTGCCCGGTGGCACAAAAAACTTTCCGCGGTCCTGCAGCTTATCCAGTGCATATGCAATCGTGGTCCCAGTCTCCATGGCAATCATTGCGCCCTTATTTCGATCTTCGATTTTTCCCTTCCAGGGTTCATAACATAAAAACCGGTGTGCAATAATTGCTTCACCGGCCGTAAGATTCATCAATGTAGTCGTTAGCCCGATCAATCCGCGGGATGGGATCTGGAATTCGAGATGGGTCAAATCTCCCTTGGGAATCATCACCTTGAGCTCTCCTTTCCTTTGCGTAACAGCTTCAATAACCTTCCCACTGACCGATTCAGGCAGATCGATAAATAAGGTCTCAATAGGCTCATGATCAACACCATCTATTTCCTTAATAATGACTCTCGGTTTGCCAAGTTGTAATTCATACCCTTCCCTGCGCATCGTTTCGACCAGGACAGATAAATGCATAATTCCTCGTCCAAAGACATTGAATACATCCGGTGATTTCGTGCTTTCAACCCGTAATGCCAGATTCTTTTCCATTTCTTTTTCGAGTCGCTCCTTAAGATGCCTTGATGTTACATATTTACCCGCCTTTCCGAAAAAGGGACTGTTATTGATGGTAAATAACATGCTCATGGTAGGCTCGTCTATCGGAATAGCAGGAAGCGCTTCAATGCAATCTTCAGGACACAGGGTATCTCCAATCTCAAATGATTCCAGTCCGGTCACAGCACAGAGATCTCCGTTTTCAACCTGGTCTACCTTAGTCCTGCCTAATCCACTAAACACAAATAATTCCTTTAGAGTGACCTTCTTGCCGGATCCATGACGATCGACCAGGTGCATAGGTGTAGAAACATTCAAATTCCCCCTGTGCACCCTTCCTATTGCAATGCGTCCAACGTATGAACTATAGTCAATGGTCGTGATTTGCATTTGCACAGATCCGGGATTGTCCATTGGTGGATCAATGTGTTCAATGATCGTATCCAGCAGGAAACTGATATCGGGAGTTGGCTGATGCCAATCGGGGCCCATCCAGTTGTGTTTGGAAGATCCAAAAACCGTGATGAAGTCCAGCTGTTCTTCCGAGGCATCAAGATTGAACATTAATTCGAAGATATCTTCCTGCACTTCAGAAGGACGACAATTTTCTTTATCTACCTTATTCACGACAACAATCGGTTTTAATCCCAACTCGATTGCCTTTTGAGTGACATACCGGGTTTGAGGCATAGGCCCTTCAAATGCATCGACAAGTAGCAAGACACCATCCGCCATGTTCAATACTCTCTCTACTTCACCTCCGAAGTCTGCGTGACCTGGCGTATCTATCAGGTTGATCTTAACGCCTTCGTAGGTGACACTGATGTTCTTTGCAAAAATGGTAATCCCTCGTTCACGCTCAAGATCATTGTTGTCCAGGATGAGATCTCTTTCCGGAATTTTCTCAGATCCACTTTCACAATAGTGAATGATCTTATCGACCAAGGTGGTTTTTCCATGATCAACATGAGCTATAATTGCCACATTACGAATATTCTTCATATGTCACAGTAAGAAGGCGCAAATGTAGACTTTCTTAAGAACAAATGAAGGATATCCCCGATCATGGGCAGTACCCTTGCCTTTTTCTTTCTGATAAAATTAACCTTCTGTTGATGACGAAGTATTGAATTGACGAGCGGTGTCCTGAACAAATTGCTGAAGATGATCATAGAGTCGCCATTGATCCTGGTCATACTCCAGGGCGGTCAGATGCTCGACCCAGTCTCCTGAATTCATGTACGTGAGACTTTGCTGTCCTCTCCGGATCAAATTGATTTTTGGCTGATGGATATGGCCACAAACCACATAGTCGTAGCCAGATTGAAACGCAAGGTCAATTGCGGTATGTTCAAAATCATCAATGAACTGGACGGCTTTTTTAATGTTTGATTTAATCTTTTTTGAAAAAGACACCGGAGATAAATTAAATTTTGACCTGATGATATTTATAAACCGATTGAGCCGTATCAACCAGTCGTAGGTCTTTCCGCCAAGCTTCGCTATCCATTGCGAGTGATGCACGGAAGCATCGAATACATCCCCATGAAAAAACCAATGTTTCTTATCGTTCAGTGTCAAGACCAATTTGTCTAAGAGATGAAAATTGCCAAGGGTGATTTCACTAAATCGACGAAGTGCATCGTCATGATTGCCGGTGAGATAATAAACTGTCGAACCCGAGGCGGCTTTATTCATCAGACACTTCAACGCTTCCCAGTGATCAGGAGGAAAGTAGCTCTTTTTGAACTGCCAGATATCCATAATATCCCCATTCAAAACAATGATTTCAGGATCAATGCTTGAAAAATAATCAACAAACTCTCCTGCATGAGAGCCATAAGTTCCTAAATGTAGATCGGAAACAACGACTACTTCAACTTTTCTCATCTATCATATTAAAATAAAATGTAATATATAGAGTCATTGTTGAGTAATCGTTACCGAAGAATTAACTTTTGGTAAACCACGGTGTGCAAGAGGTCAAAAAGGAAAATGTCTTTTAGGAACTAATATTGAATCAGCCAAAGGAGAAAGTAACAGAGAATTTAATGTCCGCAATTACTTGAGGAAGAAATATAAATTGCTACGATGAGAAGAGGATGTTCGAAACGATAGCTCAATCTGAAGATCACAACAGTTTATTGGCCAAATTAGCCAACTCAGAGCGCTCTCCTTTTTCTAGTTTCACATGCGCAAAGAGCCTGTTACCCTTTAGCTTATCGATGATGTAAGAAAGTCCGTTGCTCGTTTCATCCAGGTATGGAGTATCGATTTGATGGATATCCCCTGTAAATACAATTTTAGTGCCTTCACCGGCTCGCGTTATTATCGTTTTTATCTCATGTGGAGTGAGATTCTGAGCTTCATCGATGATAAACATGGCATTGGACAAACTTCTACCTCTTATAAATGTGAGGGCGGTAATGGAGAGATCCCCGTTCTCCTGCAATTCTTCAATCCATTTCTTTTTTCGCGCATTTTCCTTGTATTGGGATTTAATAAATTTCAGATTGTCCCATAAAGGCTGCATATATGGTGAGATCTTTTCTTCTGCCGCTCCGGGTAAATATCCAATATCCCTGTTGCTGAGAGGAACTACAGGTCTTGAGAGGATGATTTGATCAAATTTGTTTTTTTGTTCCAAAGCTGCGGCTAACGCCAACAGTGTTTTTCCAGTGCCTGCTACTCCTTGCAATGCCACTAATTTGATATCAGCGTTGAGCAATGCATCGAGAGCGAAAGTTTGCTCCGCATTCTTGGGTTTGATGCCATAGGCCAATTTTTTTTCTACGAGCTCTATCGCATTTTCAGAATCATTGTACCTGGCCAAGGCAGATTGCGAGCAATTATTCAGGACGTAGTAACCATTCGCAGATTTGAGTTCCTGTAAGATTCCATTTTCTTCAATTTTCTTTTCCTGGTATAATCTCTGAATAATATCGGCATTGAGATCGGATAAGGACGAAGAAGAAGACTCGGTGATATCGTCGACATCCTTTACTTTTCCAGTCATGTAGTCTTCAGCCTGAAGACCCAAAGCTTTCGCCTTGATTCTTAAGTTGATATCCTTGGTAACCAATATTACACTTGTCGCAGGCTCGCGTTGCTGCAAATAAATGGCCGCATTTATGATTTTATGATCGTTTTTGTCAGAGCCATAAATATCGATTGCATTTTGATCATGCACTTCGGAATGCATTATGATCTTTAATCGACCTTTTCCCGGACCCAGGCTGATCCAGTCCCTAATTTCACGGCCTTCCGATAATTTATCGAGAATTCTGATCACACTACGGGCTTCAAAATTCTTCGTTGCATTTCCAATCTTAAAATTATCCAGTTCCTCAAGCACCGTTATCGGTATGGCAATGTCATTGTCTTCGAAATTTGAGGTGGCGCTATGATCAAAAAGTAGAACGGATGTATCGAGAACAAATAGCTTTGGCATCAAATCCGGGTATATAATGTAAATATACATGATAAATTTCTATAATATGAATTATGCCATGATTATTCAATGTCTAATTATTCTCATCCTGATTTAACCAGTTGAGGTATTGGGTGAATGATCCCGGCAACATTATTTTTACGGCACATCTGAATACCGCGTCATGTCTTTTATGCAAGCACAGCTTTATCACCGCTCCCATTGTATGCTTGGTGAGGGGCCCATTTGGGATTTTCGAAAATCTGAATTGCTTTGGGTGGATATTGATAAATGCCAGCTTTCATTTCTGGGTACAGATCAAGATACAGCCGAAATTTTTGAATTCGACCAAAAAATCGGATTTGCTGCTCTCTCTTCTCAGGATGACTACATTGTCGGTCTTGCCGATGGTATATACAGATGGAACCGGGGGAATCAAGAACTCCAACCTTTGCACCGACCAGAATTGGATAAACCGAATAACCGGTTTAATGATGGAAAATGCGCTCCTGACGGGTCTGTTTGGTGCGGCACAATGGATTTGGATCAAAAACCCTACCAGGGAGCGCTTTATCGGTTGGATGCATCCGGAGAACTTACCAAAATGCTTGATGCGGTCAGCATTTCCAATGGCCTTGCATGGAATACCGAACTGGGTAAAATGTATTACATAGATTCACCGACCAGGAGTGTTTTCACATTTGAATATCATCCGGGTTCCGGGGAGATGGGAAAGTTGACTGACAAATTTGTTATACCTCCTGAAATGGGTTTTCCGGACGGTATGACCATTGACGAAGACGGCATGTTATGGATTGCCCATTGGGACGGAGCCTGTATCGCCAAATGGCATCCTGTGACTGGTCAACTGATCACAAAGATTACCCTTCCTGCGCCAAGGGTGACCTCTTGTACTTTTGGCGAAGGAGAAAAAACGACACTATTCGTTACTACCGCACGCACAGGTCTAGACGAGCATCAATTGACGCAATATCCATTAAGTGGGTCAGTATTTTCGATTGATACGAATTCTGTTGGAATATTTCCTTCGATTTACAGGGGAGAAGAATGAGACCATCATGAAACGCACACTAATCAGTTGGTCGAAGTTGTGTGTGGTATTTATGATTCTCAAATATTTCCTGTTGATTCATCAATTGACGACGGAACTGCCCGTTCACATACATTTCGACCTGATCCTTGTAATGAGGGCTAAATACATTGCCGGACTGTCCTGTCGGTAAGATGTTCCACGACTCCGACTCCAGTTTGGTCATTTCAATGGCACGTCTGCAAGAGGGACCTCCTCCCACTTCGTAAGTGCCATCTGCACTGGTTGTGAATTGCGTATTGTTGATTACCTCACTTGAACCGGATATCGGGAAAGGACCCACGTTGAAGTAATTCTTTAAAAATGGGACTGCATCGAATGTGTGTTTACTTTCCAGGGTATGAACTTCAGCCCATTGCCAATTGTCCGTTGCATCTCCCAATTGGTCCACAATCTCGTTCATAGTTGTTTCCAAAGCACTTGAAATTATTTGACTTCTCCTTTCCACATCTTCCGTGTCTGTATTGTCCCACCACGGAGAATCGGCATTCGCAATCATTGGCTGAATTGAACGTTTCATCAGGAAGGTACCATTAAACGTTTTCCATCTTTCCTTCAATTCATCCTCCATCATGCCTGACATGATATGAAAGATTATTTTTGTATAAATCGTGGGAGCTACCTGTTGTAAATCATATGAACCATTCCATTCGCTGAGAATGTCCAATCCCCTTCGTGCCAGGGGTGAAAGATCTTCCGTTGCCAGTGCAGATTTTATCGAACTCACCACCTCGACAACGTTATTTGAAACTACGTCCAACTGCATCTGTTTAACATCATCAATAGTCCAATCGTTCTTTTCGCTCAACAGCTGTACAATTCTTCTGGCGCGATCCTCCGGCAGATAATATCCCGGATATCGAATGCCCGTTGTTCCCACCGATTGATTATTCGCACTGTACACAAAACCGGAAGAAGGGTTAATCGCCTGTGGGTTCAGGTCAAAAGAGTAATATTCAGTGATCTCATCTTCACCTGAACTGCCATCGAGAATTAATTTGGAATTTACATGTGCAGGTCTGATCGGTAATCTGGCAGACGCCCACCACGCTATATTTCCCTCAGTATCTCCGTACATAACATTGAGCCCGGGAGCGTGAATCATCGAAGCTCCTTTCCTTACTTCTTCGATGGTATTTCCCGTTATGATCTGGTAGGAAGCTTCCAAAAGACGAAGTGGAAGCTTCTTATACACCCAGTACATCGAGATAGCCTCTGAGGCATCCAGATGCTTGACTACATCCGAAATGATCGGACCGTGATGGGTAGATCTTATGTCGAAAGCCACTGGGGCCTCATCCTTCACTGCGATCTTCGAAGATTTGACTTCTATTGCTCTCCAGCTTCCATCGAACCAATATTCGTCAGGATTTTCCGGGTTAATGGTTTCACGGTAGTAGTCAACATCATCATTTTCAAACATGGTCAGGCCAATGGCATGATGTCTGTTATGACCGATTTGAGCAATTGGAAAACCGGCGATGTGATTACCGTAAACTTCATACCCCGGTGCGATGATGTGTGCCTCATACCAAACAGATGGTTGAGAATAACCAATGTGTGGATCATTGGCAAACAGAACACTCCCAGTCCGGGATTTCTCCGGTCCGATCACCCAACTATTACTACCAATCAATTCCGGCACCGGAAGTTCTGACTTGATATCCTCCACGTGCATAGATAGTTTAGAATAATCTGCGCCAATATCGCTTCGAATCAAGGTGGTAGTGCTGTCGATGTGCAGGTCGAGCTCATTAAGGTATTCAGTCCCAAGTTGTTGAAATATAAAATCTGCAATAGGTTCGGTCTTATGCGCAACGGAAAAACTAAAGCTCATATACCCCATAATATTATATATGTCCGTAAGGCTGAATGGCTCTACATCCACTCCCAGTATGCGATACTCTACTGGTCGGTTTCCATTTTCCATGAACAGATTCACTCCTTTGATATAGGATTCTACCAATCGACGCAAATCACCTTCGGAACGTTGATAAAAATCGTTGGCTTCACGGATAGATTGGTCATGAATACCAAGGATTCTGAAAAATTTATCAGTTTCGATCATCCTGGTGCCAAATATCTCAGAAAGTCTCCCCGGGGCAATGCGGCGTAGCAACTCCATCTGCCAAAGACGATCTTTTGCATGAATGTAACCGAAGGCCAGGTAGGCATCGGAAATTTCGTTGGCATAGATATGCGGAATAGCATATTCATCGTAGTAGACGTGGACAGGTTCGGAGAGCTCGCTGAATGTCAATTGTTCATTGTAATCAGGTGATTGATTACTGATGTAAAGAGCTCCGGTTATGATGATCGCAAGTGCGATAACGATCAGGACAAAGAAAATGCGAAGCAACCATTTTTTCATAATTGCAAGTTTAACACAATCGGACAACTTCTGTATGACTTTGAAGAAACGACTAGATGACTCCTGGTGGCCGGGTCGCTTGAAACAAACTCTTTCGTACGTAAGTCAATGGCATGGTACTGCTCGCTACGCAAATGGATAAAAAAGGAGGATCTTGATAAGATCAAAAAAAAGAAACCGCCCAAAGAAAGTGCCTTGCGCGGTTTCTAAATACACAAATTGTGAAGTTTTGATCCACATGAAAATTTATCAGATCTCCCCGGTATTTATGTATTTCAATTTCTTGTTGTGCTCATGCCGGGCAGGCCTTATTGCATCCTGATTAATAACGAGGCAACTTCCAATCTGTTTGGCTGATATGGGCAAGATGTATAGCTGCATCTCACCAATATCGAGTATGGTGGTTCCATACAAAAATTTAAGAGTGAACAATAAAGATCATTACAGATGCTCTCATTACTCTTTTGAATGTGCGCTGATAAAAGTGATTGAATTGGCTGATAGGAAGGAAACTATAATATACTAATATTTTATCTGCGTTAGGTAGTCAAAATCGTGTCAAAGAACATTGTACTGATGGTTGCTATCATCATTATTTCAAATATAACAAAATAATGATATTATACCAAGTTGACATGTATAAATTTATCATATTGCTCTTTTTGCACATCATCATTGGAATAATAGCAAGAGTGCCATATAAAATATGGTACGCGATTTACGTCTTCAATCCAATCTTTGTATCAGGAGGATCAAGGTCAGAATGGACATAGCCTGCGCCACACTGTCACCGAGAACACGCGTCCAGTTGACTTCTTCTTTGTCCTGAACATTCCGAAGATTTTTTTGGATTGTCCAAACCCTAATTTCTGATCCGGGCAAAACCTCAGGATATTTTTTGCCAAAGAGAAATCTCTTCTTGGAAGTCTTGATCTCTCCATTAGGATATTTTACCAGGACCTTATCCGTACGGGCATCATCAGCAAATCCTCCGCCATAGTTGTCAATGTAGAAAAGAGCATCCTTGCCTTCATGAAATGGAACGGTCAACTGGGTTTCTTCATTTTGTGTCAGATATTGTGTGGCACCAAAAATCTTCACATAATTATAATTGGTCGGAATAGTAATCGTGTCACCATGCATCAACGTATAATTATACCGGCTCGCTTGATCAATAAGAGCATCATCCAATCTCATGACAATAAAACCGGTGCTGTCTTTGGAGCGAAATAATTTAGCCGCGCCCGGAAATGCCTCCTGCGTCAAGCCACCGGCTCGCTTGATAATATCAAAAACCGTTTCATTATCCTTAATCAAACTATATTCTCCTGGAAAAACTACTTCGCCCTCTATCACCACATTTTGCTGTAACTCAAACTGTGGAACATGTCGTACAAATACGTTGTCATAGGGTTCTAGGACAAAGTCATTGTCTCCCTTTGCATTGAGTTGTCGACGATCCAATGCAATTTTGTGGATCGTGGTTTTCGTGGATTCGTTGTCTTCGAATACCACTCTGGACACTTCGATGGCATTCGTGGATGACGACCTCTTGAAACCACCAGCAAGCAAAATTGCATCCTTTATGGTCATTCCATCACCGTAGATAAAAGACCCGGGATTATTGACGGCACCTGAAACCCGGATATAGAGGTTTTCATTAAACTCATTTTTTGAATGGACATAAAGGGAATCGTACGGCTCCAGGAAAACATTGTCCGCAGAATTGGGATCTGCAAGCATCCTGTTGATATCCAGTTTGATGTACTTTTTTTCATTGGGATTTAGAGGATCCAGGCGATGAATGAAGGCAAAAGCTGCCGCATCCGAACGCAGACCTCCGGCGAGATTGATCAAATCAAACGCTCTCAAGGATCCTGCTTCATCAAATTCAAATTGTTCAGGGACACGCACGGCACCCGCTATTTTGATATACTTATTATCAATAAATCTTTCCTTTGGCCAGATGATCAATTCGTCCTGGTCTTCCATTAAGAACAGGGCCGATTGGCCTATATCATTTAAAGCATCTTCAGGCGAAACATTAAAGATGTTGACAGAGCCGTCAGAACTGATTCGCCGAAGTAGAGCAAAGTCCATCTTTGTACTTGGCTTGACCCCCGCCAATAAAAGGACATCCTTCAAGGTCAATCCTTCAACGAACTCGTAATTTCCCTGATTCCTAACTTCCCCCGTTACAGACACGAAATTTTCCAGTACCTCATCTATATGCCTGATCAGCACTTCATCTCCATGAATAAGATCAAAGTCCCGGTTGGATTTTACTCTTTCCGCATAGGCTACATCCTTTACCACCCTTCTATCTCCTTCAAATCTATTAACGGTTATTGACCCCAGGTTTGCATTGCCGGCAAGTCCTCCTGCAAATTCAATCAATTCAAAAAGACCTTCTGAATCCTTCAGTTCATAGAAATGAGGACGGTTCACAGCTCCCGAGATACTAACGACTTTGTAGGCAGCCCGCACCAGGATATAATCACCATTTTCCAGATTGAAGCTCTTTGACGGATCTGGGTGATTCAAGAATTCATAAAGATCAAAATTGACCGCTTTACCGCTTCTTTTGATCAATTGTATGTTTCGCACCGTGCCGTTCCCGGTTAATCCTCCTGCTGCTGCCAGCACATTGGGGATACCATTGAGTGCTGAAATCGTGTAATCTCCCGGAGTTCCCACCTCCCCGGATACGCTTATTCTTATGGTTCTTACCGCATTGACATACATGCTGAATTGATTTGGTGAAAACCGGTATTCCCGACGATAAGCTCTTTCCAATTTTATTCGCGCATCCTGTACCTCCAGTCCTGCAAGTGTGACCTTCACATTACCTTCCAATATTCTGACTGAACCATCTTGTTGAATGACGTGAGAATCCTCCACCCTTGCAGACCCAAAAATCGATACGGAGATGGCATCACCCACTCCCAGTACATACGTTTCGGGCGGATCAAAACCCAGGCTGGAAGGAATAAGTGATAATTGTTCGGAATCAAAGAATTGATGGCCGAAGATGACTTCTGAAAGGGAGTCTTCTTCAATAGGCAAAGTATCCGGGGTTAAAATCTCGATCGAATCCTCTGAAATGAGTGCTTCATCTACATCGCTGGTATCGGCACCGCTTAAGTTTCGTTGTCTGAAAAACCGTTCTCTTTCAAAATCTTCAATCAATTCTTTGACCTTAAGTAATTCTGACGCATCCAGCTGATCCAAAGCATCAGGATCTACACCGGCATCCAAAAGCAACTCCCGAAATTCTTCTTCGCTGATACCTCTTCTGTTGATCTCAAACTGAAGCTGCTCTTCGTAGGTGGCAATTTGCCCGACCCCCTGGAGGTTGATCACCATAAAAGTCATACAGATGAACAACCACCTCAAGCGCAACACACTTCGGCCGGAAAGCAAACCCCTGGTCAGATTGGTCATATATGATTAAATCTTGATGTAAATATAAACGCTTTAGGTTTTTTTACAATATGTTTATATTATGACATCGCTATCCAAAGCTTTATGGACGAAGATTTATCCCGTCATCAGCCCTGTCCTGATCTCCTTACTTACCCTCTTTCCCGGAAAATCCAGGTACCGAAATTGGACAGAAGCAAGATCTACAGAATTTACACCGGTTGAGGATAAAAAAGTGGGTGGAGAAATGCACTTTCTTTTTTTTGCTCCTTCAGCAGGAGAATATGAAATGATCAAATTATTCCTGTTCAAGGTCCACGAGAAATACCCGAAAGCCATAATTGAGTTAATCTTTTTCTCGCCTTCTGGTTATTCGTATTTTCAATCCTCCGCACCGGATTTTATTCGCCCCGGACTTTCTCCTTTTGATACCCCGGCGCATGTCAATCAATTTTTTAAATCCCACCGCATTGATGAAGTATTCATTGCTACCCTGGCTGTCTGGCCCGTATTCCTGGAATATCTCATCAAACATGAAATTCCGTACCACTTCATCGGAGCACATACCAAATCTTCACTTTTTAAGAAAATCGGGTATTTGTCATTTCAATATTTTATAGCACAAGCCAGGACCATTTTTTGTATTGATCAGCAATCATATGCATTCTTATCAGGTCTGACTCAGAAGTGTATTCTCGCTGGTGACCCACGTGTTGATTCCATTCAACAGGATTCCCTGGATCGTGCCCGTGTTCCTGAAGAGATCAGGTCATTTCGGCAAAACGGACCACTGATCATATTTGGAAGCACACACAGAAGTGACGAAGAAATCATCCTGCCGACTCTCGACAGGTTAACTGAGGATCATTGGAAAATAGTCATAGCACCGCATGATATGAACCGATCCAACGAGCTGAAGAATCAGCTTCCCAAAGCCATTTTCCTTTCTAATTTTAAAAACTTCAATGATGAATCCCTTGTCATTCTGGACCGTACAGGTATTTTGAAATATTGTTATCAACTTGCCGAAGTAGTTTTTATAGGGGGAGGATTTGGTCCAGGCGTGCACAATACCCTGGAATCGATTTTACAAGGTCGGCGTACATGTTGCGGTCCGAAATGCGGCAATTTTTATTTAAGCCAGGAGCTCGTACAACATAAGCTATTGAGCATAGTGAAGGATCCGGAAGAATTGCTCCAATACGTATGGGATGTGAAATCTCAATCTTCAGATTCTTCGGATCAGGATGACATTGATAAAATGATGAAAAAATATACTGGTGCCACTAATCGAATCTTGGAATCATTGTTCGACGACCCATAGCCTTCAATACGGATCCACGTCTACAGAAATCCTGACCCGTCTGTACTCCTTGTCACTCCTGATTTTAGCGATTGCCGAAGTGATCATGCCTTTTATTCTTTTGGCTACTCCTGCATCTTTTTCAAATCTGATATAGATGACCTGGTGATATTGGTTTCTGATCCTTAAGACAGGTGGATCTACAGGTCCCTGAACTCTGCTTCCCAGTTTTATATACAGCACTTCCGACAATCTCAGTGCGGTATTCTTGACCTGTTTAAAATCCTGATGAATGGTCCATATAGCAATGAGATTAAAGACCGGAGGAAAGATATACTCCTGGCGTTCAGCGAGTTCCCTGCCGTAAAAATGGACACTATTGTTTTCCAGGACGTCCTTCAGTACAGGATGGCCCGTATGAAAAGCCTGGATGATCACACGACCCGGTCTTTCCCTGCGTCCTGCCCTACCCGACACCTGGACCAGTAATTGAAATGTTCTTTCGGCTGATCTGAAATCGGGAAATGACAGCAATCCATCGGCACTGATGATACCAACTAAAGAAATATGATCAAAATCAAATCCTTTGGTGATCATTTGCGTACCTACCAGAATGTCTATTCTCCTGTTCTGAAAATCGTGTAATATTTTTTCCTGATTCGCCTTGGTGCGTGTCGTATCGTAGTCAAATCTCTGAATCTTATAATCTGGAAATTGTTCTCTCAGGAATTCTTCGATCTTTTGAGTCCCGATTCCCAGCAAATCGAGTTCAGATCTGCCGCAATTGGGACAGTCCTCATTTTTCTTTTGTCGAAATCCGCAATAATGACACCTTAATTCATTGATTGCCCTATGGTAGGTCAGTGTCACATCACAATTTGGACATTCAGAGGTCCAGGCGCAAAAGCTGCATCTTAAGATCGGGGCATAACCGCGTCGGTTTTTGAAAAGAATAACTTGTTCCTTGTTCTCTACAGTTTCCCTGATTGCCTCCATGAGCCGCAATGACAAACCCTCACGGACCATGCCTTTCTTATAGCTTATTTTGAGGTCGACAATTTCAATTTCAGGTAATTCAGAAGTTCCAAATCTGGTCTTTAGGGGCACATAATGATACTTTTTTGATTGTGCATTTGCAATGGACTCAAGCGATGGAGTGGCTGATCCCAGCAGAACATTTGCATCGTGCATCCTTCCCAGCATGATGGCACAATCCCTGGCCTGGTATTTCGGATTGGGCCGTTGTTGCTTGTAGGAAGGATCATGCTCTTCATCGACAATGACCAATTTCAAATTTGAAAAAGGAAGAAATATGGCTGATCGGGCACCAATGAAAAGTTGATTGCTGACTAAAGCAGCCTTCCAGATCTCTACCCGTCTCTGATCATTGATCTTGCTGTGATATTCCAATAATGGATGCCCCAGGGTGGCCTCCAAACGACTGACAATCTGTGTGGTCAAGGCAATTTCAGGAAGCAATAAAAGTGCTTGTCCTCCCTCCTGGATTGTTTTTGAAATAAGTTCAATATAAATCCTGGTCTTGCCACTGCCGGTAACTCCCTCCAGCAAGCAAACTTTATCCTCAGCAAAGCCTCCATTTATGTTTTTTAACGCAACTTCCTGGTCAGTTGACAATGGAGCTGGACTGAGGTCATCACCATTTGAGATTGTGTCCAATCTGCTGACATCCTTGCGTTCCATCGTGACTAATCCTTTCTTCAAAAGAGCTTTCAAAACGGTACCATTAACCTCTGCATGTTCGTAAATCATCTTCCGGGAAACCGGCCTTTTGTTCATAGAAAGTGTCACGATTGATAAAAGGGCACGAGTCTGTTTTTCTGAACGGGAGACTACTTCCAGGGCACGATCAAAGTCATCGTTGTAAGGAGAAGCGATAGAAAAATAATCTTCTTGCTTTGGCTTATACCTTTGCCGCAACTCCTCCTTGATAATCAGCAATCTCTTTTCCATCAAACCGCGAATAACAGGATATACCGTTTTTTTATTCAAAATGTCCTGTACAATATCGATGGTCAATTCATTTTGAATACTCAAGGCTTCACTGACCAAAAACTCATCATTTGAAAGTCCCAATGCATCGATATCCAGCCGTTTGTTGAATACAAATTTTGTTTCACTGGATAATTTCAAACCGGATGGGAGCGCAACATTCATTACCGCCCCGAGATGAGCACAGTAGTATCCGGCAATCCAGGCCCAAAGTTCAAAGTGTTGTGGTTTGATGATTGGCTCTTGATCCAAAATAGAAAGAATCAGCCTGGTCTTACCCTGAGGTGGCTCAGAATGAACTTTGATAACAATGCCCGAATACAATTTATTTCTCAGCGGGACCTCAACACGAATCCCAAAGATCACCTCATCCCAAAAATCCACGGGTATGGAGTAGGTATACAGCTTGGGAATAGCCAATGGTAGCAATACTTCAGCGTATTTAGGCTGCTCTGTAGGATCTTTCAATTATGAAATATTTGGATCGGTCAAAAATCAAAAATACAGCTCTTGGGCCACACGAAAAGTATTTGCATGAGCTTCGACGATCTCACTTATCCTTTTGGAATACCCCCCTCCCATGACCACAACCAGTGGAATATTATTTCTCTTGCACTGCTGAAGAACGAATTGATCTCTGTGCAAGCATCCCTGCTTAGAAATGCTCAGTCGCCCCAACTGATCTGATTCCAAGATATCCACACCGGAAATATAAAAAGCGATGTCCGGTTGAACGGTTTCTATAATTCCCGGAAGGATATTTCTGAGTCGACCCAAATACTCGGCATCCCGGGTGCCATCAGCAAATTCAACATCTAAATCCGACTGTTCTTTTCTCAGCGGATAATTTTTGGCCCCATGAAAACTCAATGAAAAAACCTGCGGCTCTTCTTCAAATATTTTTGCTGTTCCATTGCCCTGATGCACATCCAGGTCGATTACCAAAATTTGTTTTACATGTTCATGTGCAAGTAACAAATTGGAGGCAATGGCAACATCATTGAATACACAAAATCCTTCACCTCTATCTGCAAATGAATGATGTGTGCCTCCTGCAATATTCATTGATATTCCATGCTCCAATGCATTGATAGCACAATCAAAAGTCCCGCCCGCTATATGCTTTCCCCGCTGAATCAAATCCTCCCGTACGGGAAAACCGATGGCGCGCTCTTCCTTTTTGGACAAGAGTAATCGATTTAGCTTGTCCAGGTATGTTTCGGTATGGGTCAACAAAATTGAAGTGTCCTGAAGTGTCCGGGGAGAGAAAAAATTTGATGATTCCAATGTTCCCTCTCTTTCGAGTTGATCCCTCAACAATTCATATTTGATCATTGGGAAGCGATGGCCTTCAGGCAGAAGGTAAATATAAGTTGGAGAAAAAGCGACTTTTAACACATTGCAAAAGAAGCTCTTTCTCCCGATTCTTTCTGTAAATTTTAGGTCTTACTCAACGACGGTGATGTCACCTTTGAACATCTTGGTAATACCGTTATCCTTAAACATGCGAACACTGTATACAAAAACTCCTGCATTTATGCGATTGTCCTCATATCGTCCATTCCATCCGGATGACGGATCGTTGACTACGGCATTGAGTTTTTGATAGACGAGATTTCCCCATCGATCAAATACGGACAGGTCATAACGTGCATTATTGCCAACTTCGGTTTGAGGGAAAAACCTGTGATTACCCAATGAACTGTTCGGATTAATCACATTTGGGAAATATATATTTCCAATTTCATCAACCTCCAATGTAATGGAAGCAGTGCTTTCGCATCCATCAGCATCAATGATTGTGACCGTAAATGTTGTAGTCTCTTCTATATTAACCTTAGGGTTTGGACAGTCATAACAACTCAAACCCTCGACATCTTCCCAGCTTATACTTACGATTTCGCCTTCGTAATCCAGTGATAATTCAAACTGACCTGCAGGATCAATGACTACGGATTCGATGGTAAGTGCATTATCGCGATCATTTGTGATCACCACCTGTCCTTCACTAATGCATCCATTTGCATCCTCAATCTCAAAATCATATGTACCTTCTGAAAGTCCGGATATCCTGTAAGGAAGTAATTCTATCTGATCATGGCCCGGTATTCCGAAAATGGAAAAAGGTGGTGCGGCGCCTGGAATCCCTTGTATTAGAAAGGACCCATTCGCCCCACCTTCGCATGATCCAATTAAATCTTCTGTGTTTATTGATAGCAATGGTGTCATGTCCACCATTATGGTCGTTATACTGTCACAGCCCAATGATGAAAGCGATGTATCTGTGTACAATCCGCTTTCAGTGATTTGAAGATTGCCAAAAGTGTAGGTATCGCCCTGGCATATGGTGACGGTTCCAAGATCTACCTCAATGTCATCGGTGAAAACGATCGTTACCGTAACCATGGAGTCGCAACCGAATTGAGAGACCAAAGGAACAGTATACGTTTCTTCCTGGTCGAGGATAAAGCCGCCGACATCCAGGAATGTTCCGGGGCAGAGCTCTACGGTGCCTAAGTCTTCGTCATAGATGTCATGAACGATCAGGTCCAGCATCACCGTACTATCACATTGATTCGGCCTGGGGTAAAAGATTGGATACATACCTGTTGATGTAAACGTCTGACCCTCAAAGCTATATGGTTGGTTTGCACATGTCTCCGCCTGGATTGTATTGGCTACCTCAGATTTGAATTCGAGACTGAGGACTACGATACTATCGCAACCGTTGGTTGACTGCAGATTGATAAAGTGATCTCCTTCCGTCTGATAATCTTCCCCGTTGAATGTGAAGGATCCACCATTGCAAATGGTCTCAGTAGGTAAAAAGATCGTATCAATCTCTGCAAAGAACTGTACATCGATGATGATGATACTGTCACATCCCTCCGTAGTCTGCATTGTATCTCGGTATAAACCCTCCTGGTCATAGGATTTTCCATTGAAATCCATTGTTTCGCCAGTACACATGGTTGTCGACATGTTTTCAACATATTCCGGATATTCACTGATCTCGACCTGCACAATGCTGTCACAACCCGTTGATGCCTCAAATGTCAATCTATGAATTCCAGGTCCCGTTACCGATGTATCTCCAACAGCTAACGGTTCATCCTTGCATACGGAAATAATGCCCAGATCTTCTTCAATTTCAGGTAAAACATTGACCGTAACCATGACAATACTGTCACACCTGCCGGGTCTTGGAAAGCGCACCTCCGCATCGGCTACCGAGGCAGTAAAATCTGTAGATCCTACCGTCACGGTTTCTCCGGCACAGATCGTATGTTCTTCGTTGCTCGTAGGATTCTCCAAGATGGTCAGGATCAAATGGACTGTGCTGTCGCAGCCATCCGTCGAAGCCCCTGGTTCTGTGATGAATTCATCTGTTCCAATAGCATAGGCATTATTAAAAACAAAGTACTGCTCTCCGGGACAGACCGAAGCTTCGACAACAGGAATCTCCTTGGCTTCATAGACAACTGAAAAACTCACGATACTATCACAACCATTGGATCCCCGGAGGACTTCATTGAAATCACCTGCCTGGTTATAAGTTTGACCGAGGACTTCAACAGGAATCTCAGGACATGAGGTAAATGTACCAAGATCTGTAACCGGGATTTCATAGAATTTTACTTCGAATGATATTGTGCTGTCACAACCAGAGTCATCCTGAATAGTCGCCTCGTATATGCCTTCATCAGAATATTCATTTCCAAACATATTGACAGCCTCATCCGGACAAGTATTGATTATACCTAAATCCATTGTTGGGATCGGGTTGAAACTCACAGTGAATGTTACGATACTATCACATCCATTGGCACCCTGGAGCGTTTCTGCGTAGCGCCCTTCCGTATCATATGTATTTCCCAAAAATTCCAGTGGGACAAACGAACACGTGGTCAACGTTCCGATATCTACGTTAGGAATGTCATAGTAATCCACCTCGAAGGTGATGATGCTGTCACATCCGGAAACTGCTACAAGGGTATCCTCATAGATCCCTTCCTGGTCGTATGTTTTGCCAAGAACTGTCACAGTGCCACCATCAGGACATGTTTTCATGACACCGATGTTTTCTTTTGGAATTGGGTCAAAGGCAACTTCAAATGCGACCACACTGTCACATCCATTCACTGAAGTCAATGTATCAAAATACTGTCCTGCATTGGGATAGGATGTACCGAGATAGACCACGGGCAGACCGGCACATTCAGTAATCACCCCGTCATCTGTTGTCGGTATTTCATCCCGGACTGTAAGATGTACAGTTACCACACTGTCGCAACCGTTAGATGCGCCAAATGTCCCTAAATAATCACCCGAAACGGTCCTGTCTATTCCTCCAAAATTATAGACTTCGCCTGGACAGATAAACACATCAAATTCTTCCATGATCGGGTCATCCATTGAGGCGCGGATCAAAACATTCTGGATACAACCATCGTCGTTGATCGTGGTCAAATCCTGAGTGAGATTCTGATCATCTATGACTGCATTATATTCAGGAAGATTGATTACATCACCGGGGCAGATTTTAGGATCAATGATGATATCGGAAACGGCATAGAAGTCCAATGTAACATCGTAAACGATGCTGTCGCACCCTTTTGATGATGGAACACGCACAATTCCGGCATCATTATCTATATCAAATACTACTCCTTCGACAATATAATTGTCTTCCTGGCAGATGGTCTCGTTGATCGTTATATTATCCGGTGTAATCATTTCTACTGTCACACTAACGATACTATCACAACCGGTTGAAGCAACTCCAACTAATGTAACCTCCTGATCAATAGTGGCTTGAGTGAATGTAGTTCCACCTAAATTATAAATCTCTCCCGGACATAACCGGACAAATTCAGTTCCTCTGGTTGGTTCGATAAATGTGAAATCCACAGTAAAAGTTGCGGGACATCCATTGGAACCTACTTCCAAATCAACGGTGTATGGGTAGGTCAGGGTGTTGTCAAAATCCCTAAAGTCGCCCGGTGCTACTTCAACTGTTCTTATCTCTGACGCGCACAATGTATCACTCGGAAGTGTATCCGCCATGGCTGGTAGAATATTGGCATCAATTTCGAGAAAACTACACCCACCAGTGGGTATGTGCCAATATGGTTCCCTGGCATCCACCCGGATATAGCTACTTCCGACCATTATTGTTGTGTCCTGGTTAGAACATAGATCAAATGCCATCCTTGTGACCGAAGAATTTCCTATGGAAAAACTGATCCGTTGCAGACTGTCACATCCATTGCTGGCAGGAAAAGGCAGAGCATATGTACCGAGTACGGACTCTGTAAACACCGTATCAAAATCGGGTCCGAATGGTGGTGGACCTGCTAGTGGAGCTTTGACAAACCCCCTAAAGGCCCCGTCAATGACTCTTCCATAATAGTAGATACCCTCTCCACATCCGGCTGATATTCCTTCTGTACGAACGGTAGTGACCGGTTGTATAGGATGAATCTTAACACTGACCATGGTATCACAGGCATCATCGCCAAAAATGGTCGTATCCTGGAAAAATTTATATCCTCCCCAATCAATATAATCGCCGACACACAAGGTGGTATCTATCTCGATCGGATCGAAGGGGCCTACAATATTGATAAAAAATTCCTTTGTAATCGGTTCGGCCCCACAATTAGAATAACCTGTAATACTAAATCTCAGGTTTTCTTGTGGCGGAACTCCTTTTACACTGATATTTCTAAACTGGGTGGCAAAGTCCTCTACAAAGGCATTTGATCCGGGAGGAATGAAATCAAATAAGTAGATGTCCCCTTGAACCTCCAGTCGGTATTGATCATATTGAAGTTGAAAGATCTCGAGAAAATCGTGAGTTTCATCTGTGTCATTACAAAATATAGGAGCCAATGGAGGTTGTGATCCGAATGAATTCAATAAGGTCTCATCCTCCACGGTAATAAACAATGTTTCCGAAGCCACACTGGGGTCATCAGGTAAGAACGTAAAATTTAATGCCTGGCCGACATGGTCGGAAAGTATATGACCGGGTGACCAGATACCGGTTATACCATTGTCATCCGTAAGGGGCAATGTATCGAAGGAGCATTCGATTGCTTCAATCGACCCAAACTGTGCCCTGCTCTGACAATTGGGATTATCACTCGACAGCACCGTTACTGAAATCTGATCGGTCAATTCACACAAATTCTGATCGATGACCGTCACGCGATAAGTTCCACTATTAGCGGGTGCTATATTATCTACGACCAGGACATCATGACCCGAAGCGAGCGTGCCCGATTCAGTTGTACCATCAGGATACGCCCAGATGTATTGCGAATTAGCGTCTGCTATTCCGGTATTGATTTCGAAGAATCCCTGTCCGACACAGACCTGGTTGTTAGCGGGCTTACCACCTAATTCCAGGTTGATAGAAGTATTTTGTCTTGGTAGACCCTCTACTGTAATTTTTCCTATTTCGTATGAACCTCCCTGCTGAGTACCTCCTATAATGGTGATCATCAGGGCCGTTCCCAACTGACCTACATCGAAAGTCTCGCTCACAGAAAGAGAACCTGTTGACGAGGATGATCCACAAATTCTTATCGTTCTTATTTCACCGGTTTCAATAGTCATTATTGTCACTTCAAGGGCGTCGGTTCCTCCCCATTTGGGATCGGTATCAGAGAGACAAGAGGCAACTGCCACATCGGCCGGATCCTGGTCGTCGAGGTCACCGCACTTCACATTACCCTGTATGGAGATATCAAATGACACTGTCGTCTGACAATAGTTAATGATCGGAATTGGATCGATAAGAATGACGTTATCATTGCTTCCACAAGGATCGGTATCCCCGGTTCCGCAAGGACATACCTGCGAACCTTCCGTGTCTTCAAAGACAAATTTGTCTCCTACAACGCCAAAATTCCCGGTACCGTCCTGATCTGTTCCCGTTGCCGACCAAAGGACTCCATTGATTGTAGAACCAGATGTTCCGGATTGGGTTGTCCAGTCAATCTCGTCTACGGGCACCTGGGAAAATGCCAGATTGCTGGATAAAGCCCATAATAGGGCTAGGTGAAATAATTGTTTCATTGTTTTTGAGATCATGCTTCAGTCATATAGACATGATCTCTCATATATGCCCCCTCATTTCCTACGCCCCATTTTGTAAAGTATCTGACAAATTTTAGAAAAAGCTGCAAGATCCTTCTCAATTCGTGTTCCATCATCTGTTTCCAATATTCTGCTAATTTTGACGGTCAATAGAGATCAAAAGGAACATGGCATTAAGCGAACAAGAGCTAATCAGAAGACAAAACCTCGAAAAAATTCGGGAGTTGGAAATCGATCCCTATCCCAGCGATGAATATGAAATATCTCATTACACATCAGATATAAAGCGGAATTTCTCCGAAGCACAAAAGTCTGACTATCAGAATGTTAGGGCCGCAGGTAGACTCATGATGAAACGAATCATGGGAAAAGCCTCTTTTGCAGAATTACAGGATACATCAGGGAGGATACAAATCTATGTCAATCGTGACGAGATTTGCCCGGGTGAAGACAAGACGCTGTACAATACCATCTTCAAAAAACTATTGGATATAGGAGATATCATAGGTGTTCGTGGCCATGTATTTACCACGCAGACCGGGGAAATCACAATCCATGTGACAGAATTGAGATTACTGAGTAAATCATTGAAACCCCTTCCCATAGTAAAAACCGATGCTGAAGGCAAAATTCACGATGCCGTTACCGATCCTGAATTCAGATACAGGCAGAGGTACGCCGATCTTATTGTCAATCCGGGCGTCAAGGAGGCTTTTATCAAAAGAACTAAGATGTATGACAGCATTCGTTCTTATCTTAATCACAAAGGTTATCTGGAAGTCGAAACACCCATACTCCAACCCTTGTATGGAGGTGCACTTGCCAGGCCTTTCAAGACTCATCACAATACGCTGGATATGACCCTCTATCTGCGTATAGCGAATGAATTATATCTGAAGAGACTGATCGTTGGAGGGTTTGAAGGTGTATATGAGTTCTCAAAGGACTTCAGAAATGAAGGGATGAGCAGATTTCACAATCCTGAATTCACTCAGATCGAGTTATACGTCGCATATAAGGATTACAGTTGGATGATGGGTACTGTAGAAGAGATGATCGAAAAGGCGGCAATCGATGTCACAGGTTCCACTCTGGTCAGGGTAGGTGAACATGATATTGATTTTAAAAGGCCCTGGAAGCGATACACGATGTATGGATTGATAGAGGAGATCACAGGCATCGATATTTCCGGAATGGATGAAGCAGATTTGCGAAAGGTAGCCAGGGAATTAGAAGTAGTCCTGGACCCCACCATGGGAAAAGGTAAGATCATTGATGAAATATTTGGCGAAAAGTGTGAAACCCAGCTCATACAGCCAACATTTATTACGGACTATCCGCTGGAAATGTCTCCTCTCGCTAAAAAACACCGGGATAAACCGGGCCTGGTGGAAAGATTTGAGGCCATTTGCAATGGAAAAGAGATCGCTAATGCATTCTCCGAACTGAATGATCCTATTGATCAGCGTATGAGATTTGAGGCCCAGATGCAGCTCGGACAGCGCGGAGATGATGAGACCATGATGATGGATGAGGATTACATTAGAGCACTCGAATACGGTATGCCCCCTACGGCTGGAGTTGGTATCGGTATGGATCGGCTTGCGATGATTTTGACCAATTCCGAAAGCATCCAGGATGTACTGTTCTTTCCCCAAATGAAACCGGAATCCTAAAAAATTAAAAATTGAATATGTCAAACGATTTATTAAAAGGAAAAAGAGGAATCATCTTTGGAGCACTGGATGACAAGTCTATAGCGTGGGCTGTGGCCGAAAAATGTCATCAACAAGGTGCTCAACTGACATTGACGAATGCACCGGTAGCGTTGAGATTTGGAAAGATCAATGAACTGGCAGAAAAACTCAATACTATTGTCATTCCTGCAGATGCTACTTCATTGGAAGATATAACCAATCTATATGAAGAATCCATAAAACATCTGTGTGGGAAAATCGATTTTATTCTTCATTCGATAGGAATGTCATTGAATGTCAGAAAAGGTAAGGAATACACAAATGTCAATCACGAATGGATGAAAAAGACCTTCGATATTTCGGCGATATCCTTTCATAAAATCATGCAGGTGGCATATAATCAAGACGTAATGAATGATTGGGGCTCGATCGTAGCACTTTCTTATATGGCCTCGCAAAGGACGTTTCCGGAGTACAATGAAATGGCTGAGTCCAAGGCTTTACTTGAATCTTTTGCTCGGAGTTTTGGATTTCACTTTGGACAAAAGAATCATGTAAGAGTCAATACGGTATCACAATCACCGACCATGACTACTGCTGGGAGCGGGGTTAAGGGATTTGATTCATTTTATGATTATGCGGATAAAGTTTCTCCTCTGGGCAATGCTGATGCTCAATCCTGTGCTGACTATTGTGTCACCCTATTCAGCGATCTTACGAGAATGGTAACCATGCAAAATCTATTTCACGACGGAGGATTTTCCATGATGGGGATGAATGCTGATGCCCTGCGTTGACCAACAGATCAATCCAATAATATCCACTTGACACCAAATCGTATCCGATAATCATAAAGCGGAAAGTTAGAAACGAGATTGATTGAGGTAGGATATAATTGCCTGGTCAGGTTGACTCCTTTCACAAAAAAGAAAAATTTCTGAACCTGGGCGGACAAATATGGATTTACGATCACGATGTCTTGTTCGTTCTTATTGGTGGCATAATTTGTAAATTCTCCTGTTATAGGAAAAAATTCAGGTGTATCGAAAGTGGGCAAATAGAATATATCTGCTCCTATTCTCGCTTTTAGCCTCTTTCGGAAAATCATGAATTCCCAGTAAACATTCCCGCGATAATAAAGATCAGGAAGTCCTAACAACTCCGATGGTACCGATTGGTATAATACAGTATGCTCAGTTGGAAAAGGACCGATTTTCAATTTGTATTTTGCCTGGGCGAAAGAGTTATTGCTCCAACCATCGAATTGTTGGAATAGGCCTCTGGATCCGACCAGGACTAGATTATTGAAGCGTTTAATCCCTAGACTCAAATCGAGATTCCACGGACTGTAGGCACCATCCAGGATGATTGCCTGTTCGGTTACATTCGACCAATCAGATTCCTGATATCTGGTATTATTGATATACAACTGCGTATGGGCCAACGCAGGCAGGGTCTTCAAGTATCGGCCTCCCAGAGAGAGACTGAGCCCATCGTGTCTGAAAAAAGAAAATGAAAAATTGGAATGAATAAATCCCGAGGCATCCAGTAATCCGAATTCAGCGTTTATTCCAAGCCTGGTGGACTCCGACATCTGTTTTTCATATGAAGCACTGACCACACCCTGTGTATAAGAGTTGTCAATGATTGTGTCCTGTCTTTCCGACAGGAGCCCGAGGTTAATCCCAAGACTCAACGTCGATCGCTCTCCCGGAAAGTAAACCTTATTATCTAAAACAGTCCCTGACAAACTGTGATTGTAAGACAGTGAATTACCACCTAAATCCAAGAGCAATAGATTCTGACCGGATCCGGCGCTTTCACTGGACGAAACAAATTCAGTCTTGTAGAGATCCAACGTGCTCACAATTCGAAGCTTTTCAAGATGAGATGAGGTATCGCGTACGGATATGGAATTGCCAATTTTGAAATTCCGTCTGACATTTGTAATCAATAGACTACTTCCAGTTTCGTCCAATGGGTCGAAGCGCACCGATTCTTCGATCCTGGGTCTGTCGTACTGGATATATGTCATCCTGTTCCCCCCTTTACTTCTTTGGGCGAATTTGATATTGAGCCTTCGAAAATTATTGGATTGATTCGTCCTCCAGCCATTATCATTCAGGGAAGCATAATCAAAATTAAAACTGATATTTCTTGCAAATGAACGATTAAACCGGGTATGAAAGTCGGAAGAACCAATGATCATTCCCTGCCCAAAATGCATATCCCAATAGGGGCGATTTGTTTCGTGAATAACGTCGCGAGCAGTCTCATGAAACAAAGAATGATAGACATTATGACCAAAGGGTATGGGCTCAGGCCTTACGTTGAAGAGGATTGGAAATAAAGCGCTGTTTTCAGATCCTAAGTTCAGACCAATAAGGTCGGAGCGATAATAAGTTTCCACCAGATGAACATAATCCAGAGTAGAATCCAGGTCGTGATCCACTGGTAAAAAAGTAGCCGTGCTATAGACCTTGATTTCGAGAGGAGGTCTTTCCAATGTATCACTTCCGGGGGCTTGTTGCGTATCGAATCCACCCGGTCTGTTGAAACTAGGCGCACCTCTTTGGGCAAATATGGTACTTGCCGTCATCCAGGATATGAGAAAAAATAGTAGTGCTAAATAATTGATCTTCATGGCCCTTCAGAAAACTCTTCTTTGTATAACGCCGATTCATCAACCTTCATACATACTCTTTTCATTTTAAAAAAGGGGCGTAACTTTCATTACGACCCCTCTACAGCATAACAACTAAAAAATCTTGCTCATCAGTCACCCTTAGGTACATCTGAGAATATTCCTATATTTTTTAAATACAATCCTTTGTCTACAACATTTGCATCCCCATTCATATCAAAATCATGTCGATAGTAGCTACTGTGTTCTCCATTTTGCTTTAACCATTCACTGTGATCATTCACGTTGATATCAACAGCGGATTCGCCGGACAGATATTGGTCACCATTTGCCGCAAACATGGCAAACACTCCGCGAGTAATTTCTTTTTGAGTATATCCAATTAATCTCTTATACGAGTCATTACTTGTGAAATCAAAGGATATCATATGATCCATTACAGGTTGAGGTGTAGGAGTCATGACTACTAAGTGATTGCGATGTTCGATAACGATGTAATAATCCTTATCCGGATTGATCAAACAACAATTGTCATCAACAAATGATATCGTGCCATCCTCATGTAATAATCCTGCGCGTGAACAAACCTCATACTCTACGTCTTCTCTTTCTCTTAAACTTACCAATACCCAATCAACTACATCCTCATCATAGTAATTATTATTTTCCAAAACGCTGCCCGACTCAAAAGTCTGTCCTTCCGATGTTCCCATAAACCATGGCTCATCATTATAAGGGTGTCCTGCCGGGCTATATTTTCCCAGGAATGTAGTAGGTCTCTGTCCCGGGAGATAACCCAGTCTGTTCAAATGGCTTTCCATTTTGAGTTCATCATAATTGAACGGCCCTTCCAGAAATACCCGGGCATTTATATCGGCGCAGACGAGAGCACATGGTTCATCATAATCGACGTATACTTCCAATGCTTGGCTACAACTGGTCTCATCTTTGACCAGTACGGAATAAAAGCCCGAATCAATATTCTCAACAAAAGACGTTGTATCCCCTGTACTCCATTCGTACCGGAAGGACTGCCCGACGCCATCAACAATAACATGGATACTACCATCAATTCCTCCACAAGTCGGCGGCTCAACATCTAAACTTGAGACATACAGACACGGTTCGGATAATGCAGCATCAGTCATCGTATGAATCTCCCCACTTACCAATGAAATAACCTCAGAATTACCGGTAAAAGGGTTGATATCACTATCAATAGAGTCATTTAAAGTGGCATTTAACGGACCGATTCCAAGATACAGAGGAGGTATGATTTTTACATAATATTCGTCCGGAGGCACGTTGGTAAAATTATATATTCCATCGCTGTTGGTAATCGTAGAAGCGAGCAGTTCAGACTCTCCTGCCCGATATAATTCAACCCGGACCCCGTCCATTCCCATTTCATCAGGATCCTGGATTCCGTCCCGGTTTTCGTCAAGCCAGACGAGGTCTCCGATCAGACCTGTGCGATAGTAGCCACCATCGATATCAAATTTCTTTTCATTTTCCGCAAGAATGAACGGTGCTACCGTGGACTGAAATGTCAGATCACTATTCTTTGATGACGCTCCTTGAAACGGAAGTGTCGGTGCATATCCATCAGGTGGATAGAACTGAAGGTAATAAGTATCGGCAGGGAGCCCTGAGAGAATGTAGCGTCCATTGGCAGCAGTAAATGTTGTCATATACAAACTGTCGGTGAGGTGGACGTAAAGCTCTACTTTAATCCCTTCAAGGCCGGGTTCGCCTAAGTCCTGTATTCCATCCCTGTTCATATCTTCCCATACAAAATCTCCTATGGTTCCGGAAGCCACGGCACCAAAAGTGAATGCCAGGTAATCGTCCGGTACGATCTCAGACAAAGTGGTGATCGAACCTTTGACAAAATTGCTCAAACCGGCATTGAAGATTGGTGAACTCCGTGTATTGTTCAGGTGAAGAAAGTCTATATCCGATGGAATGACCACCCATTCGGTACCATCCCAGGCAATGATGGATAATTTGTCCAGATTGTTATCCGATATGCGATCGATCTCACTAAATATGTCCCATGTCAAGGTGATTTTTGTGGGTTCGGAACCATCTATGTCCCAATATTCCAGGTCACTCACATGGACCACAAGATTACTCTTACTGCTTCGCGGAAAAGGACCACCGAAGGGTAATGCCCCATACCTTCCTCCAAACAAATCACTTGTCGTAGCGAGCTCGGGATCTACTTTGTAGTAGGCTACAGTAGTACCGTCTGCACCACTAATCGCCACTGGTCTGAATTTTCCGTTATCCCCTACAGGAAAGACAAAAGGATCATCGCCATAAATCTTCACATAACCATCTACATAACTGTCATCACCAATACCCGTCCAGCCACCGGAAACGTCTGAAAATCCCAACACACCGTATTGGGCCAGATCATTCGTCCTCTCCGTACCTATAATGCCGGGAAGTATTCCATTGCTACCCATGTCAAAATCATGTACGCCAAAAATTACGCTCTCGCCCATATTGTGGATAAATGTGTTTCCAAATGATGCAGATTGGCTACTTGCCTTTTGTAATTGATACAAACAGGAGAAAATCAGACATATGATATGTATTTCTCGTCTCGACATCAATACTTTACCTGCTCTTCAATCCATTTATTTGATCACGAATACTACATTAATAAATGTGCAATTATTGGTCGGTACGCTGATGACGTCATAGTTAAAGTTGCCGTTGTCATCCACACTGTAATTATCAAAAACAGCTGTGTCCAAATCGGTTACATAGTAGTACAGCTCATTTCTTTGATAAGTAGGAATCGTAGATGGTGCTGATGGACTGGCCAATAAGGGAGCACCGAAACGATCCAAATATTCCTGGTACAAATCGATTGATTGACCGGAAACGACAGCACTTACATCTATGACTATAGCAGGTGGATAAAATATTTTCGAAGATTTAACCGTATTCGTCTCTACAATATCACCACTTGTCGTAACGGCAAGATGAAAGATAGCGCTATCAACTGCAGCCAAAGTATCCAGGTAAGTCCCTATCCCGTAATCCGAAAACTTTACTGATCCATGGTCAACATCAAGACGGGCACCTGGGCTGGTCGTTCCAATTCCTACCTCCCCATCCGACTGAATAACTACATCCTGAGTTCCATCGAAAGTCAAATTATTACCATTCATCGTAACCGTTCGGGAGGAAGTCAATGAGCCATTGTGCTTATACATACTACTATCCAAAGCACTGACATCAAGAAAAATTCCATCACCATTATAGGCCAGGTCATTCGAACCATTCGTAGAAAGTACCGGGATAACCTTGGTAGCTTCTCCATCATTGAGTAAGCTCAGATTAATTCCTGCAGAAGTATGAGAACTGACATCAATCGTTTGGATCTCATTGGACGTACTGCTATCGGCATCAGCGACGGAAAAAGTGATGCCCGTCCCTCCCGATATATTTACCGTCTGATCATTGCCCGATTTTCCTCCATCCGACAAATTCTGACCGTCTGTATTGTCTAAATAGGGTGATAAATCCACCGTAGACGCATCACCCGTTAGACTCAGGGTATTCCCTGTCAGATCCAGGTCCTGTTCAAGTTCCGAGAGGTCGACGGTTAAAGTACCTCCTCCATTTTCTAATTCTATAGTGACTACATTGGTCACGGGATTGTAACTATAAGTTTGTACTTGCTGATCATCCGTACTGGTCACCTTATACAATTGACCATCGAGCATACCGATGTAGAGTTCATTGAGGACGGTATCCATATAAAGATCTCCCTCGCTTCCATTTAATCCAGTATGAATACTATTTATCTGGGTAGTTGAGTAATTTCTTTGAGCAGATGCACTGATACCGATTATTGCAAAGAGAACAATCAGTATAAATTTCATTACCGGGGTGTTATTTAGTTGTTTCATTCCTCTCCTTACTTCAACCTTTCAACTAATAAAGCTGAACCATTGGCAACAGTATTGATGTTACCTGTACTGCTATATCGTCTTCCCTGTACCCTGATGACATCACTTGCCACCAGGTCAATGACCCGGGTTACTGTAATGGTATTTCGATCAACATCCCAATTCCGTTGATACGTGGATGCGTATGTTCCTGCCACAGCCGTTCCATTTCTAGTAAGGTTGAATTCTGCTCCTGTTCTCGTATTGTTAGTTACCCGGGTGGTGACTCGATATGTAATACGATAACGACCTGCTGTATTGATCGTTATAGAGTTGGTCGTCACCGAATATCCGGCATCAATAATTCCGGAAGTTGCAAATGTTATATTGCCAAATGATGAGGTAATAGACTGACCTCCCGCGATATCGTAAATTTCTGCTATCCTGTTAGCAACATACATGTCAATAGTCGTCGTATTACCCGCTTCATCAACATATTCTAGATCAGTTCCACTCGTATCAAGAGTGGTGATGGTTTCTTTTATGTTATAAACCGTTCCATCTTCATTGGTATAGGTCGCAATTCGATTACCACCTGCAATCGTATCCTGAACTGTCGTCGTAGTCTCCAAATCTGTGATGTTCGCTGTAAACGTATTGCCATCTTCATCCTGATAGGTAATCGTTTGGCCAACTGTATCCATTACCGTTAAGGTCTCCAAATCCGTCAGGTCTGCTATAAAGGTTGTTCCTGTCTCATCAGTATACACCAATGTTTGGCCAACCGTATCCAAACTCGTAATTGTCTCATCTATATCTACTGCTGTGCCATCTTCATTCGTATATGTTCCGATCCTGTTTCCTCCAACTACATTGGTTACTGTCGTTGTCGTCTCCAAACCTGAGATATCTGCCGTAAACGTATTGCCATCCTCATCCTGGTAGGTAATCGTTTGGCCTACTGTATCCATCACCGTC
>JANQHF010000022.1 GCA_028282725.1 Saprospiraceae bacterium
ACTCCGTTGGTGATAAAGGTCTTTGATCCATTTACTACATAATGATCACCGTCTTTTAATGCCCTCGTCTGAATATTCCGGGCATCTGATCCCGCACCAGGCTCAGTAATGCCTATACTGCTTATAAGATCCCCGGAGATGATACCCGGCAAATATTTTTCCTTTAAAGCTTCCGATGCATATTTCAATATATATGGAGCAGACATATATTGTACGACTTGCTGAGTTATGGCAAATCCCCCGCTATTCACACGACCCAATTCTTCATTGAAGACCACATCATAGAAGAAGTCCAGGTTTGCTCCTCCATATTTTTCAGGATAGGAAAGTCCCAGAAATCCCATATCTCCCATTTTTTTCCATACATCACGAGGGGTACGGCGATTTTCTTCCCACTGATCGATATAAGGATGTACTTCCTTATTCAAAAAATCTCTCAGAGAGGCTCTGAACATTTCATGTTCTTCTGTAAAGTATTGGGAATGCATAATTGTAATTTTTAATTCCTGATACCACCGTTCATCAGGTGTGATGCGCGGCTATTTGCTTAGATGATTTTAATTGTTTGAAATATTCTGAGAAGATGGACCTCGCGATCATCAACTTCATGATCTCATTGGTTCCACCATAAATTCTTTGCACCCGTGCGTCACCGTAAAAGCGCGCTATGGGATATTCCCATATGTAGCCATACCCCCCAAACAATTGCAGGCATTCATCAATGGTGCGACATTGGACTTCTGATGCATAGTATTTGGCGATTGAGGCTTGCTCTGCTGTCAAATTATGATCGGAAAGCAATTCTACACACCGATCTACATAGGCACAGGTCACTTCCAATTCACTGGCCACTTCCGCCAATTTGAATTGTGTATTTTGGAATGAGCACAAGGGTTGGTCAAAAGCTTTGCGTTCCTGGACATATTCAACTGTCTTTTCAAGAGCTCCTCTGACAGAACCGATGGCAGAGACTGCAATGGTCAGTCGTTCTCTTGGAAGTTCGGTCATCATCTGATAAAATCCACGACCTTCTGAACCTAGCAAATTCTCCTTGGGAACGATCACATCCTCAAAAAATAACTCACAGGTATCACTTGCTTTCAAACCCAGTTTTTGAAAGGGTTGGCCTTTCGAAAAGCCTTTGGAATCTGCGTCTACGATCAATAAGCTCACACCCCGAGCACCTAACGTACGGTCTGTCTTGCATGCTACAATCGTAAAGTCAGAGGTATAGCCAATGGTGATAAAGGTCTTGTTGCCATTTAAGACATAATGATCACCACGATCTTCGGCAAATGTCCGGATGGCTTGTACGTCGCTGCCCGTCCCGGGTTCGGTCATTGCCAATGATCCCACCCATTCACCACTGAGGCACCTGGGCAGATACTTTTCTTTTAAGTAGTCACTACCGTGGTTTTCGATATAGGGAATTATGATATCAGAATGCATACTGAAACTTGGCGCGGAAGCACCATAGCGAGCTTGCTCTTCGATTAATAACGCACTGTAACTAAAGTCGAGGCCGGCGCCACCATATTGAGGATCCAGGGTTAATCCGATCAGGCCTAACTCACCAGCCTTCAACCACGCCTCCTTATCACAGTAACCTTGCTTTTCCCATTGTTCCCGGTATGGATTTACGTGGTTTTTGAAGTAATCCCCGATGGTTGTTCGCAACATCCTGTGTTCGTCGCTGTCATATACTTTTCGTGGTAATTCGTGATTAAATATCATCCCTGGAATTTTTATTAGTGGTGTACATAGAATCCTCTAATTAAATACTATTTCATGACAAAAACAGATTGTACTGTAAAGACCATTTCTCGACATTGTAACCATAAAATCAGGTGCCGTAAACTCTTCTAAATGAGTGCAGATATCCATGCGCGTGTTTCACGAGGTTCGACTACATCATCAATTTCTAGCATGGAAGCCATCGAAATTGCCTTTCCCCTGTCGTAAGCCTCAGCGACCATGTTCTCAAAATATTCTTTTCGTTCCTTTTCGTCCCCTATCGATTCCAGCTCTTTTCTATAACCTAATTTTATAGCACCCTCTATACCCATGGCACCAAATTCGCCTGATGGCCAACTAATCGTACAATGCGACCTGTGGGTACTCCCGCCCATCATAGCCATTGCTCCTAAACCATAGGCTCTTCGCAAAACGATTGATAAAAATGGTTGACTGAAATTCGCACCCGCTACAAATAAATCACCGGCATGCCTGACCGTACCGCTCTTCTCCGCTTCCGGCCCTACCATGATTCCGGGAGTATCGATCAACGAAATTACCGGCCATTCATATTTGTCACAAAGACCCAGGAAGGCAGAGGTTTTTACTGCACAAGAGGATGTAATGGCACCTGCATCTATGCTGCCATTATTTGCAATAATTCCAACTGACTTGCCTTCAATCCTAGCCATCCCTGTGATGACGCCTGGGGCATATTCCGGTTGCAATTCGAGAAAACTGTCCCGGTCCACCAGTATTTGGACGAGTCGCTTACAATCAAAATTTCTTTTCCTGTTTTGTGGGATGAAATGCTGAAGTTCTTCCTGATCAGCACTTTCCCAATCAACGAAATCACCTTGCCAGAAGGAAAGAAACTGCCTGGCTTTTTCTACAGCATCGACATCATCCTCCGCGAGAATATCAATCACCCCATTGGTCGTCTGTACTTCGGAAGGTCCGACTTCGCCAGGGTGAAATTTACCCAGGCCGCCTCCTTCTATCATGGCAGGTCCCCCCATTCCGATGGATGAATCTGCCGTCGCTATGATGATATCAGAGGATCCTGCCAGTGCTGCATTACCAGCAAAACAATAGCCCGATACGACTGAAATGGTAGGTACGACGGCTTTCAGTGCAGCAAATCGCGTAAATGTAGATATGTACAAACCGGCTATTGTATGTACATCCACATCTCCCGGACGACCTCCTCCCCCTTCAGCAAAAAGGACAACCGGCAATTTTTTGTTCATCGCAAGTTCGATCATCCGATCCATTTTCAAATGATTCATGGTGCCCTGGGTCCCGGCAAGAACCGTATAATCATAAGCCATGGCGATGATATCGGTCCTGGATGCAAACCGCTTTCCATTGACCTTCGCTTTGCCGGCTATCAGTCCGTCGGCCGGTGTATTTTCCATTAAATCATCCATTGACCTTCTGGAGCGCTGGGCTGCCACGGTGAGCCCTCCGTATTCACGAAAGGAGCCTGCATCCACCAGTTGGTCTATATTCTGGCGTGCAGTATTCTTATTTTTCCTTTTTCTCTTTTCTGTTGCCGTGGGTCGGTTTTCGTCGTTCAGGTATTTTTTCCTGCTTCTTAATTCCGTCAGAGAAATATCTTGTTGAACATCGGGTACATCCAACTGACCGGGTTGATTTGCATCCGGGTCGTGCTTCTTGAATTGAAATATGGGATCACCCTTCTTTACGAGATTGCCCTCTTCGACCTGGATGGATTTAATTGTCCCTGGAAACGGAGCCGAAATCGCGTTTTCCATTTTCATGGATTCGAGTATCAGTAATTCCTGGCCTTCATTGATTTGACTTCCAATCGAAACCGAAATTTTAACGACGATACCTGTCAATGAAGAATATACGGTTTGTAAGTCCATCCGGGTAAATTTTAGGATTGCATCATACTCCTCAATGTCTTGATCAGTCCATTTCTGTCTCCGGCAAGATGTTCACAGCCGTCGACGTAAAGCGTTGTGCCGCTTATATAAGAGGAAAGCGGACTGGCGAAAAAAGAAACGGCATTGGCGATATCTTCGGTCGTGCCAAAACGGCCCAATAGATTTTCTCTCTTTGCCTCTTCGAACCTTTGTTGTATGGCCTCCGGATACTGGTACAGCCCTGACGATTCGATGGTACCCGGTGCAATGGCATTGACACGAATACCATATTGAGCCCATTCCTGGGCGAGTGATTTCGTCAAATTATCCACCCCGGCCCGGGCGGCCCCGGTATGAGCCATGCCTGGAAAACCACGATGCACGTTGGCAATAATATTGATAATATTTCCACTTTCCTGGGGAATGAAGAATTGCTTTGCCATTGCCTGGCTCATATAAAAAGTACCGTTGAGGTTATTATTGATCACGGCGGCCCAACCCTTCTCACTAATGAGTTCGGCAGGCGCGGGAAATTGTCCACCGGCATTGTTGACGAGTATATCCAGACGTCCGAATGATTGCTGTATTTCATTTCCAAGAGCTGCAATTTGGTCGGTATTTCGAATATCGCATGGAAAAGAATGGCATGGACCATAGTCCGCAAGTTCCTGCCGGGCAATTTCCAAGGCTTGCTCTTTTCGAGAGCAGATCATGAGTTTTGCGCCAAGCCGGAGAAATTGCATAGCGATGGCATAGCCAATACCACTCCTGCCCCCGGTGACCAATATGACCTTATCTTTAAAAAGGTCTTTTTGATAATACTGGCTCATAATTGCCTTTTTTGGCAAAAATAGGATTCAGATTGCAGATTTGAAGATACCAGAAATGAACTGCCGGACAATAATTGGCAATTTTAAAAAGTCAGGAATGTTATGTCCGCAATTATTAATTCAAGAAGGCTCCATCGGGCATTTCGGCAATTACACTGTACGTCCCTCCTTTATGCTTCATCACCTGTCTCCACATCCTGTGATATTTCGTTTTGAAGGCATAGTTGGTATCCATATGCGCAATGACCCATGAGCCATATTCCATTTCATCCTTTAATTGACCTGGAGACCATCCGCTATAGCCGAGATAGAAACGAATATTATTGGGCAGGATCAACTTGGATTCGATCAAAAACTTCAGTTTTTCAAAATCTCCGCCCCAGTAAACACCTTGGGAAACCTTTATACAGTCGTCGAGAATATCACCTACATTATGGATATAGTGAAGGGTTTCCGGGGCCACCGGGCCACCGAAATGAACGGGTACGTCAATTTCGGGAAAATCTTCTACCAGTTCGTTAATCTTTAATGTGATCGGTTTATTCATAATAAAACCCACTGATCCCTCGTCATCGGAATGTTCGGTCAGGAGGATCACCGCTCGCTTAAAGTTGGGATCCTGCATAAAGGGCTCTGCTAACAACACCCTTCCTTTTCTCAATTCTGAAGTATTTATTTTTCTTGCCACATTGAAGTTTCTAAGTCTCTCGATATTTTTCGCACCATCCCGGAAAGAATCCTGCCCTTTCCTCCAACTTCTATATAACGGATGAATCCATCTTTCATCATATTCTGAACAGATGAAGTCCATAATACCGGTTGTGTGACCTGTCGGATCAGGTTTTGCCTGATGTTCTCTGCTGCTGTGTGCGCTTGAGCATCGACATTTTGATATATCGGACAGGAAGCATCACGCATCTCCATTGAGCTTATAGCATCCTGAAAAGCATCCATTGCAGGTTGCATCAAGGGAGAATGAAAAGCTCCGCCCACAGGAATTTCCATTGCCCGCCTCGCGCCGGCTTCCCTGCACAGCTCAATGGCTTCAGGTATACCTGTCCTGGTACCGGAAATCACGATTTGTCCGGGACAATTATAGTTGGCCGCGACCACTCCTTCGACCCGCTCACAAATGCTTTCCACCTCTTTATCTTCCATGCCCAGGATGGCTGCCATCGTACCCGGGTTGGTCTCACATGCAATTTGCATGGCTTCGGCTCTTTTCCGGACCACGGTAAGTCCATCTTCAAAACTCAATACGCCTGCCGCGACACAGGCTGTGATTTCTCCTAATGAATGCCCGGCCATTGCTTCGGGTTGGGCTGTATTGTGGTCCCTGTTGTAGATCAACATTGAATGAAGAAAAACAGCTGGCTGGGTATATCGGGTTTCCTTGAGTAATTCATCTGGTCCTTCAAACATTATTTCTCCGAGGTCATATCCCAGGATTTCATTGGCATCCTGAATCATACTGCGCGCTGCACCATCAGAGTCCGCAATGTCTGAACCCATACCTACAAATTGCGCCGCCTGACCGGGAAAAAGCAATGCTGTCTTCATAGCTATCTTAGATTAGAACTGATAAGATTTAAAAATTCATTCCTCGTTTCCACTTTATTGAATTGCCCGGTAAAGGCAGATGTGGTCGTTACCGAGTTTTGTTTTTGGACGCCTCTCATCATCATACACATGTGCGCAGCTTCAATAACGATGCCTACACCCAATGGCTTCAACGTAGATTCAATACATTTCACGATTTGATCGGTTAGTCTTTCCTGAACCTGCAACCTGCGTGAAAAAGCATCGACCACCCTCGGTATCTTACTGAGTCCCACCACATAACCATCAGGTATGTAGGCTACATGAGCCTTGCCATAAAAAGGCAAAATATGGTGTTCACAAAGAGAGTATACCTCAATATCCTTGACAATAACCATTTCGCTGTAGTCTTCTTTGAACAAGGCTGACTTGAGGATCTCTTCCGGGTTTAAATCATAACCATGGGTTAGAAATTGTATCGCCTTGGCTGCCCTCCCGGGTGTCTCCAGGAGACCTTCTCTATTCACATCTTCATTGATCAATTCCAACACCTCCTTATAACTGTCTTTCAGTGCCGCTGTAATATCGGGAGAAAACTTCTCCGTTTTCTGATAGTTCATAAATGCAAAATTACCAATTTAAAATACTCTGACGGGTGATCAAACCGCATTAAGACCAATATTGTTTGGAGGACTACCCGGTAAGTAATTGATCTATCGAAAGAATGATATTTTTCATCTTATTTTATCGACTATTGGTAATTATGCTCTTAGCTTAGCTATATGTTTATCACTTTAGATAACAACCAGAGATTTTATGAACTATTCGAGAAGGGCGTCCAAAAGGGATTGTTGTATCATGTCTTTTTTTGGGTAGTCTTTTTCTTCTTTTTGGTAATCGTTGATCACGATGGAGTTGATCTGGGTGCCGAGATGCTCAACAAAGCACTTAGGGTAGCCTTTTACATAGTCATAGTATATACGAACCTCAATTACCTCTTTCCCAAATATTTGAAGACCAACAAACTCTTCACCTACCTGTTGCTTTTGATATTGCTTGTTGTTGTAGCGACCCCAATCGAAGTTATTTTGCACTTTCTCATTTCCAACTACGGCAATATTTCCTTTATTGAATTTTTTAGTATCGAAAACAATAGCAAGGTATTTTTGGGAAGTTTCTTTGTGGGATTTTCCTCATCTATCTACAAGATCATCAATGATTGGATGGAACATCAGAGAGAGCGCATGGACCTGCAGCGGCAAAATCTCACTTCAGAGCTGAAATATCTCAAAACACAAATAAACCCACATTTCTTCTTCAACACCTTGAATAGCCTTTATGCCCTTACTCTGAAAAAATCCGACAAAGCACCAGAGATCGTTTTAAAACTTTCTGATATGATGCGTTATATGCTCTACGAAAGCAACGAGAGAATGATTGCCTTGAATCAGGAAATAAAATACATGCAAAATTACCTGGAACTGGAACAGGTAAGACAGGGAGAGTCCCTTGATGTGGATATGGAAATAATAGGTGATCCAAAGGGCCATGAAATTGCTCCCCTGCTTTTTATTCCATTTCTCGAAAATTGCTTCAAGCATGGAATCAACAATGATATCAAATCAGGATATGTAAAAATCAAGTTAGAGATATTGAGTGATGCGCTGAAACTAAAGGTGATCAATAGTCTTCCGGGTCAACGCACTTATTCGCACGATCAGAATCGGGTGGGTGGTATAGGACTTACTAATGTTCGTCGAAGATTAAATATACTCTACCCAAAAAGGCATAAATTGGAAATAAATAAGACGACTGAAGAGTTTATAGTTTCTTTAGAACTTAAATTTGCAAAACAAATTCAAAAGGCTACTACAACATGATCAATACAATTATCGTCGATGACGAACCGCTTGCTCTCGATATACTGGAATCCCACATTGAAAAAATTCCCGAGTTGAATTTGGTGGCAAGATGCAATAATGCCATTGAAGCCAATGCTGCGCTCAGGGAACATGAGGTTGACTTGATGTTCCTTGATATTCAAATGCCGCAGCTCACGGGCGTGGAATTCATGAAGTCACTGACCAATCCTCCTATGGCTATCTTTACAACTGCCTATGCAGAATATGCCGTTGAGGGATTCAATCTTGAAGCAGTTGATTATTTGTTGAAGCCAATAAGTTTTGACCGTTTTTTAAAAGCAGCAAACAAGGCAATCGATAAATTCAAGGTGGAGCGTACTGCCAATCTGAGCACCAACGCCCAGGACGATTTCTTTTTTGTAAAGAGCGACAAGAAAATGATGAAGGTCTTCTATAAAGACATTCTTTATATAGAAGGTCTCAAAGATTATGTGATCATCAGAACGGAAACAGGTCGTGTGATTACCCTTCAAACCATGAAAAGCCTGGTTGAAAAATTACCCTCGGAAATGTTTCAAAGAATTCACAGATCCTATATTCTGAATCTTACAAAGTTGATTGCCATAGAAGGAAATATGGTTGAGCTCAAAGAAAAGGGTCAAAGTAAAATGATTCCAATTGGAAAAAATTATCGCGATGAACTATCCGCGATTATAGAATCCAAGAAATTATAGATTCTTTGAAATAGCAAACTCAGGAAACAAGTATTTGATCTCTTTGGTCGTGATACTTCTGTATTCTCCCATCTACACTGTCCCTTTCTTTTTTCAATTCATTAATATACATATTCAAATTTCTGGTTAATTCATTGGCAGATCCCAGGGCCCCTGATAATTGCTGCTGCAATATCCAATCTGTGATAATATTGTTGAAAAAGAAATCTGAAAAATCACTAAAAGTTGAGGTATCTACAACAAATGGAATCTTCTTTCCAAGATCATTCAATTCGTTTGCAAAAATATTCAAATGATGTTTTATCTGGTAAGTGAGATTGCGAGCCCTGTCAATCGCCTGACGGTGCATCGATCGTCCGTAATGACCTCTCTTTGAGGTACCCCCCGACCACGATCCCCAATTTCTCACTTTGGAAAGATGCTTTATGATCTGGCGCATCAGGTTCAGACATACCTCACCGGCTTCAAGTGCCTCATTTAATTCTACTTTGTACTTAAATGTATTTTCCAAATGAGTGCTTATTGTCAGAAGTTTTTTTCTCAGGCCGGGATTTGTCTTAATGATCTCTTCTTCTCTTTCTAATTTGAGTTTTTCCAATTTTTTCAAGAGATCGTTCTTCGATCCGATTTTGGCTTCCAGCAAGTTGACTTCGTATTCCAATAATTGAATACTATTATTTACATCTTCCTCCTTTAAGGACAATTCCAAATATTCCTGTCGCTCTTTTTCTAACTGCTTCTCTTTATTACCGAGGATTTTGTGAAAAATCGCTTTTGTCGATAGCCCTTCAAGACGCTCGATGTCCTTCAAACCTCTTCTAAGATTTCTTTCCAGGTATTTGTATTCGCTCTGGGCTTCCTTCAATTCCCGCCTGGTCACCTTAAGCTGTTCTTCGACACGATCCATTCGGACAATTTCCTCTATTGTCTCTTGAATACGGCGCTGAATTTGTGTTGTCATGTTCCGACCCGCAAAATAAATAATTTCAACAGGTGTGAGCAACCATGGGTTCAAAAGTCAAAAATGTGTTTATGTTCAAGTAAAATTGTACCTTTCCTCATCAACTATGACAATAATAAAATTCAACTCGAATGGGAATATTTAGCGAAATCAAGAAATTGTTTTTTGTAACAAAATCCGTATCCAAATCTGCTGCAGAAAAAGGAATTGACCTGGCTAAGGATGCAGGAGGAGAAATATTGGACAAGGGTGCCGATCTTGGTGGTAAGGTAAAGGACAAAGCAGGAGACCTAGGTGAGGGAATTATGGAAAAAGCAGGGGACCTGGCGGATACGGCTGCAACTAAGGCAGGTGAATTAGGTGAAAATATTGTCGATAAAACATCAACGCTGAGAGATGCAATTCTGCATTCTGCTGAAGGAACAATGAATATGGTCAATAAAAGTGAAACCCTTCAAAAGGCGGCAGAAACAACAGAAAAAATCGGTGAAAAAATCTTGAGTTCAGGGGAGGAATTGATCAACAAGGGAGGAGATGCCGTAGAAGCACTGGGCAGCAAGATACTTGGCGAGAACAACGAGAATCTGGAAAAGGCTAAAGACTTTACCGAAAAAGTTGGTGAAAAGGTCATTGAGGCCAGGGAGTCGCTAATG
>JANQHF010000039.1 GCA_028282725.1 Saprospiraceae bacterium
TTTAATATAAATCGGGGAAGGTTCACCCATGCCAATCAACTTGTTTGATAAACCGCTGTAGTCGTTTGTAGTTACTGCTTCGCAATACAGCATTGGGCACACCCGCAGCTTTATCAGCCAGATTAGTACTCCCATTGCCACACAAACTGATTACCGCTAAAGCAATCAAATCTATTCGAGGTTTGGTCAAACCTGAAAGTCCTGTTTTCAATTCCCGGGAAAGTTCCTTAACTTCCTCCTTGAATGCCATCGTTCTTAGTTGTAGTTTCCACATAACCAACTACTTACGTATGGCATTTATTCTTTTTATCCTGTACTCAGCTCCTGCAAATATTCGACAACTTTTAATGGCTCAAGAAGAAACATGACCATGAAGGTCAGTCAGGACCTGAACTCTTAATCTCTTCGACTATAGAGGATATGAAGATTGATAATCACTGTAAAATGGTACGGTAAAGGAAGTCAAAAGGGTATAGAGCATTAGTCCTGCGATGAGGACAATGGAGATACTGAAAACTAAGAATGAAATGAGGACACCTTTCGTGAGCGCACCCCTGACCGTTTTCATCCAATTGCGTTAATCACAGATATAAAATTATGATAATGAGCCAGTAATATATTAATTTTTATTGTTATATGTTTATATTTCATCCTCCTTGGTGGTGAGGTGACATTAAATGTGATTAAGGGAAGTAAATTGTTGAATCAATTACTGCATTGCTACTGTCTGCGATTGTACAAGATGTGAGGATTAATGGTCGCAGTTGGACAGAATTCCGGACAGACCGCCGTCAAAAGAAGTGCTTCATCAAGGTATTGTTTTCCCTGGGTGGTCAGATGTTGCGCTGGTTTAAACCATGCTTCTAGCGGTGCAGGCATGGTAGTATTCACAGGGTTCTCATATGTCCCGTCGTGGTGAAGGCCGAGGTATACTCTAATACCTTGCGTACCGCTCATCCCGGGAAGCGGTTCTCCGCGGTCATATTTGAAATACGAGCCATCCTGATCTGCAGTCATTGCATTCATATTTGCCCACAGATAGACATCCGCCAAATTGTAATAATCAGCATGTGAAATGACATCATCATAGGTAGCATAGAGATTATTGTGATTATAAACCGTCTCAGTGTTCGTATCATCGACATACACAAAGTCCTGGTCGGCATTTGCTGATCCAGGTGTTGCTGCCATGCCAAAATCAGCAACAAGGCTCCTGTTCATCAACAGGATCGGTTTGGTCGTATTCTTCAAGGTATCCACTAATTCGGTTTTCGTATGACCGCTGGTTGAAGAAGAAATGATGATCATGTCATACAAGTCAAAATCGACCGTAATGGGCATAGTAGTATTATCAGGATCAAAGGTACCAAGACCTGCTCCGGAATTCTTTGTCAGGGCCGCATCGATCAATGCTCCCTGGTTTACGGAATCCAAATAAGCCATCATACCCCGATCGAAGGCATAGGCATCTACGGGATTGTATTCTCCAAGGAGATACAGAATATTGCATGCAATACTATCATTGCTACATGCCACAGGGGCGTCATAATACGCTGTATCCATACAAAGCAGTCCATTTCTCCAGGAAATAATGGCAGTATCTCCCATACTGCCATTGGCAGGGATATTGAATTGTACGGTATCCGGGGAATCACCACTTGCAGGAAGTATATATTCCGTCTTTCCATAGATGCTGACTTCGATCGTATCAGTCATTTTCATCGTCCAGGAATAGACCACATCGATCGTTGCAATATCCATGAGCGGCTGATCAGTACACGATCCGACCAATATGGTATCAATCAGTAAGAGACCACAATCCGGATCGTCGCAATCCACTAATCCGTCCAGGTCATTGTCTACACCATCTGTACAAACCTCCGGACAGGATAACATGCTCACCTTCACCGAATCGACTACAGCACATCCCACCGCCGTTTGAACATTTAAATAATAAATAGTCGTATCTGATGGTGTTACCAGTAAGGTATCTCCTTCCCCGGTCCCACCCGACCAATAGAATTCCAGGGGCTCGGTTCCACCTATTGCCCAGGCGCGCAATATCACTGTGTCCAAAGCACAGATGGATGTGTCATTTGAAACGGTGACAATCGGTATACAATCCGGGTCATCACAGTCGATCAATCCATCCATGTCGTCATCGAAACCCGAACCGCAAATTTCCGGACAGTAGTCAGAATTCTTCAAAATTGTATTTGAGTAGATCCACGGAGCACAGTTAAATCGCTTGACGCCCCTTCTGTACCAGGTGGGTACAAATATGCTGTCCGGGTTATAGAACGAACTATTGGCACCTCCTATGACAGACCATACCATACCCGTATCTATACTGGATTCCCATTGATAGATGATTCCTCCACCGGAGCCACCCGATGGGGCCGTGACCTCCACCATGGTCAATGGATCAAAAGCACCACATGTTTGTTCGTCATAACCGATGGTACCTGCATCTGTGAAGTTAACACACTGTGGGTCGAAGCAGTCTATCAGTCCGTCCAGGTCGTCATCTGTTCCATTATTACAATCTTCAATCAGTACGTGAACCATGACCACGGCAGTATCACACAGGGCTGTCAAATCACATACGAGGTATTCAAATGTGTCAATACCGTAAGTACCTAAATCAGGCGTATAGGTGATGGCGCCGGTGACGGGATTGATGGCGAGCGTTCCTGAATTCGGTAGGCGCAAGCCGGTCGTATCGACACTTGTTGGATCCAGGTTGCCATTATCATCCGTATCATTCGCCAGTACATCGACAATGACGGCAACTTCCATAGCCGTCGAGTCCGTATCATCGGAGGCAATCGGTGGTACACGTACGTCGAATGAGAGGGTATCGATTCCTCCGCTGACCGGATCGCCATTTACATCAATAGCAAATGAAGCATCTGCAATATTTTCCGTGGGGCTGCAATTTCCATCCAGGACGAATCTCGTAGTCAGGAATGTACTTCCGGATACACCCAATGCTCCCAGGTCGTTCCACAGCACAAGACCACCCCCAGAGCCATTTGGAGGTATGGAAGCATCCAGGAAGGTCATACAAGCCGCACTATATTGATCAAGCAGGGGTAATGAATCGATAATCGTTGATCCGGAATTCAGGATATCGATCCGGAAGGTCATTGTATCTCCCTGTACATAAGGCCCGGTTGGAGGATCCTGGATCATCTTCATGACAGTCAGTTCAGGATTAGTAATCCATACTTCAGCAGAAATGGCTCCGGCCGCAACAGAGGACATATTTTCATCTTCCCCATTCACGATGGCCGAGAACAGGGCCGGACTAGAAACCTTTAATCCATCAAAATAAACAGAGATCGTTGTACCGGCGCCAGGAATCATCGGTCCCACTTGGTACCACCGCAATGTATCTCCGACAATAACATCGGGAGTCGTTGATGCGCTGGTATAAGACAATTCAGTCACATCAAAATATCCTTTCAGGGACAATGTATCAATCGTAGTAGGGCCTGAATTATAAACCGTAATATCAAATCTTATAGAATTACCAATGACGACAAAACTATCCGATGGCACCACCCGGACATTAGATAATGCCACACTGGCAGCAGGGGTGGCAATGACAGCTGTTGCACTACACATATCAATTCCGGCGTCGTCATCGGTATATTCGGCGGTGAGGACATCAAGGATGGGTGCGTAAATAGTTCCATTGTTGGGTGTCCCGACTACAGTACTACTGGAAGGAATGCAACCGGTGAAGATACCCGTATTAATCCCTGTTTCTATCAGGTTGACACTTTCCGTATCAGCACTGGTTGAGATGATGGTTACCGTAATATTTTCAAGTACGGTGGCATTTTCGTTTTCGTCTACGTCCACGATTTCTACACAGATCAGGCTATCCGGAAGGTAAGAAAACACCTGGTCATCGCCATCGGTAAAATTCACGAAACAATCAGTACCAAAATCGTTAAAACTAACCTCAATCAGCTCAGCATGTTGATCTGTGATTCCCTCATATCCCTCAATACCAGTTATTGTTATCTGGTATTCGCCCTGCTCTACACCGGATACCCATGGAAATTCATAGACCTTTGCGCAACCTATCGCATCAACGACAAAGGAATCGTCGAGTAGAGTATCAAGGTAAACTGTTGTGGCCGATTCAACTTTAAATTGAGCTGAGATAATGTCATAGATTCCAAAGGGGTCACCGATTTGTGCCCTTATATAAACTGTTTCGCCATTAATGTAAGTAGACGACTCTGTCAAATCCGGATACGGAGCCCTGAAAAAACTGAGATCTTCCACCTCAATTACATCTTTTGTAGGCAGCAATATCTTTGAAGGAAAATTCAGATGATCATAAAGTATGGAAATTAGTGTGTCCTCACGATTAATGACTTCTAATTTCACCGTATCACCTGGATTAATGGTCGTTGTACTTCCCAGTACTCCTGACCAGGAAATTAATCCGGATGCACCTGAATAAGTAGGACTCGTCAAGGTCGCAAAAGTGGAGCTATTGTTCTTTAGGACGGCAGTGACGTCTGGTGTTCCTGAGAACATGAGGCTATCCGATGCGTATTCAACTACAAGCTTGGAACTATTAGCAGGAGAGTTATCATAGGAATAACCATTTCGTTCTCCCGTTCCTGATATACTAACTGTTATGGCATTCCCTGATTTCCACCCTCCCCGATCAACTATTTGTTGGATTAAGGAAGATATATCAGGAGTCTGGTATGATGTACCAAATGTCCAACCAGGGGTAATCCAGTGGACAGAGTCTGACAGATACGAGCGACTGGTAACGTTGTTGGTTGTCAGGGCAAATGTAGAGGAGCTATCAACGTTTTCCACTTTGATCCAAAAATCGGCAGGTACTGTCGTTGTACTGGAATTACAGGTGAATTCTATGTAAGAATTGGTAATGACTGCACCCGCGGGGATTTGCAAAGAATTCCATCTTAGTCCGGCAACGATTGGTCCGCATCCGGATACAGGATCAAAACTGATATCAATATCAGCTCCAGTCGAAAAAATGCATCCATTATTCGTATCGGGACCATCACAATATGCACAACCAGTCAGGTTTTCTTCGACGTCATCTGAGCTGGATGAGATCCTCCTCTCGATTCTCAATGGTGTAGTGCTCATATAGACGTCTACGTTTAGAATCTCTCCTGATAACATGGTGAGCGCATCGCACATTTCAGGTTTCTGAACAAATACCACTGTGGTATCAATTCCACCACCTCCTGCTTCTTCAAATCCAAATGAAATGAAATTATCCGTCATGGATTCGTACTGCGCTGCAATCCAATCCTCACTTCTCGCTACGTCGGAAACTCGAATTTCATCAATTTTCCCATCAAAAAAACTGCTGTTACCATAGCTGGCTTTCCCAATAGTGAATGGTTCATTATTCGTACTCATAGTGAATGATTCATCATTCGAATCATCCAATACTCCATTATGATAGATTTTGATTTTATCTCCATCAAAAGTTCCAGCGAAGTATGTCCATTGATTCAAGGGAATATTGATATTACCCCGGGCAACCTTATAACCATCGTCATCGTCATCGTCATCTGCGAGTATATGGGTAAATGTTTGTCCGGAATTCATATATACACCGTACATAGAATATGGCTCATCATCGGAAGTATGGGATTTATCTGCTATGCGAGCATTAACATTGGTATCATCGGGTTCAATCCATCCCGAAATAGTTACTTCCGATGTCAAATCGAGGGAGGCATCGTCAGCTATGAGTACATTGTCATTAATACCATCAAAATCATTCGCCCCACTGATATACCCTGAAGTATTCTGAATCACTCCATTTTCTGCCGTGCCATCATTATTGTTGGAGGTTGCATCCTGATGAGTGCCAAAATTCTCATTTAAGTGCCAGACACCTTTATATCCGGAATTCCATGTCCCTGTAACATCTTGATCGTCTGTAGCCATAGGATCCCCATAATTCATCCAGATATAATCGGTATTGGAAGAACCGCTGATTAGAGGCACTTTTACCCAGACATAAGAAAATCCCGATTCATTCCATTCCTCAATTTCATAGGAAAGTGATGTAGTGCCATCTGCATCATAAAATCGAATATCCTCACCATTATTTTGTGTACTTCCATAGTCTATTCGAGTATTATCCAATTTGACCAGGACCGGAAAATCTACTAAATCTTCGGACTGGGCAGAATTTTGAAAAGTCAGCTTTCTACTGTACAACCCAGATCCTACAGCCCCGGTACCAATGGTAACAGTAGATAATGAATTGTCGACTATGGCAGTAGGATCCACCCGGTTCAGGAATGCTCCTCCCTCACCGCATGAAGTAGTAATTCTTATGTTATCTACGTAAAGAAGGTCTATATCAGGATGCCAAAGACTCGTTGATAATTGAATCCAGGTGGTATCTCCGATATATGGGGAAATGTCAAGAAATCCGGAATTGACATAGGATGCCTGGTTGCTTAAATTGATCGTAAACGGATAAGTGAAATTTGTCCCATCCGTCGATATACCTACAATTAAATCTTCGTCTCCTCCCATTCCGGCTCCCCTCCAGTCCAGGTCCAAATAGGCATTATTAAAACCTTCCAAAAGAACGGATCGTGTTATCCCCCTTATACGATCTATATAGACGGATTGACCTGAGCCATCAATCACCACTTGAACATCTCCTGCAAAAGGCCCATCGGATTCATATAATTCAGTCCACTGAGCATCCAACCAACCGTTCCCACCTGAATAATCACCAGTTTCAAAATCATCAATTGCATCCGCGGATGTGACACAGTCCACACCTGAGAGATATAATATTTTCCCTTCCGATTCACTAATCATTGAGGCATTATCCGAACATATTTCTCCATATGCCGGATCGGTAAATGAGGTAGTAATGGCATCCCCTGCTTTGGCATAAAAGGTTCCGTCTTCTACATAGAGACCGTCGGACGAAGAGGATGTGACACATGCCCTGAATACACCTGTATTATTTCCCGTTTCTATCAATGGGAATGTTTGCATGTCACCATTCGTCGTATTGGCCACGGTTATATTCACAAATTCCGTAGCAAGGGTGCTTAGATTCAGATCATTATCATCGAGTTCGATGCAGACCTGGTTATCTTCAATAAAATTGGAAACCGGTGTTCCCCCACTGTCGGTAAATGAAACGGCGCAATCTTCAGTGGTTTGAGACGGTGGCAGGGTCGGTACGGTAACTTCTCCAAACAAGGTAAAGCATGGATCTCCTACGATAGCCGTAAAACTGTTGTATACCGAATTGAAGTCCGGAGGCATTGTGTTGACCCTGGTCCGGAAGCTGATCGTATCTTCGCTTTGTTGAGGGATGGACGTAATGAAATAACCGAATTCATCCAGTGGAAAGATCGTGCTTCCGGTGCCATCGTCCGCAATTGAAGCCTGGTTGAAATAGGTTGAATTGGCCAAATAAGTGACGTCCGACGGCACTTCGTCACTTAACAATATATCCGTGGCAGTGCTGCTTCCGTCATTACGCAGAATCAAATAGAATGTAATCGTATCTCCCGATTCGGCAATTCCGTTGCCATTGATATCACCGGTAAGTGCATATTCCTTGAATGCATTCAAATTCCTGATCGGTGGCACGTTTGTTCCCATATCGAGGTAGGGATTTCCGGCTGCCGCAGTGGCAGGATCCTGCCCCCAGGCTACACCAATACTTTGTCCATCCAACGTATATAGCTTCATACCTGTCTGGTCATTGTCATTGTTGTCGTAGACCGTTAAGGATTGATAGGCTGCTAACATGGTGTCGACATCATATAGATTCCCAGCCGGGTCTGTCAACGGACCTGTGTTCGGATCACCGTCATAGTCAATATATAATCTCGTAGGGGCAGCAGCCATGACCCAGGCGGGACTGCCATTCCCACTCAGGTCGCCGCTACCCGGACCCCATCCAATCGTGGCCGCCACGGTCAGGTAACTTTCCGGCATGAGGTTGTATCCCCAGTCGTGCGCACTATTGCTGCCATTATCACTATCGATCGTGCTCAGGCCAAAGAAATTCTGACCCGGTGTCGCAGCAGAATAGTACGCCCCTGTATTTAGCGGCATATCAATTTGATTGACACCTTTTGAGGGCACGGTAAACGAACCACCGGACGATTGTGTCACCCAATTGATGTCAATAGGAAAGGCATTTGGATTGTAAATGTAGACCCTGGCCGGATCATTGGATACCGTCGTTCCGACAACTGCATAGTACGCATCATCCCACAACCGGTCCGGGAACATACTATACCAGCGGGTTTCGAATGTTGCGCCCAGGTCCCCGGTGATCATGTTGACCAAAACGGGTTTGGACCCTGAAACGGTTGCACTTGATTGTATTCCGCTATCTACAAAGTAGCTTTCTCCCTGGTTCAGCGTGGTAGTGACATCTGTCGAACCATTTCCATCGATATCGATCAGGACCTGTGTGCCGTCCTCAACAGCCATAACCATGATGCCCACATAGTCAAATATGTCATTGATGACAATGTCCTCACCAATCGGCATTTCGTACTCCTTACCCAATTGGTTGTATTCCGGGATATCGAATGCCCCAGCCAAAACTGGTCCAGGATCCGGTGACCAGGCCGCCCGTGAGACTGCCAATTGGTAATTGGCAACCAGTTTGTCCCGGCCATCAAATAGTATATCTGAAGGATTCCTTGGTATGGGGATATCTTCTATAAGTGAGATCACGTCCCCGACATGGATTACGTCACTGGCAAACCCGGGAGGTTGACCATTTGCAGGATTCATATCGCCCCAAACTTCGGTGGATGATTGTGTCGGTGCAGTCGGATCCGATTCATAGCCGTCCTCCCAGTGATCATAATAGATTACGGTTCCATCCGCCGTCCCGACCACGGAGATTATGGAATGTACTTCATTATCTATGGATCCGCTTGCCGCATCCGTAAATACCTTTAACGAGGCATGCAGATCATTGTCCGGCATCGGGATAAAATAACTGAGTAGTCCAAATCCGACTGCATTTGTGATAGTATAGAAGGTGCTGTTGGTACATCCTTCAGCGTCCGTTACGGTGACCCCATAGATCCCTACACCCAAGCTATCTATATCTGAGGTCGTATCCCCTGTGGACCAATTATAGATATAGGGTTCGAGTCCACCGGTCACCGTCAGGAAAATGGATCCGTTGGAATCACCAAAGCATGTTGCATTCGTTATGGATGCATTTAAGTTCAGACGGGTACCTTCAAATAACTCATATGAGCCAAAGGTCTGACAACCGTTGTCATCCGTGACCGTAACACTATAAATCCCCCTTCCAATGCCGGGAGGATCTTCCGAGGTATAACCATGGGACCAGGAATAAGCATATGGAGATTGGCCTCCTGTCACTGTCAGATCGATACTTCCATTTGTATCCCCTTCGCAGACGGGATCTGTCGTTGTGACACTTAATGAAAATCCACAGTCAGGATCATCACAATCCGTAAGCCCGTCACCATCATTATCAATAGAATCATTGCAAATTTCCGGACAACTACCAATAGTCACGGTGACATCGTCCGTAATCGAACAACCGGAGGCTATGGTCATAGTCACTGTATAGGTGGTCGTCGTCGTCGGCATGATAACTGCAAATGAATCAGTACCCAGACCATGAGACCAGGTAAATGTTTCCGGTGGTGAAGGACTGGAATGAACGGCCCAAAGGGTATCCGTCCTGCCAATGCATGAATTAAAATCCGGACCAATATCTACTGTGCCCCCACATTCGGGATCCAAGCAATCAAACAATCCATCGCCATCCTCATCTGTGTTGGAATTACATACTTCCGTAAAGGAGATACAACTGCAATCGCAATTATCAAAATACCACTGTATGGTGGCACAATTTTCGGATGCTGGCAAAAAGATTGATGGCACGGTTACAATGCCCGAGACACAGTACTGAGTCACCGTATTATACCAAATACCAAGATTTGTAAAATCACCTGATGGCGTATATACCTTGATGTTGGATCCATCCAAAACAGATTGGAAGCCGTTGTTGAAATCACCGGAATTGATTTTGTATTCGGAGTGCTCGAGCAACATGGTGGAATTATTACCATTTATAAAATCCTCCCCGATTGTTGCACATACATTGTAATGCTCGTCAGTAGCATTGCTTAGGTAATCACGACCTACTGTAAGACATACATTGTCCATTCCGATAAATCCACGATCAAGGCGAATATCACGGCCAATATTTACAGTGGCATCATTGACAAGGAAATTTGCATGCGGGTGATCTATGCGAATATCATAACCACTGCCTACGATTAGTGTGGAATTCTGAAGGACAAGGTCAGATCTGCCAATATGAATTTCACCATCTGAAACCTGCAAGGCTCCATTGGTGACATAGACGGCACCATTGTTCCCAATGTCTAAAACTGTGCCGGGCAGAACAACATTGTGTTCGATGCTGACGAGGTCCTGCAGGTTATTAGTTGGCGGTATGCTTCCCCCGGACCATGTGGATCCAACGTTCCACGGACCATCCGATACAGTGACATAATCAGGATTAGATGGAGGTGTATGACAATCCGGATCTTCGCAATCTATGAGCGTATCGGAATCATCATCGATGCCGTTATCGCAATCTTCCATAAAGGTCAGGCCGGGAAGAGAGTGGAGTTTGTCATGCAGTTGGCCATTGACAGGTTTTTTGCCGTAGGCAATAATGCCTGAGACAAAAGAAGGAATGCTTTCGATCGACACTATTTTGGAAGGTTTAAAAAACCAAATAAAATCCTTATCCGAACTGAAAAGGACAGAGACACTTAGGGTAAGAAAGAGCCCTAAAAAAAAGTACGTGTATAGTTTTCCGGGTCTACTCAAATACTCTGAGATAGAATTAATAATTACTTATTAAGTTCTATCCGTTCTGAGGTGGTAATATTAAGGTCGAAGGAGCCGTTCTCGTCATGACAAAGATAGTATTTCATATTAATTATAAGTATAATATGAAGTGATAATATGCATATATTCCACGATGAATTGTTCTTTTCGATATTTTTCTCACCTCATACGGCAAAATTGAAGAGATCACTGAAAGATTTCAGGAAAATCCGAATCAGTTCAACCGAATTCAAAGATACGATCAAAAGGATCCGGTGCATCGTACTACGCCAGATTGATACATCAGTATGAGCTTAAGTACAGAGCCATATAAAACATATTGTGTATTGGGTTTGAAAGATTACGCCTAAATGAATAAGAGTCCAATGAACCATAAGGCTTTTATCGTTATTCCGCGCCATGCTGGCTACTATTAAACATATTATTGGTTTTTTAATTTGTTAAATTTCCAAATATAATGATGATAAAAGGTATGAAAAGCGGAACAAATGTGGATCCGGACGAATAACAAGTTTGGATATCTGGGTCATGACTACGAACCAGGAAGCTGAGAGGTTGACCTGAAATAAGAAAGGAAGTTGAAAAGTAGATCAACTTCCTGTAAGCAATCAGAGATGTCTTGGACAAATTCGCATCTGTGATTCTAGTATGAACAATTGCCTTGGACTACAAATCTAAAACTAAATTTTCATATATCACTAATAATCAGCTTATTATAGTTAAGTTAAATTTTCATGCTTTGGAAACATAGAAATGAGATGCTCAAATTCATGTTTAACAAAAATGTACCCTTCGATAACAATCAAGCAGAAAGAGACCTTCGCATGTTCAAAGTGAAAATGAAGATATCCAACCAGTTTCAATCCCAAGATTGGTTAAATGTCCATGCTACTATAAGATCATTTATCTCCACGGCCCAAAAACAAAAAAGAGATATCCTCCACTGTCTGATACAAACACACCAAAAATCCAACTCCGCCATTCTACTGGCTGTGTAGTTACGATAAGTATTGGAATGCTGGTCTGAAATCAGACAAAAAAAGAAGCCGACTAAGCTGACCGGCTTCCTTATGAGCAATCAAAGATGTCCAGGACTAATTGCACCAGTGATTCTACTTCTTGACGGTAGAAGGACACGTAAAACTAAGATATATTTTAAATTTTCCTAATAATCAGCTAGTTATATATTGTATAATTGTTGATGTATTAAGGATTGGATCGTTAGTTTTTAGTCATTAGTTCGAGCAACAAATAAGAACATATAAGTTGTCAAGATCGTAGGAATTCCGTATAACTACTTTATCATCACTTTTATGTCCTTGTATGGTTAATGCAAGAAGGCATATAGATAGAGAAGCTCCGCAGGCTCATCTGCTCAACAAGAAAACCTGGGAAAATTTGAAATAATAAAATTAAAGAAGAGTGTAATTGGGCTCCAGCTCGGCATGACCTTCACCTTCATAAAACTCATGAATAATATTGATCACTTCCCGGGGGTCATCTGTGATGGGCAATAAATCCATATCACCTGGACTTATGTTGTTGTGCTTGTCCAGCATAGTCCCCTTTACCCATTGGATCAGACCTGTCCAGAATTCAGTGCCCATCAGGATAACGGGAACTTCGGAAATCTTTTTAGTCTGGATGAGTGTCAGCACTTCAAAGAGTTCGTCCATCGTCCCAAAACCGCCGGGCATAGCTACAAAGGCCTGTGCATATTTGACAAACATTACTTTGCGAATAAAAAAGTAGCGATGATAGATATTCTTATCGTCATCGATGTAGACGTTGGAATTTTGTTCGAATGGCAGGTCAATATTCAATCCCACGGACAGGCCTTCGGCCTTATACGCACCTTTATTGCCCGCTTCCATAATTCCTGGTCCACCTCCGGTTATAACCCCATAACCCTCCTCACACAATTTGAAGGCAACTTCACAGGCCAATTCATAATATTTGCTGCCGGGTTTGGACCGGGCACTACCAAAGACCGATACACATGGGCCAATTTGATTTAACTTCTCGAATCCTTCTACGAATTCGGAAAGGACTTTAAACATGGTCCATGAATTCTCGGCATTCAACTGATGCCAAGCTTTCTGATGTCGCTTTGTCATCTAAATTTTTGACTAATGAACGAGCGCGTGTGTTCTTTCCTTGTAAATCTGGGAAATGTATTCCTGGAGTTGCTCCAGGGTATCAAACTTGTCCAGAATTTTGTCGATACCAGTTCCCGGGCTTGCTACTCCCGATACAAAATTCTTCACATCCTTCAGCGTGATTTTTTCTTGTGAGAGGATGATCAATCTTTCCACGACATTGCGCAATTCCCTGATATTACCTGACCAATCCGGTTTTTGCAACTCCTTGACGGCCCTGGTGTCAAATTCCTTGACAGGAATATTGTATTCCTTGCAGATGATGGAGGCGAAATGATTGACCAATTCTGGAATGTCCTCTTTTCGCTCTCTCAGACTCGGTACGTGTACGATGATTACGGCCAGTCTATGGTATAAATCTTCTCGGAAATTGCCCTTGGCAATCTCTTTTCTTAGGTCTTTATTGGTCGCTGCAATGATGCGGACATCTACTTTGATTTCTTTATCTCCTCCTACACGCACGATTTTGTTTTCCTGGAGTGCCCTCAGTACTTTAGCCTGGGCAGAAAGTGACATGTCTCCAATTTCATCGAGGAAGAGCGTTCCTTCGTGAGCCAATTCGAATTTTCCGGCGCGACTTTTATGAGCGGAGGTGAATGAACCCTTCTCGTGTCCAAACAATTCGCTTTCTATCAGTTCCGAAGGGATGGCTGCGCAATTAACTTCAACCAGGGGTTTGTCCTTGCGACTGCTTTGTTCGTGCATCCACCTGGCTACCAATTCCTTTCCGGTACCATTCTCCCCGTTAATCAGGACCCTGGCATCGGTTGGGGCAACCACTTCTATCGTCGATTTGATTGAGGTCATTGCCTTGGAATCACCTACGATCTCCACTGTCTTTTTCCGATTGATCTTCCTTTGCAGGACTTTTTTATCAGAGATGAGTGAACTTTTGTCCATGGCATTCCTGATCGTAATAAGCAGACGATTGAGATCGGGTGGTTTCTGAATAAAATCAAAGGCACCTTTTTTTACTGCTTCTACTGCAGTATCGATATTTCCATGACCGGAGATCATGACAACGGGAAGATCCGGTTTGATGGTCTGGACCTTGTCTATGACATCCATGCCATCCATTTTGGGCATTTTGATGTCCAGAATGACGACATCGTACGTTCCTTGTTTGATTTTTACCATGCAGTCGAGGCCGTCAACGGCTTCTTCAACTTCATATTTTTCGAATTCGAGGATGTCTCTCAGGGTCTGACGGATGCTCTTGTCGTCATCAACAATTAGTATTCTTGGCATAATCTCTGACTTATAGTTTTCTTATCCACAAATAAAGTGCCAATATATTACGATTTTTTATAATATATAAGAATTTGATAATCTTTTATTTGGCGAAAACGTGTCACCCGACTTAAAGTCGGGTGACGACTTAAAGCCAGGGAGTCGCTTCCTGCCGGATCTGCCGGAGCAACCGGTCAGACGGGTAAGCGACCGGGTCGTTATTGTAAGAACGAGAAACCAACGATAACTCCACTTGAACCGTATTATATGATATGACGCGTCGAATATTCTCCTTCTTCCTCGTTGGCCTCACTATATTGATAATCGCCTGTTCGAATGAATCTGAGCCGGAAGCTTTGCCGGATCATTACTGCTTTGAATTGACATTTACCTGCTTTTGTCTACCCGCCGGCCTAAACCAAATTGAAGTCAGAAATGATGAAGTGATCAGTTATTCCAATGAGCATGGAGATATTCCAAGTGATCAGTTTATTCAGACATTAACCATATCCCAACTCTCTCTGGAAGTCGAAGACTATTTGTCCCGAACACTCTTTTCGAAACAGGTTGAATATCATCCCGTTTATGGTTTTCCATCAAAGGTCTTTTTTGATGTTGACCAGAATATTGCGGATGAAGAATGGGGATACGACATCACTAACTTTCGCGCCAAGTGACATTGATTCAGGATGCATGAGAAAGTGTGTATGCCATATACGCCATGAATCCACTGCCAATCTCAAGCGCTTTCGGATCAATGTCGAATGTCGGTGTATGAACCGGACTGGAGAATTTTCCATCCGCATTTGAAGTGCCCAATCTAAAAAAGCATGCAGGAATTTCGTGACTGTAGTAGGCAAAGTCTTCCGCTGTCATTCGTGGAGGGATTTCAATTACTCTTTCCCGTCCCAGGAAGTTTTCCATAGCTTCCTTGACAGATAGGGTTACATGGGGATCATTGAACAGACATGGATAACCGACCATTATGTCCAGTTGAATGTCCGTTTTCGTTTGAGCGCTTATTTCTGAGGCAATCTCCTGAAGAATTTGATGTGCACGGAATCGCCATTTTTCGTCATACGTTCTAAATGTACCCTCCATTCTGATCCTATCCGGAATTACATTGGTAGCTCCACCATCAGTATTAAACTTACCGATATTTAGTACAGTTGGGATTTGATGTTCTTTCTTCAATGCATCGATTCGCTCATGCATGGCTTCCAAAAGTTTTGCTCCGGCTCTGATCGGATCAATACAATTTTCAGGAATTGCGGCATGACCTCCCTTCCCCTGAACCCTTATGTATATTTCGTCTGCCGAAGCCATTGAATAACCAGAAGCATATCCCATATGCCCGACATTCAAATCCGGATGAACATGCTGTCCTATGATGGCCTGTACACCATCGAGGACTCCGTCCTCAATCATCTTAGACGCACCGCCCGGAAGTTTTTCTTCCCCGGGTTGGAAAATGAAACGAACCCTTGAACCCAGTTCTTCCTCCAGGTCCTTAAGAATATATGCTACGCCCAAAAGACATGAAGTATGAACATCATGACCACAAGCGTGCATTACTCCTTCATTCTGAGATATATAAGCGTGATCTCCTTCCTCTATGATCGGCAATGCATCCATATCCCCCCGGACAGCTACAATCCTGTCTTTATTGCCAACTTCAGCCACGACTCCGGTCTCTACTCCAATACCCTTTTTATAATCAATTCCAATTTGGTCCAATACCATTTGGATATACGAGCTGGTCTCATATTCCTGAAAAGACAATTCAGGACGGCTATGAAGATATTCCCGATGTTCCCTAACCGCTGGGTAATACTTTCTGGATAATTCCTTAAACTTTTCGATCATATAGTCTTTCTTCATAAAATGTTTAATACGGTCGGTAAATTTTGCGCGATCACAAAAATATCATCAACTACGGAATAGTTGGCAGCATAATCTATGACGCGCTCTATTTTCTGCTGTTGGATGGACTCCTTGGGATAACAACATACCAGGGATTCTTTGATCCCCGGAACATCCCTTAATTTTAAATCATCCCGGTCAAATCCTACAAATGTCATCCTTCCATTCCATATCTTTCCAATATTGGTCAATGGAATTTTACCCCTCATCAATTGAACAATAAATGCGGGGATGAGCAAGATCAAGCATAAGACAATATCTACAAGCCGTTTTTGCATTTTTAACTGACTTCTGTACAGTCGAAAAGGTGCATATCGATCCTTAAATGTGCCCTGTTTTTCCGGAGAACTGCTGATAAATGAATAATCCCGGTCACGGTCCCAGAATTCAAATTGCAATCGTGAAGAATTGTTGGTCATCAATTCAATCATTTTCCGAACGGTCAAACTCGACGTATCAAAAAGTAATCTCTGACCATCCGATTGTTCACCATTTATATTTGCAGAAAGAAGCACGGCCTTATTCTTTACCTCCGGATGATCCGGGTCGTTGGAAATGATATTCCACGAAACGATCAACTTCTTTTTTACCCATTGATCTCTCATTAGAAAAAATACAAAGAGGCTGCCTGGTGCTATCAAAAGAATCGCCCTTGAAAATCTCTGAGCTTCCGGTAACAGGGCATAAACGACCAGAAGGCCCACTATCCCAAAAGTCATTCCCCGGAAGAGATGCTGCAGTCTTTTTGAATGCTCATCAAAGTATCCGTTTAAATAAAGAGTGATAATCAACAATGCACTGTAAAAACAATAATTCAATACATATCTGAATGATTCAAAGTAGAAGAAATGTCCGGATTTAATGTAGGACCAAAGGAATTGAATAATGAAAAATCCAAACATCACAATGATAAAATCCCTGATGACTACGGCCGAGGTCCTGGCAGACAATTTTATAAAATCAATCGTAGTTGCAAATAGCAATGAAATCTTCAGTAGCAGTTTTTGAAAGATACCTTCAGAATCCAATTTCCACTTCTGCAAATATTTTCCAATGGATTTATAGAATTGCCAACGATTGCTGAGCGAAGGTCGATTACTACTCTCTCCCTTGAAATGGATGATCTTTGCTGAAGGTGAGCAATAATTCTTTTTTCCAATTCTTCCCAGAGAAATTGACAGATCAATATCCTCACCATACATGAAATAGCGCTCGTCAAAACCGCCCACAGCTTCAAATGTCACTTTTTCAATTAAGAAACAGGCACCGGCAAGAACTGGCGTTTCGAATGTTTTGCTGAAATCGATCTTTCGATGATATGAAGGTATCCGGCGTAATGAAAATTTCAAGAAATGAGCAAGTCCATTTGTAAATGTTGGAATTCCCCGTGCGGATTCAGGCAGGACCTTCCCTTCACCATTAATTAACAGAGGCCCTATTGCTCCCGCATCTTCTTTCCTGGCATTCAACTCTTTGAGCAGTATGGTTATCGCATCCTCTGCCAGGAGGCAATCGGGATTTAAAAACAGTAGATAATCTCCTGTTGAGGCCCTCGCGCCCTGATTACATGCCCTGGAAAAACCAAGATTTTCATTGTTGGAAATTAGAATGACATGTTTTTCAAATTGGTCTATAAAGTAGCGTGTCCTGTCCCTTGAATTATTATCTACCACGATCAATTCTATTTGATCCGCAATATCACTTTGTAAGACGGAGTCAAGACAGAAAGTGATCGTTTTTTCGGAATTATGAGATACGATGATTACGGAGACTTTGTCAGAAGGCATCAGGCGATCATTCTTGCGTTCTTCTGAAAGTCTATATTTCCGAAATGGAATATGGTGTTCGTGTAATAATCGATCTGCCCAAGGTCAATTCGTCTGCATATTCCAACTCTCCACCGAAGGAGATACCTCTGGCCAATTGACTAATTGTCACGTTGCAATTTTTCAATCTTTTGGAAAGGTAGTAGATCGTCGTCTCCCCTTCTATGGTCGGGCTTATTGCCATTATCACTTCTGTAAAGTGTTCCAGTCCGGCGCGTTCAACCAGTGTATCTATATTCAAATCTTCCGGTGATATGCCATCAAGTGGTGAAATCACACCTCCAAGCACATGGTATACTCCATTATACTGATCTGTCTCTTCAATGGCCATTACATCCCTGAACGATTCAACGACACAGATCTTGTCAGCCTTATGGCCGCGTTGTTGACAAATCACACATTGGTCTCCATCCGAGAGATTGTGGCAGGAAGAACAAAATTTGATTTCACGAATCATTTTCTCAATAGGTTTGAGCACGCTCGAAAGGACCTGGTCTTTGTCTTGCTTGAGCAAGTGCAATGCCAGTCTTAAGGCAGATTTTTTCCCAATACCTGGTAATCCACTGAATGCATCAACGGCTTGTTCGAGTAGTTGCGAAGAATATGACATAGTGTGAAATTACAGTGGCAAAAGTAGCAGAATTTTAAGCGTTGAACGTGGAATGCTATGAGCTTTTCATCAGAATTTCCGACAGACTGACCTCACTATAAATTAAAACATTTGACGTAATTTCGTGCATTGTTAAATTGAACTTTGTAAGATGGCAGAAGTCATAAGAATGCCCAGGTTGAGCGATACAATGGAAGAGGGCAATATTATCGGATGGCTAAAAAATGTGGGAGATAAGGTATCCCCGGGCGATATTTTAGCAGAGGTAGAGACAGATAAGGCGACAATGGATCTCGAAAGTTTCCATGAAGGAGTATTGCTATATATAGGAGTTGAGGAGGGAGCCGTCCCTGTGGATGGCATTATTGCAGTCATTGGAAAGGAAGGAGAAGAATATGAATCCCTGATCAAAGAGGATACTGCCAGTCCTCCGGGTGAGGCCAGTAAAGAAGCTCAAAAGGAAACACAAGAAGAGGCCGCTGTCAAGGGAGGAGAAGATACTCCGGCACAAGCTTCATCACCAGAATCTTCAGACGATCGGATAAAAGCATCACCACTTGCTAAATCAATGGCTAAGGAGAATAAAATAGATCTGACCAACCTGGCCGGAAGCGGAGAAGGAGGAAGAATTGTTAAGAGAGATATAGAAAAAGCAATCTCGGATGGAGGCGCACCTGCTTCTTCACCAGTTGTATCTTATCAGGGAACTTCTTCTGGTCAGAATACTACGATTCCATTGAGCCAAATGCGCAAGACCATAGCCCGCAGGCTGAGTGAGAGCAAGTTTGGAGCCCCGCACTTTTACCTGACAATTGAAATTAATATGGATCGTGCGGTAGATGCCCGTAAAGCGGTGAACGCAATCGGCAAACATAAGATCTCATTTAATGATATCATCGTAAAGGCCAGTGCACTGGCCTTGAGAAAACATCCGATGATCAATGCAAGCTGGGAGGGAGATAAGATCGTACAAAAAGGAGATGTCAATGTCGGCGTCGCCGTAGCTGTCGATGAAGGATTACTGGTTCCGGTCATCAATCACACCGATATAAAACCCATGCATGTGATTAATGCAGAAGTAAAAGAAAAAGCCGGGCGGGCAAGAGAAAAAAGATTGAAACCAGAAGAAATGCAGGGAAATACGTTTACGATTTCGAACCTTGGCATGTTTGGTATCGAGGAATTTACTGCCATTATCAATCCTCCTGATTCCTGTATTCTGGCTGTCGGCGGCATCATAGAAAAACCGATCGTGGTCAATGGTGAAATCAAAGTGGGCAGTATGATGAAGGTAACTTTATCGTGCGACCATAGGGTAGTCGATGGAGCAACAGGTGCAGCCTACCTTCAGACATTAAAATCCTACCTGGAGAATCCACTGCAAATGTTGGTGTGAGGGATCCATTCACCCTGATTTTTCCAATCTCAATATCAAAGGTTTACCCGTAGGGTCCATTCTTGCTCACTATATAGTGGTTTGCCCCTAGATTAACATCCCTGAATATTGATATTTTTTATTTGGCACTATGATCTGATTTCCCAATATTCTACCTTTAAGAGAAATATTTGCAAAACAAACCAAAAGAGGTCGTATAAAAAATCAAAAATTGCTTCTACTTGTTGGGATTGTCGCCATCGCAGTAGCCGCATACCTCGTCACAGGAGGGAATCTTGAGTTTTCCAAAGGTGATGCAACAGGATCCGTCATTGATGGTGTAGAAAAAGCATCAAAGTATAAAAGCACGGCATCTGATACAGAATTGGATCTGGAAGGTGAAGAAGCGCAGCAACTTTTACAGAATCATGATTTTCAGACCATGATTCGGGATAAAGAATTCAGAGACTTAATGAAATCCGGAGAGTTTGCCAAACTTGCCATGAAAGGTGACTTTCAAAAATTTGCGAATTCAGCAGAACTTCAAAAAATGGCGAGGGATGCCGAATTCCAGAAGTTGGCAAAATCTTCAGAATTTGCAAAATTTGCAAAGAGTCCGGATCTCCAAAAACTGGCCGCTATTCCCGAATTTCAGAAATTGGCTATGAATGCGGATTTCAAAAAATTCGCCAGGGATGCCAAATTTCAAAAACTCGCCAGGCAGTCTTCTTTTTTCAAATTGGTTCAACACTCTACTTTCCAAAAAGTGATGAGTAAAGAAGCCGCATACAAAAAACTGGAGAAAATGGCGCTTAGTTAAAAAATGGCTGCACAGTCATAAAAATCAACCAAGTGGATTGGGTTTGATGAAGCCTGAATATATGAATTAATGCATAATTGGATTTGCCGTGTCCGTTCCGGATTATCAATTGAACCTGCCAGGACCACCCATCTTTTGCAAGTTGGCCATCATGTTTTGCATATTGTTTCCCTTGCTCATCATGTGCATCATCTTCTTCATTTGATTGAATTGCTTGATAAACATGTTGATTTCGTGAATATCACGTCCACATCCGCGGGATATTCTTTTCTTTCTCGACATATTCAATACCTCGGGATTAGACCGTTCATGTGGAGTCATGGATTGAATAATGGATTCCACCTTGGCAAAGGCATTATTATCAATTTCGATATCCCTGGTCAGTTTGCCCATACCCGGAATCATGTTTATAAGACTTTTCAAATCTCCCATTTTCCGGATCTGGTCAATTTGTTTGAGGAAGTCATTGAAGTCAAACTTATTTTTCTTGATTTTCTTCTCAAGTTTGGCTGCTTCCGCTTCGTCAAACTGATCCTGGGCCCTTTCGACAAAGGAGATGATATCTCCCATACCGAGGATCCTCTGGGCCATCCGTTCCGGGTAAAAGACATCAATCTGATCCATCTTCTCCCCCGTACTGATAAATTTTATCGGCTTGCCAACAGTATATTTTACAGACAAGGCGGCCCCACCCCGTGTATCACCGTCTAATTTGGTGAGCACAACTCCGTCGTAATCAATGCGCTCATTAAACGCCTTGGCAGTATTCACTGCGTCCTGGCCGGTCATAGAATCGACGACAAATAAGGTCTCATTTGGATCGACGCCCTCTTTAATAGCAGCTATTTCGTTCATCATCTCTTCATCCACAGCAAGACGACCCGCCGTATCGATAATTATAGCTCCAAACTTGTTTTCTATGGCATGTACAACAGCATTTTTGGCTATTTCGACAGGATTTTTGTTTTCAACCTCTTTGTAGATCTCCACACCAACTTGTTCGGCAAGAACGGTTAACTGATCGATTGCCGCCGGTCTGTAGACATCGCATGCCGAGACCAGTACTTTCTTATTCTTTTTTTCCTTCAGGAATTTGGCCAACTTACCTGTAAATGTTGTCTTTCCGGATCCTTGCAGACCCGCAATGAGAACTACTGTGGGCTTCGCACTTAGATCCAAACCAACTGCCTCCCCGCCCATCAAACTAGACATTTCATCCAGGACGATCTTCACCATTAACTCTCCTGGCTTAACAGCCTTGAGCACATTGGACGTACCCAGAGCCTTTTCCTTGACTTTATCCGTAAATTCCTTGGCGATCTTGTAGTTGACATCCGCTCCTACAAGCGCTCTGCGAATTTCCTTGATGGACCGGGCAACATTTATTTCCGTGAGTTTGCCTTCACCCTTCAGATTTTTGAAAGCTGAATCGAGTCGATCGGTTAAACTATCAAACATATCCCACCTGATTTTAATTTAGCAGATGCAAATATATGACAACATCCTTGCTCTGCCGAGACTTATATTACAGGGATGCTCAGAACTTATTCCACACTTCCACCACCAGTAACATTAACAGCAAGAATGTCACGATCAAACAGGTATAATCCACTCTTATCATCACCGATCAATTCTAATTTGTCATTCATTACACGGGCCAGGGCTTCTTCCTCTATCTGTTCGGAGACATACCACTGAAGAAAGTTGTGGGTTGCATAGTCCTTTTCGGCCAGTGCAATATCGACCAGGGTATTGATGCTTTCGGACACTTTAATCTCGTGGTTCAATAATTCACGGAATGCATGTTGTACTGAAGGATAAGTTAAATTGGGTTGGGCCAGGGCAGGAACCATTGCAAAGCCACCTCGTTCATTGATAAAGTGAATGAGTTTGAGCATATGCATGCGCTCTTCATCGCTGTGCCGATAGAAGAATGCGGTTATATTATCCAGACCTGGTTGTATCTCCGCCCATGAAGCCATAGCTAAATAAACCTGAGAAGATTCAGCCTCAACGAGCACTTGTTGATTGAGGGCATCTTGCATTTTCTTTGAAAGCATTGTTGTGAATTTTGTGGGTCAAAAATAGTATTACTTCTCATAAGTAAGAGTGATGGATTTCGCCATCATAAAAAAAAGCAGGATGAATACTCACCCTGCTTTGGAAATTGATATATGAAAAACTAAAATTCTTGAAGGAGAATCAGTGTATCCAATATGTGAATAATACCAAATACCCTTTATAATGGCGCATTAAATGGTATCATATAATGGTGATTATGAGTTATTGAAACAATTTGGGATTTGGTCATTATATTGACT
>JANQHF010000052.1 GCA_028282725.1 Saprospiraceae bacterium
AGTCAATATAATGACCAAATCCCAAATTGTTTCAATAACTCATAATCACCATTATATGATACCATTTAATGCGCCATTATAAAGGGTATTTGGTATTATAGGTGAAACCACCCGATCGCAATAAATAATTAGATAATTATTGTTTTTCAATAAACTCACCTGCGTTGAAAGGCTCTATCTGGGTGATCAACCTCATCCTGATCTCCTTCCTCTTTAGCCTGTATTCCTTATTCAACATGTATTACTATCATGCATATTCCCTCAATTCCGTTTTTTTGATCGAATTCCTGGATGTAGGTATTAAAGATTGTCCCGAACCCTGGATGGCCAACGCAAAGATTCTTTTGTTGGCCCTTGCAAATATCATTGCCGTGTATATCTTTTGGACCATCCGCAAATTGCTAAAGCAAATTCAAAAAATTGGCCCATTTGAAGATCCCTTAGTCTCAAGGATGCAATCAGTTTTACGTTGGACAATCATTTTTGTCATTTTAAAAATGTTCGCCTCAATCTTCATAGAAATGCTCACAGGCGATCTGAGAATCGTGATCAATTCGTCAGCTCTTGTCATCATTTTCTTGGTCGGAGTCGTCTTCGTCCTGGTTGAAGTTTTCAAATGTGGTCTGGAAATACGCAAAGACCAGAAATACACAATTTGACTATGGCAATCAAGGTAAAATTAAATGTCATGATGGCAGAACGCGATATGTCCCTCAACGAACTGTCCGAGAAAGTGGGAATCACTCTGTCCAATTTGTCCATCCTCAAAAACGGAAAAGGAAAGGCCATCAGATTTACAACTTTGGATGCCCTCTGCAAGGCCCTGGACTGCCAACCCGGAGACTTATTGAAATTTGAATAAAACAAGCTCTCCGATCATGAATAGAATCATTGTATTCGTTATAATGCTCTCTGTCTCCTCATCTCTGACCGGTCAAAGTGAAACAGATACGTTTCATATGACCATCCAGTCTGAACACCTGGATCAGGATCAAACCATCCGGGTGAGCCTGCCCAAAAACTATCAATCGAAACGTCTTAAATGTCATACACTTTGTTTACTCGACGGAGATGTCTTGGGCATGGCCACTACGATACGCGCCATCCGCGATGAGCTTTTTGAAAGTGGTGGATATATTCAACCATTGATTATCGTGGGAATTGAACAAATACATCGTTCAAGAGAATTAAATCCATATGGGAAAACAGGTCAAAAGTTTTTCAGTTTCATTGATCATGAGTTGATTCCACGAGTAGATTCCATGTATCATACACTCCCCGATCGCATTATTTCAGGACATTCATTGGGCGGTTATTTTGCGCTACATACATCGCTCAAAAGTTCAAAAATCAATTCCTGCTTTGCCTTTGGTCAGTCAATTTTTAACAGAGAAAATCAGATTACTTCCAATCTGAGGGAACACCTGGATTCGACTCAAGTCAAAGGAACCGTCTACGTAAATAATGGAACGGAGGGATCAACAGAAAAAAAGATCAAGGGATATATAAGTGAATTGATCAATGTCTTCCATCAAAATAGTTCATCAGCACTTGATTTTCAATATAAAGAATACGAGGGTTACGGTCACAATTTTACTCCTGTAGTAGGAATGACAGATGTCTTGTTACTTCATTTTAGTAAGTGGAGCCCTGACGACGATGTCATTCAGAAACTATGGAAAAAAGAGCTGGATCCGCTACAGACCTTTGACAGTTTTTGTAAAGAGTCAAATCAAAAACTGGTTTTTCTGGTGGAATACAACAATGACCTGTTGAATGATCTGGCGGCACATTACAACCGAACTGATGAAGTTGAAGTAGCCCTGAATCTAATTGATCGTGCAGTTGTCATTGATTCTTCAGATCTTCACAGCCACCTCGTCAAGGGAGAAATACTTATGAAATGGCGGAACCGGATGCTGCGGAAGATGCATTGATCAAGACGCTGATTCATTTGGATACCTCTGATGTTTCTGAGACTTCGAGCAATTTGAACGAATTCCTCTTTTGGAAAGACGTCATCATTGAAAATTTAAAAGCTCTAAGGGTCGAAGAGCAGTAAAAGAATCTCTATTTTGTTCTTCAACCAATTCTCGAAGAATGAAATCCTTACTATCTGCCATAGCCTTGTTCTGCTGTATTTGTTGCTCCCTGATAGGCCAGAAACTGGACATGTCATTATTCCATGGAATCGAGCCCCGCAATATAGGACCTGCGGGCATGAGTGGCCGTGTCACCAGTATCGCTGTCAATTTATCCGATATGGACATTATCTACCTGGGCACAGCTGCCGGCGGTGTATGGAAGTCCGAAAATAGTGGTCATACCTGGAAACCAATTTTCGAGAACGAAATGGCTGCATCAATAGGAGATATAGCCATCTTCCAAAAGAATCCTTCCATACTATATGCAGGCACCGGAGAAGGTAATCCGCGCAATAGCCAAAACAGCGGCCGGGGCATGTACAAATCATTGGATGGTGGATTGACCTGGCATCACCTTGGTCTTAAAAATACCAGGCAGATCCACCGGGTAATTGTACATCCGGATGACCCCAATATTGTGTGGGCAGGTGTTGCCGGAGCTACATGGGGAGAAAGCAGTGATCGTGGAGTCTTTAAATCCGAAGATGGAGGACAATCCTGGAGAAAGGTGCTCTATACTAATGAAAATACAGGAATCTCAGACCTCGTAGCCGATCCTGAAAATCCAAACAAACTACTGGCCGGAATGTACCAGCACAGAAGATGGCCCTGGTTTTATAAATCCGGAGGGCCCGGATCAGCCCTGCATATTACTTATGACGGAGGTGAGACCTGGAAACAACTGACCGAAAAAAATGGACTTCCCGGTGGTGAGTTGGGCAGGATCGGTTTGGCGATAGCCCCTTCCGATCCCAGCATTGTATATGCATATATTGAAAGCAAAGAAAATGCAGTATATCGTTCAAATGATGGCGGAGAAAATTGGAAAAGAGTCTCCGGCGAGGGTCAGGCAATTGGCGGGAGACCCTTCTACTATGCAGATATTTATGTAGACACCCAAAATGAAAATCGTCTCTACTCCATCGCATCAGAAGTCACGGTATCTGACGATGGTGGAAAAACCTGGTCAACATTTGCTCCTGGCAATCGCATTCATACGGATCACCATGCATGGTGGTCGCATCCGGACGATAATGAATTTATTATCATCGGTCACGATGGCGGGCTCAATATTACACATGACCGGGGGCACAAGTGGTGGTTTGCGGACAACCTGCCATTGGCACAGTTCTATCACATCAGGGTAGATAATGAAGTTCCATACCACGTGATGGGCGGTCTCCAGGATAACGGAAGTTGGAGAGGGCCCAGCCGAACGTGGTTTAAAGGTGGGATCAGGAATATGTATTGGCAGCGACTCAGCGTGGGTGATGGCTTTGATGTTGTGCCGGATCCTTTGAATCCGGAATACGGATATGCTATGGGACAAGCCGGAAATTTGGTACGATACCATACAAAGTCAGGTCACTTGAAAAAGATCAAGCCAGTCCACCCTGATGGAGAATACCTGAGATTCAATTGGAATGCCGGTATTGCCATAGATCCTCATGATCAAAAGACGGTTTATTATGGAAGTCAATATCTCATGAAATCCGATGATTATGGAAATAGTTGGAAGATCATATCACCTGATTTAACTACTAATGATCCCGGTAAAAAGAACTTTCTGGAATCAGGCGGTCTGACTTATGATGTAACAGGTGCGGAATTTCATTGTACAGTCATCAGTGTCGATCCGAGTCCGCTTGACCCCAATATCATTTGGGCAGGTACCGACGATGGAAATGTTCAGGTCACTTCCGATCAAGGTCAGCGTTGGACGAATGTGATCAAAAATATCCCCGGTGTCCCTTCAAATTCGTGGGTGACTCAAATCTCCGCGTCAACTTATGACGCCAATTCCGCTTTTGTGGTATTTGATGATCATCGGAGGGACAATTGGGAACCCTATATTTTTGAGACCAATGACCTGGGAGAGACATGGAAGCGACTGGTGAACACGAACGATGTGGACGGATATACTTTTTGTCTTGCACAGGATCCCATCGAACCACAATTGATGTTTGTCGGAACGGAATTTGGATTATACGTGAGTTTTGATGCTGGTGACAACTGGAATGAATGGACTGTGGGATTACCAACGATGCCGGTCACGGATTTAGTGATCCACCCTCGTGATCATGACCTGGTCATTGGAACCTTTGGCAGGGCCATCTGGATACTTGACGATATACGTCCACTACGAGAAATCGCACGAAGTGGGTGGGAAGAAATGGTCAGAGATTCCTTTTATTTCTTCAATCCACCGGATGACTATCTGATGATGATCGGAGAATCCAAAGGATGGCGCCATGGAAAGATTGGAGACGCCATGTACAATGGAGAAAATCGGCCAGAAGGAGCTTTGCTTTCTTACTGGTACAACGGAGATAAAGGCGAATCCAAATTTGAGATATTTGACGAGCAACAACGACTGATTCGAACGCTCTACCAGGACGCAACAAAAGGATTAAACAGATTCAGTTGGAAACTGGATATGGATCAACCCAGGAGTCCTCAACAACCTAAACCCAAAAAACCGGCAAAACCACGAGGTGGATTTTACACCATTCCGGGTACCTATACGATCAACATGATAAAGGGTACCGATACTCTGACTCAGGATATCACGGTAAAGCCTGATCCCAGACTTCCCTACAAACCACTGCAAGGAAGAGAAAAGATGAACCAATACAACAGATACAACAGCAGTGTGTCGGATCTTACCTCCATTACTGATGACATCAGGTTAGTCGAAAAAAAGATAGGATGGACCCGGGAACTGTTGGAAATGCAGGAATCCACCGGTATGGACACCGTATATGCTTTATTGAAATCTATGGCAAAGGATGTCAAGAAGATCAAGGAATCCATTTTAGGGAAGGAGGTTCAGGGCATTTATCGTAGTCCATTTGTTCTCGGTAATCAATTCTTTCCCGTTCGCAGCGCCCTTGACCACTCACTTTCAGAAGCCACGGCCAATCAGAACATCCAGTTAGACCTGTTGGATAAGGCTATTGATGAAAAACAAAATGAGTGGAATCAACTCAAAGATCGAATATCAAGTGAGTTTAGCCTGATTCAGGAAGAATTTGGTGTCAGTATGTGGTAGACGGACATAATTCATATTTCATTGGTCTCCTAATATGGATCATCGACATGACAACTTGAATTCTTTAAAACTCCTTTTCAGCAGGAACTTTACATTATTGAATAGTGCCCGATCCAAGTGGCAACTCATCATATTGACATCTTTAATCGGCACTCTGTTTATCCTGGTTTACAATCCAATGGATGTAAATAATTATTTCATCAATAGCAGGATTGGTTCATTATTGTCTATCCGTTCCGCCGGAATCATTGGAGGATTGGTCTTGATCATTACGCAGTTCGGTCTTCGAAGGTTAACCGGGCTTACTAATTTTACAATAGGCAATTTCCTGGCCTGGGTGATCCTGGAATTATTCGTCATTGCGATTGTCTTCTTTGCCATCTATGGGGAACGGGGACAACCATTCTTTGATGAATTCCTGCTTGTTTTGGAACACACATATTTACTATCCATTCTGCCTTATTCCCTTGCATTATTGATTACGGCACTTTTGAATATCCAAAAAATCAGTGCAATGGAAAAAGAAGTGGATCAGGGCGATCTCTTGATTTCCATTTCAGACGACAATAACAGACCCGTGTTTTCAGTAAGAGCGTCTGATTTGATTATGTTGAAATCGGAAGATAATTATGTCAATGTCTATTATCTCGAAGACAATGAAGTAAAAAATGTACTGGTACGACGAAGTATGAAATCACTCGAAAAGCAATTCTTCAATTCTGAGTTGTTACGAGTGCACAGATCATTTTCCGTGAATATGAGACATGTGAATTCGATCAGAAAATCCAAGAGAAAACAATTGATCAGGGTAAACCATATCGTGGATCCCATACCCGTCTCAGAAAAGTACAAGGGTGCGCTGTCACAGTATATGGATACCCATTCCTGACAGACAAATTCACCCCAAATAACGCACTTTCCCCACATCCCAGGGAAATGACCGGCAATTTTACAAGAAAATGAGAACTTAGATCAATATGAAAAACTATTCCAATGAAACAGCTTTGTTGGCTTCTGAATATTAGCTCATTCATAACATCTTCCATATTTTCCCAAAGTGTGGTCAGTGGTACGATCACGGAATCAGATTTTGGAGATCCACTGATCGGTGCTTCGATTTTAATCGAAGGAACTACGGAAGGAACGATTTCCGATGAAAATGGAGATTTTTCCTTAACGACCGATGAATCTCTCCCACTAACCCTCATTATTTCCTATGTCGGATATACCATGCAAACTGTACGCGTGGAGAACAGCGCACCATTATCCATCGTACTCGCTCCTTCTTCGCTTATTGCCGACGAGGTGATCATTTCCGCCTCGAGACGAGCGGAGAAATTGCAGGAGGCTCCGGCTGCAGTCTCTGTGATCAGCGCTGCAGAAGTTTCCAGTTCGGGAGGGTCATTGGCTCCCGTGAGAGCCTTGATCAATTCACCTGGAGTGGAATTGCAGCAACAAACAGGACAAAGGATCAATCTCGCACTTAGGGGATTGAGTGGTGTTTTTTCCACCGATGTCTTTCCGATGCTGGATTATCGCTCCTTAATTACCCCTGGCTTGGAGTTTTTCGACTCTCAAAACTCACCGATTAATAATATTGACCTGGAGCGAATTGAGGTCGTACTGGGACCTGGTTCTGCGCTTTATGGACCGGATGTGACTTCCGGAGTGGTTCATTTTATTTCACAAAGGATCCTTTCAGGCATCCAGGCACAGCTATTGAATTGATTGCAGGGGAGTTGAGTACATTGAAGACAGCAATCAGGCATGCAGGTCATTCGGAAGACGGCAAATTCGGTTATAAAATCAATGCCCGTTATGGAAGGGGTAATGACTTTACGCTGGACCCTTCTGATCCCGTAGGAGCAGCCGTCTTGAGCACCTTCCAGGAAGATGTACGAAGAGGAGTCGTGGCCGAACCCGGCTTCGTTGATCCTCAGCAGCAAGGACCTCTCCTACTGTCTCCGGGACAAAATCAAAAAGAAGATTATTGGTCAGCCGCCGTGAATGGTCATCTTCATTTCCGGCCTAATGCCAGTACGCAAATCGTCGGATCTGGTGGTTGGAATGCAGGATCTGCGATCTTCTATAACGACCTGGGGGAAGGTTTTACATATTCAAATGAATATTACGGCCAGATCCGTCTGAACCATAAAGGACTCTTTGCCCAAACATATTATATAAAAAATGACGGAGGAAATGACAACAATCCGGTTTACCTGAACAGGACCGGTATCATCGTTCCTTTAGAAAGAACTCATTTTGAAGCGCAAGTCCAATATAATTTCAACTTGCCCAACTTTCTGAATTCAGAATGGACAACAGGATTCGATTTCAGGAATGCTACGGCCAATACCGAAAATCATGTGTACGGAAGAAATGAGGACATTGACGACTATCGGATCTATGGAGGGTACATTCAGTCTAAGTTCAGGTTTGGTGACAAACTGGACTTATTCCTGGCAGGCAGACTGGATGGATATAATTTTACAGATGATAATACTTTCTCTCCAAGGGCGGCACTGGTATACAAGCCCAATCAATTCAATTCCATTCGCTTGAGTTACAACAAAGCGGCCAATCCAATCCCGGCATCTGACATTTACTTTGACCTGCCTGTCCAGACCACACCCGTCTTTAATGTGTGGAATCTTGGAGGAATTACCGATCAGACATTCGGTGCTGACCCCATTATCGATTGGATCATACCGGGCGTACCAAGTACTCCTTTTAGTGCAGGATTTCCATTGGCCGCAGCATACCAGGCTGTAAACGCAGATGTAATTGCCGGTATCGAAGCTCTGGGTGCTCAGGACCCTACCCTTGCTCCTTTGCTTCCATTACTGACTCAACTGCTTCAATCCCAGGTACCCGCCGGATTTTCTGGCGGAATCTTTAGTTCGGACCTGAATGGAGATCCGCTTGCTCCGACTGACGTTTCCACAAATCTTCTATCGACGTTATGGGCATATGAGCTTGGATATAAAGGATTGTTTTGGGAAAAATTCGCGGCGGGATTTGATGTATACTATTTCCGAAGAACCCAAGGTGGAGGTTTTGACCAGGTCAGTCCGATTATCACGCTAACGAGTCTTCCACAGGATCTTGGAGAAGGAGTGCAAACTACATTCCAGCCTTTATTGGAAGGCTTATTGCAACAAAACGGCTTTGATGCCGCTACAGCAGCAGGAATCGCACAACAGGTGGGAACCATACTCAATGGTGCTTATACATCAGCCGGCCAGGCATTCCTCGATGGCATTGCAGCCGCAGGTTTGCCGTTTCATGGCATCGTCCCTACAGAACAAGTTCCACAAACCGGTTTCCCGATGTTGGCTTTTGGCTATCCGTCAAGGAGAGGTGATGAAGTCAATGATGATTGGGGATTTGAGATACACACAAAGTATTATTTTTCTGAAGTGCTCACTTCATTCGCTAACTATACTTGGTTTAATAATCCATCGGGGATGGCTGGTGATTTGAATTTTCCCCAGAATAAAATTCGATTGGGTTTGAATTATGGTCCTGAGTTTGGATTCAAGGGAAGTGCATCTTACCAATGGAATCAGGCCTATACATCCAACAACGCGACATATCCTGGTAAAATTGATGCCCAGTCACTTTTGGACGTTCAGTTAGGATATGGTTTTACAAATGGCTTAACTTTAGAATTATCTGCCGTAAATGCATTGAATAATGAATTCAGATCTCTTCCCGGTTTTCCTAAGATCGGAAGACTGTTGACAGGCAGGATTTTGTACGATATTAAATAATAAGACTTAAATAAAAAATCGTGAAAAACACACTTAACATCGCAATCCTGCTTGGATTGATCCTTTTACTTGCCAATGGATGCAAACAGACCCAGTCCAATTCGAACTTGCTCAGTGCAGAGAATCTTGTTGTAGAATTTCAGAAAAAGCTCTTGACTGCCCAGGAAGGTACGATCATCGAATTGCCCGAAGGTACCTTTGATTTCAAAAGAGGGCTCTCCTTGACAGATACGCCCGAAATAACTATCAAAGGAGCCGGAAAGGGCAAGACCATACTCAATTTTAAGGGGCAGATCGAAGGGGCTGAAGGTATGTTGATCAAAAATGTCAAAGGACTTACCCTTGAAGGATTTACCGTGGCAGATTCGAAAGGAGATGCCATCAAGGTACAGGAATGCACCAATGTCATCATGCGCGATCTGGAAACCACATGGACGAATGGTAAGAGAGCCGATAATGGAGCATATGGACTTTATCCAGTCAGCAGTACCAATGTGCTCATGGAACATTGCGAAGCATCTTATGCAATGGACGCTGGCATTTATGTGGGGCAATCCACCAATGTTGTCGTAAGAAATAATCTCGTCCATAACAATGTAGCCGGATTGGAAATTGAGAATACGGTCGTAGGTGAAGTTTATGATAATGTGGCTCGCGATAATACAGGTGGAATGTTAATATTCGATATGCCTGATCTGCCACAAGCCAATGGAGATCGCATCAAGTTTTATAATAACCTGATGGAGAATAACAACGGTGAAAACTTTGCACCAAAGGGAATGGTCGTCAGTACAATTCCGCCGGGATCAGGCATGATCCTGATGTCTCATTCCAATATTGAGGCATATGATAACATCATACGCGGACACAAAACCCTGGGTGTGGCTGTAAACAGCTGGCTATCAACTGGTGTACCTTATGAATCAAAAGAATTTGATCCCTATTGTTCGAATATTTATTTGCATGACAATGAAATTTCCGGAAATGCAGGACCCACTGATAATACAACGGAATTCGGCCAACTCATCACAGCAGTTCTGGATGGAGAGCCGTATGACTTGATTATTGATGGTATTTTCAAACCCGGTGAGCCCATGAGCTACTGCTTTTCAAATAACGGAGATATATCCTTTGTCAACTTGAACTTTGGATTGGGAGCTGATGTGCAACAGATCATAAAGAATAAGACGCACGATTTAGATACTTATAATTGTGAACTTCCGGATTTTGACACGAAGGAGCACGATGCGTGGTTAGCCCTCAATTAAATTTTATAATCTGAGATGCTTATGCGAAAATACTGGATGGTTCTTGGCCTTGCTTCTGCCTTGATCTTTCTGATCAGATGCACTGAAGGCAACGATGGTCTGATCATTATTCCGGATGAACCATATGAACTGTTAAGTGAATATAATTTTTTCAAAGGAGCCTTATCTGAACTCGAACCGAATGATCGGGTTCTGCCTTACGATTTGAATTCACCGCTGTTTTCAGATTATGCCCACAAGGCCCGGTTTGTCTGGATGCCGGAAGGAAGCGGTGCACATTATACCCTGGATCATGTTCTTGAGTTTCCCACCGGCACTGCCCTGATCAAGAATTTCTACTACTACCACGATGAAACTGACCATGATCAAGGCAGAAAAATTATCGAAACCAGAATTTTGATCAGTCGGGGTGAATCCTGGGATGCTTATGGTTACATCTGGAATGATGAACAAACTGATGCCACCTATGACATCATCGGAGGTATCCAGGAAATTTCATGGATCGATGAAGCCGGCGCTTCCAAAAATGTAAATTACATCATCCCAAACATGAACCAGTGCAAGGGTTGTCATGCATACGATAATCTTCAAAAACCGATCGGTCCGAAAGTCAGGAATCTGAATAAAGATTTCGAATATGCATCAGGTGCTATGAATCAATTAAAAAAGTGGTCGGAAGTGGGATATCTGACAGGGTATGTCGATAATGCGGAGCATCCCTCCGTAGCAGTATGGGATGATCCTGAAGAGGATTTGCACGCTCGTGCCATGGCTTACCTGGACATCAATTGTGGTCACTGTCACCAGGAAAAAGGAGCTGCAAACACCTCAGGGCTCACACTATTGGCTGACTCACAGGTCGGTACTACTCTTGGGATCTACAAGCCCACGGTCTCTGCCGGTGCCGGAACCGGTGGTCACACGTACTCCATCGTACCAGGGAATCCACAGGAATCCATTATGATCTATCGCATGAAATCTGACAATCCGGGTGCTATGATGCCAGAATTAGGTAGAAGACTTATTCATGAAGAAGGAGTAGCATTGATTGCAGACTGGATTAATGAGATGAATCCCAATGACTTTGACTCTGCCTCACGTGCTGCATTAAATTGAACGGCGGTTGATGTGCTGATTTGTTGATGTGCTGATTTGTTGATGTGCTGATTTGTTGATGTCAATTTTTACTCAGATTTCCATCAACTATCAACCATGGACCATCAACTATGAACTATCAACCATCGACTAATAGCCTACACCAAATCCTCGTCGAAGTAATTTCCCGACGCGGTTTTCTTTTGCAGTTTCTTTAATACAAGAGCCTCTTCATCACTCAGTTCCGTATAATCAAGATATTGACCGGTACGATAAGGTGGATAATGATCTTCCAGATCTTCCAGTTGCTTTTCAAACTCTCTTTCTTCCCATTCCCTTGTCATGAAGTTGAAACCCGGAAAACCATAAATGAAGAGATAGTGTATGCCGACAAGACTGACCAATGGGATCATGGGAAAGATGAACCACATATCAAATGGGTCAGTGACTATATTTAATACAAAGAAGAAAACACCTAAAACTGCGGTGATTCCAAAATGAAGGAAGAATCGTTTCTTCCTCTTGACACGTTTCCATGCTTTTTTCCTGATATCTCTATTCATGCGGTGTAATTTTATCACACATAATAGTAATCTGGATGTGGAATGATTATTTTATTCGATCAGTCCTTTAATGTTACAGACGAAAAAGCGGAAATTTGAGATGTCCTGAGATTGTTATGGGGCTAGAATCACATCAGAAAAGAATTCGATTAGCTTGAATCCTGAATAATGGAAATTGAAGATCTTCAAAAAATCTGTCACGACTTACCGGGAACGACACAGAATATCAAATGGGAAGAGCACTTGTGTTTTAATGTCGGCAACAAGATGTATCTGATAACATCACCAGATCAATTTCCTCATACGGCTTCATTCAAAACGAGTGATGAGCTTTTTGATCGCTTGATTGGTCAGGATGGGTTTTCACCCGCACCGTACCTTGCAAGATACAAATGGGTGTTCATCGATGATATTTCACGTCTGGGCCAGGAAGAATGGACAGAATGGATTACGCAAAGTTATCAACTCATTTATTCCAAACTCCCTGCACGGATTAAAAACGAAATTCAATCAGGATAGGTCAATCACCTGATCACGAATTTCAGGCCCAGACTTATAATATCGGCTTTCAAACCGGTGCTCCTCATGTAATGAGCATATTTAATCTCTATGCCGTCAATATGAAATTGACTATTGATAAAGGGAATTTTGAACCGGGTAATACCTCCTGAAGGAGAGATCGTTGCACCTAAGCCTACACTATGACTATCCAATTCAGAAAGATCATAGTCGGAAGAATAGAAGTCATTTTCTATTGAATGCTGCTTGTACGGCAGAAAGTAGGATGAACCGGATTGTCTGTGATATCTATAACTCGGATAAATTGAAACAAATCGATTGATCTTGATCGGTAATTCAGCACTCATTGTATGGGCATTGATGCCCCAATCATCCTGATAATACCGGTAATATAATCTGCTAATGAGCCAATCCGCCCAATAGTTGTTGATCCTGATACCGATAGGCACTTTGAATCTTGAGTCAGGCAATCTTTCAACTTTTGGCAACGTCTGCTCCTGGAAATAGACTCGATGAAAAGGTGTCGAGAGCAGACCTCTCATCATAATGCCTTCCAATTGAAAGGAGACTTGCATCTTTTTGTTGACGATCCTGGAAATTGTAAGACCCGCATTGTACGATTGGCGTTTATCAGTTGGCACCAATCTGCCTTGTCTTCTTAACTCCACCGGGTAGAAAATCCGCCAATCATCCATAAATGCCTGTGCACTTAACCCTATGGAAGTATTTACGTCTTTCGACATCCAGTGATAAGATAATCCTGCCGCCAGCGATGTATAATCATATTCTGTACTAGCCCCAATGCGAAATCCAAAATCTTCCTGGCCGGATAACTTAAAATCCAGACCCACATTTCCATGGGTACGCATATCACTGCTGGAATCCGACGATCTGATATTATCGATATTATCTGTTGAGGCCGATGAATAATAATCATAACCACCGTCAACTTTTAATTTTAGCTTGTGATTCAAAGGAACTGATACAGCAATCTTCTGAGTAAAATCAGTCAGGTATTCGGTTCCAATCCCGCCTGTAACCGGTGAGAAATTTCCGTCCTGTACATAATAACTGCTTAGAAAATTGATATCAACTGCCTTCCAATCCGGTTTTTGATAACTCTGTTCGATGGCATCTCCTTTCCTGATATTTTCAGTACCGGAATCATCATCACTGCCTTCTTGCAGGCTCTGTGCCTTGACTTCCTGTAATACCATCAACAGGCAAAACAATATGGAGAAAAATACTAATTGCATCCGCAACCTCCTCCTACTTTGCCACCATTGGAACCGGCAGCACCTTCCCTGTAAGTGTGAAAATTAATTTCGAAATACTCCAGGTTCCTGGATTCAAGGGCCATGTCGCCATCGTTTAAATACATTTTTTGATAACCCTTGACCGAACTACAAGATACCAGGGTGACCAATGAGATTATTACAGCAAAAATTCTTGTTTTATTATTTATTGTCTTCATTTCTAAATTTTTCTGATAAACCATTTGAATAATTCAATTCTGATTTTTGATCAATCATCAGACATTCAACGCCATTGATCTGGTCGACCAAACTGATTCCTTCACTCATTTCCATTACAGATAAGGCGGTTGCCATAGCATCTGCAAACTCAGGGCTTGGACTTAACACCGAAACACTTTTTTCATCTTTGATTGGAATACCTGTTCGTGGGTCAACGATATGTGAATGTCTGACTCCATCTATCAATACATAGTTATAGTGCGACCCTGAAGTAACGATTGAACCTTCAGGAATGGAAAACTGTAAGATCGAGTCCTCAATTTTTACCGGGTCCGGAATTTTAATGCTCCAGGATTCCCTATTTGGAGGATTTCCCCAACACATAAGATCTCCTGAAGCATTAATCAAACCAGAATGAATCCCTTCTTCGATCATTACATGCTTGGCCATTTGGGCGGCATAACCTTTTCCAATACCTCCAAATCCTATTTTCATTCCTTTTTTGGAGAGATACACCGTATCCAAATCTTCATCTAACTGTATCAATCGATAATTGATCAGGTCACGAAGCTTTTCAATTTTACTTTGTGAGAGATAGTCTTGCTCAGAACAATCACTTTTCCAATAAAACCTGGCCAGAGTCCCGCTCATATCAAATGCCCCCGAAGTAAGATCCGAAATGCGAATACTTCTTTCAATTAATTGAAAGAGTTCAGTAGAGACTCTTACAGGTCGAATTCCGGCATTGCGATTGATTGAAGATGTTTCTGAGTCCTCTTTCCATGAGGATATTAGTTGTTCAATTCTCAAAATTTCAGATTCCGCCGCTCTAATACCTTTCCATGCAAGACCCGGATTTGAATCAATTGCCGTTATAACGAAATGACACCCCATCAGCTTACAACTATGATGATGAGCTTTGCATTTATTCGCATTCATCTCTCTTCTCATTGCACCCGATCAAGGAGAACGGAAATGTCCTCAATGAACTCAGTTGTAGACATTCCTTTTCTATATTTCAAATCACCAATTTGTTCCACTTCTGAATTCAGTAGAACAATTCTCGGAAATGTACCGTCAGGATTGAATTGATCCGCAAGACGCTCATTATGCTTCAATTGTTCTTGACTCAAAGCATTCTTTTTCTTGTAAGGAAAATCCAGAGATAGCTCCAAAATCCGGTTTTGTTTATACTCCTTGAATCGCTCACTATTCAGAATATCTTTTTTGAATTGAATGCATGGCTTGCACCAATCCGAACCAGAGAAGACCATAAGTATCTTGAGATTATTTTGCTTTGCATGATCCTGAGCTTCATGAATAAATGTGATTTGTTCCTGGGCACTCAGTAACCCTGAGCACAAAAAGTATATTATAATTACGAGATTTTTCATCGATTATCATATTAATTAAATGGGTAAGCACCTTAGGAGCTCACCCATTTATTAACCCTTTAATTAGTTTCCATCTTCATCGTCCTCATCAACCTCTTATTCATTGTCATCTTCATCGTCCTCATATTCTTCATAGCAGTCATCCCATATCTTGTCCAGTTCTTCTTCGGAGTTAATCTCGACCTCTTCGTCATTCAAAAGGATGGATACGGGAAAGTTTAAAGTGGGATACTCCATGTTTTCAGGATCACCATTCTCCAAACTCTCAAATAATTCATCTATCTCCTCTTCACTGTTCACATTGACTGTCGATCCATCAGGAAGAGTGAAAGAAAGTGGGAAAATAAAAGTGAAACACTCTTCAAATTCCTCATCATAGTCCCCGAAATCATCATAGCAATCTGCCATTATTTCACATAATTGTTCTTCGCTGGTAACCTCAACCTCAGTTCCATCGATAATTATAGATACAGGGAATGTAATTTCCGGGTATGCTTCGCTTTCAGGATTGTCCTCTTCCCATTGTTCAAAGAGTCGATCTAATTCTTCATCACTTGAAGCCGTTGTCGTACTGCCGTCAGGAAATGTGATCTGGACAGGAAAGACTATGTCGAAACATTCTTCGAAATCGAACTCGTCGTCCAGGAAATCCTCAAAGTCATCATAATCTTCTTCATAGTAGTCGTATTCCATATAACACTCCTCAATAATTTCACATAATTCATCCTCGGTACTAATTACTTGATCCTGACCGTCAACAGAAATAGTCAATGGGAAAACCAGCTCCGGGTAACCTGCGGTATCGGGTGCATTTTCCTCCCAATCGATTAGAATAGCCTCAAGCTCGTCCTCACTATTGACCTGAACAGTACTCCCATCCGGCAGTACAACATCAATTGGAAAAACAAACACAAAGCATGAGTCGATGAAATCCAATTCTGAATCTCCTTCATCTTCCGGATCTCCTCCATTGCGACTCGTGGCATTTGCAGAACCACTGGACATAATATGCAAAGCGTTTAATTCGCGTTGTGACCCATTATTGTAATTCAATTCATTTGACTCCGAATCATCTGAACAGGAAATAATGGTAGCTATGACCGCCAACAAAAAAACTAATTTCAAATACTTCATTTTGAATCTTATTATTTTAAAAATGATTTGCTCAATATTGAGCTAGTGTACAAGTCAATGTGCTTCAAACAAGTAGTAATTGTTGCTCCCAAAACAAATTGAAATTGCAAATCCCCTACTCGCCAGACATAAATATTTTATAAGGAGTAATTTCTGATATGGAGTCAGAAAGAGGCCGTGTAAGAAATAGACGGAATGAGGGGTATGGAAAAGCTTGGAATGAGATTGGGATCACTAGCGGAAAAGTCAATCATATGAAAGAGGGGCTGAGATTGATTATAGGCATTATAGAGGTTTAGCTTGATATCGTGAGTTAACTTTCCTGCAGATCTTGAATACAAAAGTGAAAAATCGATCCGGTGATTCCACCCCGTACGACTCGTATTTTTTCTTCCATTTTCATCAAAAGACATCGGCAATATTCCCTGGTTCAAATCTACTTCGTCGACAATCAAATATGGATGACCTGACGATAGATAAGTGTTGATGCCCAAAGTTATGAACTTGCTTATCTTAAAAGAATTCGATGTCTTAAATTCAAGTAGTCTGTCAAATTGAAATGAAAATGGAACACCTAAGTTTTGCTGTTCAAAGGATCTGTTGGAATGACCAAGACCAGAGGAGAAAAGCCCTTGCCAATTTCTCTTATCAACACTAAGATTTAATTCGGCTCCAATACTCCGGGCGGTTCCGGATTCAATAAACAAGGAGGCAAGGGGTTTACTTCCACTGAATTCAAATAGTGATGTGAATACGACATTATCAGAATGTTTCAAATAAATTTCTGACAAAAGTTTTACGTCAGGATTGATCTGCATCTCGTGAGCCAGATTGGCATGCCAGGTTCTTTGCGGAGCCATCGATTCGTTTGAAGGATACCAGATATCCCTTGGATAGTTGACGTCTGAAACGGACAAGAGATGCAGATACTGTACCGCTCGTGATATTGAAAAAGACACCTTATTTCCTGAACCGAATCGATAACCTGCATTGATTCTTGGTTGAAGATCTATAAATGAGGTTTCATCAATATTATAATAGGTGGATCTCAGACCTGCCTGAAGACCAAACCTGCCCTTTTCCAGAGTTCCTTCGAGGAAATGAAAGATTTTTCTCGATCGCAATATATTCTCTCGTATGAGGCCTTCGAAAGAATTAACGTTCAGCTCCTCCTCTTCATCAAACTCGTATGATTCATCAGTGAAATTTTCAATACTTGGCGAATTTCGCCTGAACAATCCGCCTCCACCTGTTTTAATTCTCAAATCCCCGGATAAAGAGACATCAAGTGAAATCTTAAATTCAGTATCGCGATTCTGGGATCCAAGATTTACATAATAATAATCATCAGATTCGTCTTCAATAAAAAAAGCAAAATCGCTGTAATAGCCATTGGTATTTATTGAAGTCTCTAAAAAACTGGTATTACTTAATATGCTATGCCATCTAAGATTGAATATTTGGTTGCCCCAGGATAAATAATACTCTTCACTTGCAAGAAAGTCTTCCTGATCAGGGATCATTTCGGATTCAATTTCCAATTCCGTCTTGATGTTGTCCTGTCCGTCATAAAAAGAGGCGTATACCCTATTCTTCGGATTTATTTTATAATTGAATTTACCGATCAAATCATGGTACCTTATGGCCTCCGAATGAAAATCATCATCAAACAATGAATTGGAAACAACATCTTTAAATTTATAATTTATAGTAGAAGTTCTTCCATAAAGAAACAATGAGGACCGCCCTTTAGAAATAGGACCGTCGAGCACCAAATGTGCATCTTGTGGATTGACTCCAGCCAAAAACGAGTGGCGGTTCAAATTTCCCTCTCTTAATTTGACATCAATGACGGAAGACGAGCGATCACCATGATGTGCACGAAAACCTGCCTTATATATTTGCAGACTTTTCGTGGCCTGTGGCGAAAATATTGAAGTCATACCAAAAGTATGGAATGGGTTATAGACTGCCACTCCGTCTAACAAGTACAGATTTTCCTGGTTCCCTCCACCACGAACAAAATATCCTCCTATACCTCCCGGTCCACTCTGAATACCAGGAAGAGCTTTGGCCGTTTGTAATAAATCGCTACCCCCTCCTACTCCGGGAGTAGTCTTGGAAAGATGCATTAATTGGTCATAGCTATAGCTGTGATGTGAATGTTGAACCGACTCACTTTTTTGCTCATCAACTACAACTTCGGGAAGGACATTTGCAGGAGCCAGATAGACATCCTTATTTACATCCTTTTCAATGTCGATGACCAGGAGGGATTGATGATGACCTAAAAAACTTATTTCAAAATTGTATTGTCCTTTTTCCAATTGAATTACAAAATAACCCTGGTCATTGGCATAGTAGCCTTTTGAATTTTCCCTGCAAAAGATTGTAGCAAAAGGAAGATGCTCGCCACTGTCCTCATCTATGATGAATCCATAAAACTTTCTCAGCTGTTCTTTCTTCGATAACACAATAATATTGCGTGAAGCAGATATTTGAATTTCACGGGTATCTATCAATTCTTTCAATATGGACAGTACCGGTTGATTCTGATAACTCGCTGTCACGGACGGATAAGACGAAAAATGTCGCTTTTGATATACTATTGAGATTCCGGAAACAAGAGCCACCTGGTTGATCGCCTCGACAAGAGATACATCTAAGAATTCAACTGATATTACGGGATCAACAAAATCTTCTTGTCCCAACAGATTGGTTCCAACTGAAAAAAAACAAGCAATATGCAATAAGAAAAACCGGGCCCTCATTATTGACATCGACCTTCAGTGATCTCGTATTGTCTGAATCCTTCTGTCTTTAACTCCGCTTCAAATAAAAGAGCAATAGACTTGAGTAATTCTTCTATCTCCAAATTGTTAAATGTCGCAGAAAGCGGACATGAACGAATTGATGAGTCGAGTGTAAGTTGTATTCCATAGACCTTCCTCAATTCTTCAGCTACTTGATTCAATTGCAGGTCATCAAAAATCAATTTGTAATCAAACCAGTCAAACTGTGCAATATTTAAGCCCTGTACTTTTTTCAATCGATCTTTTTCCCAAATTATTTCCTCATTGGGTAGCAGATCAAACTCGTTCCCATTGTTGTCGATGACAGCGACCCTTCCTTCGATCAAATTGATACTGGCTCCATTATTATTTACATGATCGCTTACGATAAATTGGGTGCCCAGGACTACGGTTGTAAAATGCTCAGAAATGACTCTAAACTCCTTTTGTATGTCGTGAGCAATGTCAAAGTAAGCCACACCGTCAAGATGAACGATTCTTGAGTTTGCATAGTCCTCCTTGTATTTCAGCTTACTGCCTTCTTCTAACGATACTGTGGATCCGTCAGACAGAGAAATGGAATAATTGGAGCTCTGCGCTGTGACTTCAATCCAAGCTGAAGATTCAGGCCTGAGTAAAAGCCACGCCGTAAATAAAAGTGCCAGAGAAGCAGCAGCCGCAAAAAGATAATTCAGCCTGGTGTATCGTACTCCCCCATCAGAGGAATTAATTTTGTCCTGCAACAATTGATAATCCTCATCAAGATTAATTTCAATGTCATGACCATATGACGAACTTACATCCAACAACCTTCTTATTTCACCATATTCTTCCAGGTTCCGGACACTCCTATTCTTCCAAACAGACAATTCTTCTGCACCTTCTTTGGATAAGGTCCCAAGGAGTTCCATCCTTATTAATTCTATGTAACGAGCTTCATCCAAGATGTATCAATGGCTTTATGAACAATTCAAACATGTAATTCCCCCATAGGATAAGTAAAATTCCTAGTGATGAAAGTATTGATTGTTGATATCGATGAATTTCACTACGGATTGACTTAACCGCTTTTGTAATCTGATTCTCAATCGTCTTTGTCGAAATTCCTAAACGTGCCGATACCTCTTTATGACTGTACCCTTCCATTTTGCACAACATGAAAACAGCGCGACACCTGTCAGGTAATCGGTCAATGGCCCTATGTACAACCCTTCTGAATTCCTCGTCTTCCATTTCCTGGGCCGGATCCCTCTTCACATCTTTTACATAGTTCAGGGGTTCTGCTCCCGATGACATGTGATGGCGACGAGATTTTAAAATATTAATGGATCGGTTGATCACGCTTCGCCTCAAATACGACGAAAGATGAATTCCATAATGAAGTTTGCCCCTGTTTTTCCATAACTCCAGATACACTTCCTGAACGGCATCCCGGCAAATTTCTTCATCCTTCAACACCTGGTATGAAGTGATAACAAGTTGCTTGTAATGAAGATCAAAAACTTTCCTAAAGGCTGTTTGATCTCCTTTTTTCAGAAGATCTATTACTCGTTTTTCATTTTGGGTAAGTGACAAAGAATATTAGCTATTTGGCAAAAACGAATATGATTCTCGATATATTTTACTATACCTGAACCGAGATTTGTTCAATTGGAAGTAAATTCAAGAGCCCCATCCTTTAACGAACTATATCGAAAATTGAAAATGTCGAGAATGTAGTTTTGATATACTTTCCAGGGTCTCTTCGATCCTTGCTTCGGAAGATCATCAATGGATCGCAATACATATCCGGAATTAAAATCCACAAAAGGTTCGTCTTTCACCGTCGGATCATTAAACCGGGGAATCACCTTTTTAATCTCATTCATCTTCATATAGTTAAGCAGCCGGGTTATATAGTCACAGGTCAGATCGCATTTCAATGTCCACGACGCATTTGTATAACCAAAGGCCAGAGCGAGGTTTGGAACCCCGCTGAACATCATCCCCCGGTAACAGTGCGTCTCCCTGGGGATGATTTCAGTCCCATCTACAGTTAATGAAAGTCCTCCGAGAAATTTTAATTGTAATCCTGTCGCTGAAACGATAATATCTGCATTTAATTCCTTTCCCGATTGCAAACGTATACCCTTCTGTGTGAACGTCTCAATATGATCTGTGATTACCTCGGATTTACCTTCGTTGATCGAATCAAACAAATCATTATCCGGCACAAGACACAGACGTTGGTCCCAAGGATTATATTTTGGATTAAAATGCTTGTTCACATCATAATCATCACCCAGTTGTTTCTTCACACCTTTCATGATCAGCTTACGAGCTGCATTAGGCCATTTCCGGCAAAACTTAAAGAATCCGAGACTAAACAATATATTTTTCCACCGGGACAGGAGGTACGCTAGCTTTCCCGGGAGTATCTTTCTCAGGAAGTTGGCAATGACATCTTTTTGAGGTGCATTGATAATATAGGTCGGAGATCTTTGCAACATCGTCACCTTTGAGGCCTTTTTGGCCAGCTCAGGGACCAACGTTACAGCAGTTGCACCACTTCCTACGACAATGATTTCCTGGTCTGTGTAGTCCAGATCTTTCGGCCATTTCTGGGGGTGTATCAAGGTTCCTTTGTAATCTTCGAGACCTGGAAAATCCGGCATATATCCATTGTCGTAATCATAATACCCGCTGCACATGAACAAAAAATTACAGGAGAGAATGGTTCGGTTGCCGTCTTTGTGTTCTACATTAATGCTCCAGGAAGAGGACTCACTCGACCATTCAGCATCGATAACTTTGTGATTGTAGCGGATCAATCGATCTGTACCATCTTCTGATGCGGTTTCATGGATATAATCCAATATTGCCGGACCATCTGCAATGGCTTCATCAGCGACCCACGGTTTGAAATGGTATCCCAGTGTATACATATCTGAATCACTCCTGATTCCCGGGTATTTAAACAGATCCCAGGTACCACCCATGGCATCGCGGGCCTCGAGGATTATGAAGGAGTGATGGGGACATTTGGTCTTCATATGATGGGCAGCCCCAATACCCGAAAGCCCCGCACCTACTATGATCACATCAAAATGCTCGCAATTATCAGCCATGTTGCAATTTACTTTCTTTTGGCTGGCTCTTCAATATTCCGTGCAGCAAGAACACCCACAGAGCAGTGAGAATAATTGACAACATAATTCCAATGATGGTCGGGATATACAAAGCCATTTGTTAAATTAAAGTGGCCTGCTCTAAATACCTATTTTTGCCTGTCCAATGTAACTTAACGGTATGATCAAACCTTTCGGATATCTATGGACTTTGAAATTAATGATTATAGCAGGCTGTTGGGCAGGTTTTTATTCATGCAGCACGACAATAGACCCGGAAATTGATTTTTCCAGGATAGCTCAAAAAGGCGAGAATGGATTGATTGATTCTATGCTCATCTATTCCCTTGATGACCGACCCACACCTCAATGTCATGCCTCAACTTTAGAAACCACTTCTAATGGTCTGATCGCAGCCTGGTTTGGTGGAACACATGAAAGACATGAAGATGTTGGGATTTGGATTTCCAGATATGGCGGTGAGTCCTGGTCAAGCCCCGTTGAAGTGGCCGATGGAATTCAAATTGATGGAAGCAGGTATCCCTGTTGGAATCCCGTCTTATTCAAACCAAAAATGGGACCTCTCATGCTTTTTTATAAAGTAGGTCCCAATCCCAGGGAGTGGTGGGGGATGATGATGACTTCAATAGATGAGGGGAATACCTGGACAAGTGCGCGCAAATTAGGAGAAGGTCCTCTCGGACATTTAATCGGGCCTGTAAAAAACAAGCCTGTTCAATTGGACGATGGAAGCATCCTTTGTCCTTCAAGCACCGAAGCAGATATACAGGGAGCAACCTATTGGAAGGTCCATTTCGAATGGACAAATGATCTCGCTGAGACATTTGAAGTCATAGGTCCCATTAACGATGGTGAAGAATTCGATGCCATACAACCCAGTATACTGCAACACGGTAATGGGAAGCTTCAAATTCTCTGTCGATCACGTCAAAATTGGATCGCCCAGAGCTGGTCTACTGATAATGGTCAAACCTGGGATACAATGACAGCCACAGACCTGCCTAATCCAAGTGCCGGTACAGATGCCGTCACTATGAAGGATGGCCGACACTTGCTTGTCTATAATCATACAACACGGGAAGGGGGATTTCCGAGAAGTCGAAACATGTTAAATGTGGCTCTTTCTAAAGATGGCCTTACATGGAAACCCGTCTTAACACTCGAAAGAGAAGAAGGTGAATTTTCTTATCCCGCTGTGATTCAAAGCAGTGATGGCACAGTTCACATCACGTACACTTATCAGCGCAAGAGTATAAAATATGTCAGTTTGGATCCGGATCAGTTGCAATAACCAAAGAACGATTTGAGTTTCCAAATAAGGCAATCAGTCCAAAGGCTGGTCCAATTGCCAAGATCCAAAAAAGAAATTCTGAATCGGTAAGTTGTCGTAAATAAGTCATTAATTGAATGCTTATAATGGTGATAGAGAAACCAATACAATTGACTATGGTTAGTGCCGTACCCTTCACTTCAGAATCCGCGTTGTGTGCAACCAATGTCGAAAACAAAGGAGAGTCAGCGATGACTACCATACCCCAGATAGATAAAAATATCAGCAGGATGACCATCGAGGACTGCAATAATATGAAAGGTGAAAGGACACAACTTATACCAGACATCAATAAAGAACTTGAGGCAATGTTCTTTTCGCCGTGATCCTGGGACAAATATCCCCCGATCACACAAGCGATGCCACCAATCCCTATGATTACAAATGACCAGACAGAAGTGTTAATGGTCATAGACGCACTGTGTAAGGAATACCAGGCCAGCATGACCGGTACGAACGTCCAGAAAGTGTATAACTCCCACATATGACCAAAATAGCCGAATGCCGCAGCTCTGAATTTTCGATTGTTGAAAACGCGAAAAAAAGCAGTTAAATCGAGCGCCTGGCCGGGTTTGCGAAAAGGACCATCCGCAACCAGGAAGAATATTAAACTTCCTCCCACCAGTGCGAGAATCGAGGTCGTTATGATTACGGTACTCCATGGCATGGATGCTAACAAGCCTTTGAGAAGATGAGGAAATGCAGTGCCAATAATACAAAAATAGTTTAATAATGCCGTATATATTTTGTATATTGAGGCATGGGAAAGAAAGCCGTATTATCCATATCACAGAGTATAGAAAGGTTA
>JANQHF010000079.1 GCA_028282725.1 Saprospiraceae bacterium
TACATTACTCAGGATGGATTGGATAAGCTTTTCTTTTTCCATCTCTGATATTTTTGGTTATGCTAATTTACCATCCTTTGTGCATTTTGTTATACACACATACGCTGTAAATCAGTGTGTTGGTTTTTTTATTTTCTATTTTGTTGTCGGCGACATTAGTCCATTCCTCGTAAATTCAAATCATACAAAGTTTTTTAATCTTCGTTTTCAGACTTAAATACATCTTTATATTGAGCCTCTATTTGTCCTACTATATCATCTTCAATAAAGTCAAAATACTTCTCTCGTTTAGTTTTCGATAAGCGTCCTTCATTTTGATGAATAAATTTGATCATGAGATCAACACGGGTATTTTCCATGGTAACCAAGTTGTTAATTTGATCTGTCAACATATCATACTTCTTCAAATAGTCCAATTCGTTTGGAATAACTCGTTCAATGGTGTCCTGAACACAATCAAATAGGAACTCAGCCTCAAGGGTTATGTCGTAATATCGATATAAGTCCTTTGTGTCATTAAGGATACGAGTATTGTAGTCTTCAGTTGATTCCCACTGAATCAATTCAAGTCTGGGTGAAGAATGATGCTCTAAAACGTCTTGATAAGTAGTTATTCGATCAAGAATTGATGCCGAAACAGGAAAGATCATACTTCGGTCAGCATATCCTTGCAAAACAAGGATATGCTGGATTATATATCGGTGGATACGCCCGTTACCATCTGCCAGCGGATGTATATACACAAAGCCAAACGCAATGGTGGCAGCCGTAAGAACTGGATGGTATTCAGACTTTTGTAGTATCTCGTTAGTTTCAAATAGCCCTTTCATCAAATCAGGAAGGTCTTCAGACTTTGCTGAAATGTGATCTGGAATCGGTGTAAAATCTTCAATATCGTGTTCTCCAATAAACCCTTCATGATTATGGCGGATACCCATGTGTCTAAGTTTATTCTTTCCTATAACTACTTGTTGCAAACGCTCAATTTCTTCTTTGGTCAATTGGTATTTTCCAGCGCTTCCAATAATCGCACCCCAATTACGAGCTCTTAAGGGAGATGGTTTTTGTCCTTCGATATGGAAAGAGGCTTTTGAATCTTTTAACAATAAAAATGCTGCAGTTCGACGTAGGAGGTCGTTATGTACATTCAGCAGACCTTGGCGTATTTTATCATCTAGTCGGTCCACGATAAAACTTTCCAGTTTTTTCGTTTTCCGAATTAGAGGGCAAAACTGAGCCGTGCCAGGCATGTTGTTGCGTACACGATGACGTGTGCTGTTCTTCCCAATAACACAGTATTGCTGATTGTCATCAATAATATCTACATATGTACCACGCGTTAGATCTGGAATATCAAGAGTCTTGGCGAACATCCATTCATACAAAAACCAGATCCTTCTTGTATATTGACCAGTGGGCTCATTCAGGATCATTTGGGTTATTGCCTTTGTCCCGATCAGTTTAAAGGTTTCTTTTAGGATGTGAAGATCGATCCCCTCATATTTCAAACCAAAGACCATGTGACTTGGTAGATCGTTTCCCGGTTTGTGACGGATCGTAAACACCTGCCAGTTGTCTTGAACATACTTTCGGTGTTTTGCTGTATACATGGATAAACTTGTAGGCAGGGGTAATCGTTTAGTAGTTTGTTCCTCGATTACTTTGAGTAGCAAGGCATAACCAACCAGGAATCCTCTTTCTGGCATTCGGCGACCTCGAAAAATGCTTACTTGTTGTGAAAATTGATTGTTCATATGCAGCTCTTATGAAATTTAATTATTCATTATGAATAATAATTACAATGATGGTCAAAACGTGAAAACCAATAATCAAAGGTATGAATTTTAATGACATCATGTGAATAATGATTACATTATACGCTTTTACGTGAAATATGATTACCATATGGCGAACCATAGGTATTGATCGACTACCATACTTGCAGAAAAGTATAGATGAGATTGTTGTCGAAATTGTAGTCGGTTAATCGTGTCGCAATCACAAATGATTCCCTAAAAAATCTCCAAGGTTTCAATTTTTTCACGGTCGTCATTTGTTAAAACGCACAGAGTGAGTAATGGAAGCATATATTTTGTAATATCTTATAATCAATTGAATGAATCAATGCTACGTTTCAACATTGCAGATCTACTTCGAACTGCTTCGCAATACATCACCTTATAAAATGAATTCGTTGATGATCGCGCCGCTCCTTCTTATATCCTGACTCTACAGAGTTCACGTCATGAACGTATAACACTCAATACCGATAAGCTCACCCCCAGTTCATTACCCAAGCGTAAATAATATAACCCGGAATTCAAGTCACTGACATCAACCCTCCGCTGCAATTTTCCATTTATGACTTGCATTGGCTCCAATTCCCTGATAGTCTGACCCCGATAGTCCAATATTTCGGCATTCAGATTTATAGAGACATCTGTGAAAATCTCAATATTCAACAATTCAGATGCTGGATTCGGATAGGTATTTATTTTGAACCCAAGCTCTTCCAAACTGGGAATATTGGAAATAACACTTTTCTCCTCGTCAAAATAGAGACGGTATTCTCCCGGTGCCAATGTGGCCTGGTAGTTTATGTCATCCAGAAAAAGAGAAGCTCCTCCAAAGTACTCAAACCAGATACCGTCACTGGGAAAAGAAAGACTTATTTGCTTTTTCGCAACACCAAAATTGCCGATCAAAACGGCATTGCCATCATCGGATAAAAGTTGAATAGTCTTTACCTCACCAGAAAGATTAAGGACGTAATTATCAGTTTCGAAAATGTCGTCTTCAATTTTCAATTGGATCATTTCTCGATAGACATTGTATAGGTCTCTTCGCCCTTCATCATCCTGGTAGTACCAACGGATGGGTTTTCTGTCTAATCTGCAATCTCCAATCGTTCCGTTCACACATCGGTTAATGGACTGGTCGTAACCTAATTCTCCAAACTGCCAGATCATCTTGGGACCAGGGATACAAAAAAAAGAAGACTGTTGCCATTTCATTACGATCCAGGGCAGTTTGCAATTCCTGCACCTCGTAATCATCTCCGCTATTGCCAAACTCCACATTCTTGTACATCAGCCGCTCCTCATCATGACTTTCCATATACCCTACCAAATGAGGGATATTCCAATTCCTCTGTTGGTATGACAATCCTGAAAAATCGGACTTGCCATTTTCGTGATATCCCATTGTCGCTTCGTTGATTGTGAAATTGCCATTTCCCCACAACATCATACCATAATCGGCCAGTTCGCGCTCCTCGGTGTTACTGGCAAAATGCTCCAGGATGACATAACTGTCATCATCCAGTGACCATATATGATCGGCATATTCTTTTAAAATGACTATTCGCGATGCATCATAAGCGGACATTTCTTCATTGTTAGAACTGAAGTTTTGGGTAAATCCCTTCGATAAATCAAATCGAAATCCATCCACACGAAATTCTTCAATCCAGTATTGAAGTACTCTCTTGACAAAGATCTTTGTAGCACTATTCTCATGATTAAAATCAAATCCTACATTGAATGGATGTCTGGCGGCTGGATTGAAATAAGGACTCTCAGCAGAAGGTCTGTTCAGATTCGAATCCCAATATAATTGGACCAAAGGGGATTGTCCGAAAGCATGGTTATAGACTACATCGAGGACAATGGCAATGTCCTGATTGTGTGCGGCATTGATAAATTCTTTCAAGTCTGTGACAGACCCATAGTATTTATCCAGTGCCATGTGAAAGGATGGATTGTAGCCCCAGCTATCATTGGCTTCAAATTCCTGAATGGGCATCAGCTCAATGGCATTGACACCAAGTTTCTTGAAGAAACTCAAAGTGTCTAACAAGTCCCGGTAGGAATGTGATTGCAAAAAATCCCGCATCAGGACTTCATAAATAACGAGGTCTTCCTTTTTGGGTGGTTCGAAATTTGTATCATTCCAGGTGAACGATTCTCTTTCAGGTTGAAAGATACTGACAATGTTTTCTGCACCCGATAGTGGATATGGCGGAAGATCTGATGATCTTACAACGTCTCCATCATGCACAGGATCGAGCACCAATTCACTAAAGGGATCGGCAATTTTCAATTTACCATCAACCAGATATTGGTAATAGTAATAGCGATCGCTTTGAAGGCCATCCAATTGAATCCACCAGGTAGCACTGTCAGCACTTCGATTCATTAAAAATGCCTGGCTTACGGTGAATTCATTTATATCCGAAAGCAAAAAAACATGTTCTTTCCCAGGCGCATACAGAGAGAAGAAACTTGTCTCTTCATCGATTCTGTATAATCCCAGTTGTAGTTGGATAGGTGGGTCAAGGGTGCGAACCTGCGGATCATGTACAAAGAAGAGACTATCGCGAACAACTTCTTCATTAAATCGTGATTCAAACTTCAATATATGATCTCCGGGATTACTGGGCAAATAGTCCAGTTCGAGTCGATCTGTGAATGCCTCACCGATCAATTCAGCATTGTCATAGATTTTAATATCTGCAATTTCCGAACTGACTACCAGAATTTTCAAAGTCTCCCCTTGATCCAGGACAAAGTTGGACCGCGCAGGAGACTGAAAGAATGTCATAAATCCATCCTGACTTTGAAATGGGATAAATATATCCCCACCGGACTCAGTTTTCCCCTCCTTTGAACCATCTTCATTCCTGAATACAAATGCAAATTCAGTGATTGCAGGATTTCCGGTGATCCCATAAAAATCCCGGATCACATAAGATATTTGATGTTTGTTATTTCCAATATTTATCATTCGGACGCGCGGATCATCCGTTCCCCAGTTGCCCTGCACATTTTGCCAGTTACCGGGTCCTCCTTGTTCTGTTATGATGCCGGTATGAATGTATACCTGGTCTTCTCCCTCAAGCCCACCGTTCCCCATAGTGGCATCATAGGTCACAGTGATCAGACTGTCAATACCATAGAATGCGGGATCAATCGTGACGATCTGTCCCGTAACTCCAAAAGCAGTCAATACAAAAAATATACTTTGAACAAAGTATATGCACTTGGTTTTAACCTGTCGTATCATACTTTAAAAATAGACAGGACTTTTTGAATACTATGTGAAGAACTCAAACGGTCTATTCTAGAATTTTGAAAACCACCGTCCTCACTCGTTTACTCATTTGACCATCTTTGCTCACTTCTTTCAATATCAATTCCTGGCCGTCTTCTTCTGCAAAAACCTGTTCCAAATTCCTGATCGGTCCAAGCGGCACGCCATGTAAATCGCATTTGGATTCAAATTCTGATGCTGTCAATGTACAGACAGCCTCCTGTAATGACTGAACTAATTCTGCCCTGTATTTCAGTCGTTCCTTATTGGATGTAAAACGGATGTCATTTTTCATAGATGTAAGTTCCAGGGCATCACAGAGCGAATCAAAATGCTCCTGGGTTCCGACACCAAGAAGATAATCAATACCGTCTGAGGTACGTACCACGTCTCCGTAAGGTGCAATACTGGGATGCTGACTTCCGATTCGTGCAGGGATGATCCCCAGATTGAGATAAGTAGAGGCCTGATTGGCCATAGCTGAAACGGAAGCATCATAGAGTGATACGCTAATGTGACACCCTTCCCCGGTTTGTTCCCTTTTCAGCAGACCGATCAGGATCCCTTCTTTCAGTTGATGACCGGCGAGTATATCGATAATCGGTAACGGAACTTTGGTCGGTAGCCCATCGGACTCCCCATTCATATACATCCAACCGGTCTCAGCCTGGAGCACTGCATCAAATCCCGGTCTGGGATCGTCTTCATCATAAGCATAAACATTACCATAGACAATACGGGGATTTATGGCCTTTAAACGTTGGTAATCCATGCCCAGTTTAGTTGCAGAGCCGAACTTAAAATTTGAAACAACGACATCTGCCTTCTTTACGATTTCGTAGATTTGATTGCGAGCGGCCTGTTCCCTGAGATCTAACATTAAAACTTCCTTTCCCCAATTCACACAGAAGTAATATGTGGAAGTTGGATCATCCTTGTCTTCACTCGGATGACCCCATCTTCTTGTGACATCTCCTCCTGTGGTTTTATTTTCCACCTTGATCACCTTCGCTCCAAGCTCGGAAAAAAACATCCCAACAGCAGGTCCTGCCAATGCACTTGCCAATTCCAGGACTACTAGATCCTTAAAAAGTTTACCGGTATTCTCCATCGTTTACTGCAATTCAAAGACGTAGCTGCTCCTGGGTTCTAATGAAATGGATTGATCGAGCCTGATCGATTGTCCGGAGAGTACTTCAACGGCACGATTCGAGTCCCTGATACCTTGTTTATATCTTTCCAGGTCAAGATCAACAGACTGATCTGATTTATTGAGTATGACCATGATCGATTCTTCCTCATTATAACGGAAATACACATATACGCTATTATCAGGACTGTAGTGTAAAAGATCACCGTTGTGGATCACTTCACTATTGGACCGCCAGTTCAGCAATTGTTTCAACCAATCCTGTGCTTCCAGGGCCGGTCCTGACAATCCCTGACCACTAAACCCATTGGTCTTGTCCCCTGTCCAGCCTCCCGGAAAATCGCTCCTGATGATTCCATGACTTGTTGTGCCGGGATTCGACATGAGAATTTCTGTGCCATAGTAGATCTGGGGTATTCCCCGGGTGGTGCAAATAAAGGTCAGGGCCATCTTCCATAAATCCACATCCTCATCGACCTGGGTAAAAATTCTCGACATGTCGTGATTGTCGGCGAAAATCACCAGGTTGTCAGGATCGGCATATATGAAATCATTTGACAGCATTTCATAGATTCTTTGCAAGCCGGTACCCCAGCCTTCGTCTTCGGTCAAAGCCTTATTCAGAGCATTTTGAAGTGGAAAATCCATCAGACTTTTCAAACAAGAAGTGTAGCCATCATGGTTTTGTTTGCCCATCTGCCAATAGGCCACGACATTCGGATTGGTCGTCCATTCCTCCCCAACTATCGTGAAATGTGGATATTCCTCCTGTATGCGGCAGGTCCAGTCACTCATGAAATCCGTATCAGGATATGAATAGGTATCTTGTCTTATACCTGAAAGCGAAGCGGTCTCAATCCACCAAATCGAGTTTTGAATAAGGTAGTCCGCCAGAATATGATTTCGCTGATTCAAATCCGGCATCGCTTGAACAAACCATCCATCCGTCATTTGTTTTCTGTCAATATCTGCAACATACGGATCTACCAATGTTGATTTTCTATGGTTCGTTTGTTGATAGGGTTCATTCTGATAATTGAACCAATCAGATGAAGGAGGGTCGTAAAGCCACGGATGCTCCGATCCGCAATGATTTACGATGATATCCATGATCAGCTTGATCCCCATTTCTTCACACCTTCTGCTGAGATCTACGTATTCCTCCAGTGAGCCAAACCGTTCGTCCACGGAGTAGTAGTCTGTGGTGGCATATCCATGGTATGACCATTCCTTCATATTGTTTTCCAATACAGGATTCAGCCATATAGCCGTGAATCCCATGTCGTCTATATAATCCAGGTGGGCAGCTATCCCCTTCAGGTCACCACCGTGTCTTCCATACGGTTTGTTTCTCGCAAGGCCTTCGACAAGGCCCGTCACCTGGTCATTGCTCTCCGAACCATTTGCAAATCGATCTGGTGTTATTAAATACAGAACGTCACTGGTATTGAATCCGACAAATTCTTCAGGTCTTCTTTCACGACTTTTGATTTCATACAAATGTCTGACTGTTTCACCGCCGGGACTCCTGAATGTTATTGGCATCTGACCGGGTTTTAACTCTTCTGAAAGTGACAGGTAAATGAACAGGTAGTTGCCGCTTTGTCCTTTGACTACCCGTTGAATAGTGATGCCGGGATATGAGATGTCAACCTCATTTCGAGCCATCTCAGGACCGTAAACCATTAGTTGCAGGCTTTTGTACGTCATGCCAGCCCACCAATTCGGAGGTTCGATTTTGGAGGCAACCTGGCCAAATAATGAACTGCTCAGGACACTAATACACAAGTACAATATTACGCGAATCCCCGTCCTCATGATTGCTTAAAAAGATCACAATTGTTCCAGGGCCCTTCTCACAAAGACCTTTGCCAGGTGTGCCCTGTATTCCTCAGAGGCAAAATGATCACTCATCACGTCAACACCATCGATAGCGTGGTCAGCAGCACTTGTGGTCCCATCATAAGCTTGTTCCACGGCACTTGCCCGATAAGGGGTATCCGCCACACCGGTTATTCCCACCCGAATACCATTTCCATTCTTGACTGCTGCGCAACCCACGACTGCAAATCTTGAAGCCGATTGGAAAAATTTCACATAGGTTCCATTGGCCGTTTTCGGAAAACGAATCGAGGTGATAATTTCATCCTCTCCAAGAGCTGTCGTAAATATGCCCTGAAAAAATTCAGTAGCGGAAATGTCCCGTGCTCCATTGGAGCCCCGGACTGAAATCGTTGCATCGGTAGCCAATATGGCCGCCGGGTAATCAGATGCGGGATCAGCGTGGGCCAGACTTCCACCAATGGTTCCCCGGTAACGCACCTGTACATCGCCGATCACACGTGCAGTCTGGGACAGAACGTTCACGTGAGATTTCACGAGGTTTGAATTGGCAATTTCATAATGCGTGCAATTTGCACCTGCTTTGATCGCATCACCTTCATCCGTTATTGATCCGAGGGCGTCAATACCTCCGATATCAATCAATACGGATGGTCGGTTCAACCTGAGTTTCATCGCCGGAAGCAGACTATGTCCACCTGCTAGAATTTTGGCCTCATAACCATGCTGGGACAGCAATGAGATTGCCTGATCTATTGAAGTCGCTTTTATGTAGTCAAATTTTGCGGGTATCATATTTTAATATTTTTTGGATTTAACAATCAGGCTTGCATGGCTCTCCATACACGCTCTGGTGTCAATGGCATTTGAATGTCGCGGATACCGATATGAGCTATGGCATCCATTACAGCATTCACTAGTGCTGGTGTAGCCCCGATGGCTCCGGCTTCGCCGGCTCCCTTGACTCCTAAAGGATTGTGGGGGCACGGTGTTACGGTCCTGTCGGTTTCTATGAATGGTACATCATCCGCACGGGGCATTGCATAATCCATATACGATCCGGTGATCATCTGACCATTTTCATCGTAGCTCACACCTTCCAGTAAGGCCTGTCCCAATCCTTGCACGACTCCTCCATGGATCTGCCCATCCACGATCATTGGATTGATCACATTGCCCACGTCATCTACGGCTATGAATCGCCGGATATCGACCTTACCGGTATCCTGATCCACTTCTACAACGCAGATATGTGCACCAAAGGGATAGGTGAAATTTGCCGGGTCATAAAAGCTTGAAAAATCCAGGCCTGGCTCTAATCCTTCCGGATAGTCATGCGGGACGTAGGCCGTAAGTGCAACATCACCGAAGGCAATGGATTTGTCCGTTCCCTTGACGGTATATTGTCCATTGGCAAATTCCAGATCTCCTTCTGCAGCTTCCAATTTGTGCGCGGCAATTTTTGCTCCTTTTTCGATGATCTTATCCAGGCTTTTTACGATGGCACTACCACCGACTGCCAGGCTTCTCGAACCATAAGTTCCCATTCCAAAGGCAACCTGGTCCGTATCGCCATGATGAATTTCAACATCGTCCATTGATATACCCAGATGGTCAGCAACGAATTGTGCGAATGCTGTTTCATGACCTTGTCCATGTGAGTGAGAACCCGTAAAGACGCTTACTTTTCCGGTAGGTTGAACACGGACGTGGCCAACCTCGTATAGACCTGCCCTTGCGCCGAGTGAACCCACAACAGCAGATGGTGCAATACCACATCCTTCAATATAGGTCGAAAATCCGATTCCGAGCAGTTTTCCATTTTCACGCGCTGCTGCCTGTTCTTGCCGGAAATTTTCATAATTGACCATTTCAAGAGCACGTCTCAGTGTGCCTTCATAATTTCCACTGTCATACTGTAGAGCCACCTGGGTCTGGTAGCCTTCCTGGTTGACTCCATCAAATGGCGGAATGAAATTCTTAAATCTCAATTCAGCCGGATCTATTCCCATCTCAAGCGCGGCAGTGTCCATTAAATGCTCGAGGATATAGGTCATCTCCGGTCGTCCCGCTCCGCGATATGCATCTACGGGGTTTGTATTTGTAAAGGCCGCGGTAATATCTATGTTAATGAGTGGAGTGGTATAACACCCCTGTGCCAATGTACCATGCAAGTAAGTAGGACAGCAGGTCGAAAAGGTTGAGAGATAGGCTCCAAGATTCGCTTCTGAATGGACCCGGAGTGCCAGGATTTTTCCGTCAGCATCAAATCCCATTTCGGCTGTTGTACAATAGTCTCTGCCATGTGCATCCGTATAAAAGGCTTCGGTGCGGTCACTGGTCCACTTTATCGGTCTGCCGATCTTTTTAGATGCCCACGTCAAGAGGGCCTCCTCTGTATAATGATAAATCTTACTTCCAAAGCCGCCTCCTACGTCGTAACTCACAACTCTTACCTTATGTTCCGGGATACCAAGCACAAATGCACACATCAACAGTCTGATCAAATGTGGATTTTGTGTACTTGTATAGAGCGTATATTTATCGGCATTGACATCATAATCTGCAATATAACTTCTCGGTTCAATGGCATTGGGAGCAAGTCGCTGATTTTTGAAATCCAACTTGGTTATATGGTGGGCGCCGTCCATGGCAGCATCTACTTCTTCCTTGGGATTGCCGATTTCCCAATCATACACCGTATTGTTGGGAGCATCATCATGTACCAATGGTGCACCTTCCTGTACAGCCTGTCGAGGATCTGTAACTACCGATAATTCTTCATAATCCACCTCGATCAATTCTGCGGCATCCCTTGCTTCTTGCAATGATTCGGCAATCACAACGGCCACATTTTCACCTACATGTCTTGCCTTTCCGACTGCCAATAGTGGATGCGGTGGTTCTTTCATAGGTTCTCCGTTCTTGAAATGAACCAGCCATCCGCATGGAACTCCAAAATTACCGCATTCATCAGAACCCGTGTAGACTGCCAGGACACCGGGTGCATTAGCAGCTTGTGAAGTATCTATAGAATTTATTTTGGCATGGGCATATGGACTTCGTGCGAAAGCGGCGAAGGCCATTCCCGGTAATTTTATATCATCCGTGTATCGGCCTTTACCTGTGAGAAAACGATTGTCCTCCTTTCTTTTGACCGGTTGGCCTATATAATTAGTTGTCATGACTTAAGCATTTAGTGATTGAGCTGCGTGCTGAACAGATTTGACAATGTTGTGATATCCCGTACAACGGCAAAAATTGCCTTCCAACCCATGTCGAATTTCCTGTTCAGTCGGATTTGGATTATTTTGTAGAATATCGACAGCCGTCATAACCATGCCAGGTGTACAAAATCCACATTGTAATCCATGATGCTCTTTGAAAGCCTCCTGTACCGGATGCAGTGAACCGTTTTCAGAGAGCCCCTCAATAGTAATGATTTCAGAGCCATTTGCCTGAACAGCCAGTACAGTACAGGATTTGACAGCTTTGCCATCCATGGTTACAGTACATGCTCCGCAACTGCTCGTATCACAACCGATGTGTGTGCCGGTCAGGGACAAATGTTCTCGTAAAAAATCCGAAAGAGTTGTCATCGGGGTTACATCCCGTGCGACCTGCGACCCATTTACCGAAAGATTGATTTCCATATGTCTTTTACTTTATTTATGATTGATTGAATAAGATTCTCTTTGTGCTCTCCTGTTCTTTGTTGATCTGAATCAGGTTGAGTGTCTGATGTTCCGGATGCACTTATTCTTTTTTCTACGATTACTGTCTCCAGTTCTTTAAATACCTGTTTGGTCAACGTCCCTACTACTCCTCCAAGAATACGCTGACCCATGGTGGCCAACCTTCCGGACAGTTTGGCTGCACCATCATAAGTAAGCAGGGTTTGCTGATCACTTTGTTCTGTCAGGTTCATCACGACCCTTGCTTCAGCATTGCCCATTTTACTATTTTGATTCAGGACCAGGGTCATGGATTCATGAGGAAGGATGTTCTGAAGAACAATATTCCCTTCGAACTTTCCGCGTACAGGGCCGATACTGATTTCCGAAATAGCCTTATAGTTGCCATCTGAAAGTTTTTCAACATTGCTTACGCCAGGGGAGATTCGGGCCAGTACCTCTTCATCCTGAAGCATCGGCCAGAGCGAAGGGATATCCGTTGAAAGAAGACGTTCTCCTTTTATTCTCATAAGCAGGTTGGCTATTAAAAATCGAACAGGTTAAATTAACAAATAATCGTCGGAAATCTGCTAAGCAGTCTATATGGAATACAATGCTCGCTTGAGGCTTTCCAGATTATGGGCTGCAACCATTTTCTGGATATATGGAAGGACAACCTGCAGACCCATTACATCAGGCTTGAAATCAGGATTTCCGGCCAGTGGGTTCAACCAAATGATTTTTCTCGCCTCCTTATGAATCAATTTGAAGCTATTCCTCATCGAGAGTTCGTCTCCTGTGTCCCATCCGTCGCTCAAAACCAGGACCACAGTTTTTCTGTCCAGACATCCATATGCAAATTCGTGGCAGAAGGTCTGCAGGCTTTTACCGATTTTCGTCCCGCCGGACCATTCGGGAATGCGATCTGCGAGAATCTCAAATGCCTTGTCAAAAGAATTTTCCTCCAGGATCTCGGTCACCCTGTGCAGTACCGTGCTAAAGACAAACGTCTCTATTCGGTCATAGCTTTTTTGAAATGCATATATCATTTGGATAAAGAACCTACTGTAAAGATCCATAGATCGGCTTACATCACAAAGCAAAACCAATTTCAGTCTTTTCTCTTTCTTACGACTATGGATAATCTCATCGATTGACGTTCCCTTCCGCAGATTTTTTCTTAGGGACCGGGCAAGATCTACCTTTGCCTTTTTCTTACTGATGACAGTATTTCTACTCTTCTTCCTCAATATCCGTTTGGTCAGTTTTTGAAGTAACCTCGTGATCAGTTCTATCTCGTCCGGGGTCAACATTGAAAAGTCTTTATTCGTAAGCACCTCCAAATTGCTGTATGATGCAATTTCCAGTTGCTCTTCTACAGGTTTTTGATACAACCAACTCTTCAATTCATTCAATGATGGAGCAGGTACTTTGGGCGTGGTGTTTCGACCGGCTTTTTTCAAATTTTTTGTCTTACTGTCAACAGCCTTTTTGACCTGATCTTTGTATTCGTTGTACAGGTCATCGAATTGAAGGAAGTGATGTTTGGTCTTGCAAAGAATGGCCCTAAGCGTCGTTTTATACCTGGCTTCGGTCGTAGGCGGTATTAATTGTAATGCCGTCATCAGGTCTTCCTCTTCAGAACTCGTTATCGTGAACCCTTTATTTCGAAGAAATCGACTGAATAAAACGACGTTTCCGGATATGGCTGTCTGTCTTTGGATCAATGGTTGAGTCATCAGCCCATTTTGGAGATGATACCCGTCTTTTCCAGTAGCTCTGACAAGGAATCAGTTACATTTCTGATATCCTTCCAGTCTTTGAGTATGACACCCAGTGTATTTTCGATGATTTCCTGATCAAGATGGTCATAATGCATTTCTGCTAAGACCGTTGCCCAATCCAGCGTTTCAGCCACTCCCGGCGTTTTCTCCAACTTTAGTTGGCGTATTTCCTTCATAAAGGAACAGATCTGAAGGCCCAATTCCCGATCAGCACCCGGCACTTTTGATCTCAGGATTGCCAATTCTTTATCAAAGGATGGATAATCGATCCATAGATAGAGGCATCTTCTGCGCAGTGCTTCTGATAATTCGCGGGTTCGGTTACCGGTAAGCACGATGTAGGGCTTTGACACCGCTTTAATCGTTCCAATTTCGGGAATAGTTATTTGCCAATCACTTAATAATTCAAGAAGGAAACTCTCAAATTCCTCATCAGCCCGATCGATTTCGTCGATCAAAAGGACGGGACTTTTTTCTTTTCTTATTGCTTTGAGAAGGGGACGTTCCATTAGGAATTCTTCGGAAAAAATCAATGCGTCCAGTTCTTCTCTTTGCTTTTCTTCTTTCTCCAACATTTTCAAATGGAGCAGTTGCCTCTGATAATGCCACTCGTAGATGGCATGATTTACATCCAGTCCTTCATAACACTGTAACCTGATCAAATCAGTGTCCAGGACATTGGCAATGACTTTAGCTATTTCCGTTTTTCCTACTCCTGCCGGTCCTTCAACCAATAATGGCTTCTGCAATTTCAGGCTGAGGAAAATGGAAAGGACCAGAGACCTTTCCGCAATGTATCCCTTGTCTTGTAATAACTGCTCCAGTTCGGTAATGGTATATTCTGCTGTCATTGAAATTTATCCTGCATGATCAAATGCTTCCTTCAACCAGCCGATCAATTCGGCATTCACCTGAGAGGATTCTGTCATCCGAACCCGGTGACTCACCATGGAATTCCAACTTCCACTAGCTTCCAATGTATCGGTCGGTTCTTTTCCTTTCAGATTGATACCAACATCCACCCGAGTCCTGGTACTTGGCTGAATAAGGGCAAATTGCTTCTTTCTTCGCAGGGACACATACGCTTTTTTCGGTGCTATATCCAGGTCAGTACCAAAATTCTTCACCCTGGAAATGATGGAGTCGTAAATGGGTCTAAGGCCCTCTTTCCCTTTAGAGTATTGAATCGCTACCAAATCCGTATCCGGGTCCGCACTTCCCGCATCGGATTTCAGAAATTTATGCGCCACCAGATTGGCAAACCCATGGGTCATGCCGTGTTCTGACTTGAGCATTTTCACGATTTGTCCGTGCTTTTCCAGTCCGGACCTTGCAGCTACAGATTTCCAATGTTCCAATGAATTCCCCGTTTTTTCGACAATATTTTTGATCATCGAATTCGCCATTTCTTCAGGAGTCATGTTGCTATTTTTTTATTAAATGTATTAAAATGACAGGAATCAATTTCAGGCTTCCAGTAATTTCATCTTGTCAAAAAGTTCTATTCCTAAAAGGAGGTCATATCACTTACTTTACTAATTTCGCCCTGATACTCTCATCGAATACATGGTATTCCTAGAATTTGAACAACCACTCGAGACCCTGTTTGAACAGCTTGACGCTATCAGAAACGTTGAGAAGGAAGGAGATATTGATGTCAGTGATAAGGTCAAAGAACTAGAAGGTAAGATCCGCAAGAAACGAAAGGAAGTTTACACGAACCTTTCAAGATGGCAGAAGGTACAGGTATCGCGACATCCTGCTCGTCCCTACTCTCTTTATTACATCGAATCCATCTTCAAAAAATTCACCGAACTGCGGGGAGACAGAAAATTTGGTGATGATAAGGCTATCGTCGGTGGTATGGCAAATCTGGACGGTCAAACAGTCGTCGTAATTGGTCATCAAAAGGGAGTTAATACCAAAATGCGCCAATATCGAAACTTTGGTATGGCGAATCCCGAAGGATATCGAAAGGCGCTAAGATTGATGAAGCTAGCTGAAAAGTTTGGGTTTCCTGTAATCTGTCTCATCGATACTCCAGGAGCTTATCCAGGTATTGAGGCAGAGGAAAGAGGCCAGGCAGAAGCTATAGCCAACAATCTTTTTCATATGGCTCAATTGACGGTACCAATCTTGTGTTATGTCATCGGTGAAGGCGCCTCTGGAGGAGCTTTGGGAATTGGATTAGGAGACAGAGTCTTTATGTTGGAATATACATGGTATTCGGTCATTTCACCTGAATCGTGTTCATCCATCTTATGGCGTTCCTGGGATCACAAAGAAGAAGCAGCCGAAGCACTAAAATTGGACGCAACGGATATGCTCGAATTCGGTTTGGTAGATGATATCATTAAAGAACCCGTTGGCGGGGCGCACGCAGAGCCCGAGAAAATGGCGAAAGCACTTAAAAAACATATCAAGTCCCAGCTGGAAGAATTATCGGCTATCGAAGCTGCAGAATTGGTATCTACCCGTATTAATAAATACGAAAAAATGGGAAATTTTAAGTTCAAGAAGTAGCAGCAATTCATGCGGTCATTATTCGGCAAGAGGATCTACAGAAAACACTACAACAAATTACTTCAGACGAGAAAGGATAGGAAACGAATTGTTCTGATTAATTCCGTTTCTTCCGTCACTATCCTGGTGGCCGCCAGGGATCATACTATTCATGATATGGAACGCGCTCCTAAATATTTCCGGAATATGGGTATCACCTGTCGTTTGTATGTCGTTAAAGAGAAAAATGATGAACTGGATTCTTTGACCGATATCCATGTTATGAAAACCGATCAATGTCTTTGGTATGGAGTTCCCACTCAAGAACTGCTGGTCAAGTGGCTTGCTCATAAAACGGATTTATTGATCGTGGCAAATCCCAAGAATATACCCCTCGTCAACTATCTTGCAACCGCTTCGAACAGCTCCCTGAAGTCTTCGATGGCCTTGCCAGGATACAAGCGTGAAAATTTAGATATAGATTTGTGGATTGAATCACCATCGCAAACATTGGACCTGGCTGAACAATGCGTTCTGACGTATGAAACTTTGATGAAGATCGGTGCAGGTCCTCCATTACTTGGTGAAAAATAAATTATGCAACACAACCGGTATATAGGTACAGGAGTGGCATTGATCACTCCTTTCAAGGATGGACAAGTGGATTTCCCGGCCATTGAAAAGATTATCGAGCACGTCCTCAAAAGAGGTGTTGATTATCTCGTCATGCTGGGTTCTACGGGTGAAACGGCAACTTTGAACACTACGGAGGCTCGTTCCATCCTCGATTGTGCCATTCAAGTCAATAATGGAAGAGTCCCTTTGGTGGCCGGCAATTTTGCAGGCAACAATACCCTCGAAGTGGTCAAACAGATTGGACAATTTGATTTTTCAGGTATTGATGCCTTACTCAGCAGTAGTCCTGCATATGTCAAACCTTCACAAGAGGGGATTTACAGACACTACATGGCCATAGAAGAGGCCAGCCCCGTCCCCATCATCATTTATAACGTACCAGGACGAACCGGGTCCAATCTGACCTGGAACACAACGGTGCGATTGGCTGAAGCAAGTCGAAAATTCATTGGTATCAAAGAGGCCACCGGAGACCTCATTCAGACAACTCGAATCATTAAAAATAAACCTGAAGATTTTATGGTGACTTCGGG